>JAQCEJ010000085.1 GCA_027618475.1 Planctomycetota bacterium | reverse complement strand
GGCGGCTTCGGCGGCGGCGGCGGCGGCGGTGGCTTCGGTGGCGGCGGTGGCGGCGGTGGAAACTTCGGCTTCGGCGGCATCGGTGGTGGTATCACCGGTCAACAAGGACAACAAGGACAACAAGGACAACAAGGGCAGCAAGGGCAACAAGGTGCCGCTGGCGGAAACATCACCATTCAACAGCCGGTGGTCGAAGTCGTCAACGTCTCTACGACGGTCAGTGTGCCCGACGGTGGAACGGTCCTCCTCGGTGGAGTGAAACGTCTCCGTGAAGGACGCAACATGGCCGGTGTGCCGATTCTCAACAAAATCCCCTACATCAGTCGTCTCTTCAAGAACACCGGTGTGGGTCGCGAAACAGAAAGTCTGATGTTGATGGTCACACCTCGAATCATCATTCAGGAAGAAGAAGAGGAATTGCTCGGAATTCCTCTGTAAAGTCGGCTGGCACAACCTCTGCAACGTGATGTCTTGAAAGCGTTGCAGGTACTACGACAGGTGCGATCGGTTGTGTCAGATGGTGTTGGAAGTCTTGGAACCGGGATCTGATTACTCCCTCAGATCTCTTAATAGAAACCGCTGTGCATCGCGGGTTAGCGCAGCGGTTTCTTATTTCTTTGGACGATTCAGCGTTCCACATCCACACGGTACACGCCGCAGTCGATACACGAGACCGTCGAAAAACCGTCTTTACATTCTCGCAGCAGTTGGTTCACTGGCGGTCGATGTCTTTGCATCGGCACTCGCTGCGCGATTGACCGCTTGATCGAGCTTGCTGAGCAGTTTCGACTTGGTGTAGACATCGCGAATCACGATCGGACGCTTATAATCCGATGCCGGAAAGACCACGGTGAGCGGCACGCTCTTGCTCTGAAAACGGTCGAGCCATGCTTTGATCTCGGGCGATTCCTGCGTGTAATCAGCCATCAACGTGACCACATCGTGTTCGTTCACGAAGTTCAGCGTGTCGGAGGTATTCAACGCAAACTTTTCCACGGTTTTGCACGTCAGACACCAGTCGGCGGTGAAATCGACAAGCACCGTCTTCCCCGACTTCAGTTCTTCCTTCAACGTCGCATGTGTGAATTCCCTCCACGGGAGTTTGAGTCCGGCGTGCCGCGTCATGTTGTAACCGTAACCGCAAATCAATGCGGTTAACACGAGTGCCGATCCTCGCACCGTCCAGACATGGCGAATGTGAGAAGTAACATCATACAGATTGCCGATCATCCACAGCCCGAGCGAAATCCCCAGCAGCATGATAAGCAGCGGCATCGTATATTCTTCCTGCAATGAATTCATGAGGAAGATGACGGTTCCCATCAGCACGAAGCCCGAGAATTCCTTAAACCGCACCATCCACATTCCCGGCTTGGGAAGCCATTTGATGGCGAACGGAAACATGCCGAACAGCAAATACGGAAACGCCATCCCGAGCCCCATCGTTCCCCAGATGAGATACGTAATCTCGGTCGGTTGACTGACCGACCAGCCGAGTGTGGCACCGAGAAACGGTCCGCTGCATGGCGTTGCCAAAAGCGTGGCAAAGATGCCCGTAAGGAATGCCCCGGCAAGCCCTTCCTGCTGTTGTGAATTTCCCGCCGCCGAACCGACAAAACCGGGGACCGGGATCTCGAAGACGCCGAGCAGGCTCAATCCCATAGCGAAGACGAGACAGGCCATCACGAGATTAAAGTCAGAGTTTTGAAACAGTCCCCCCCAACCAAGATTCACTGTGACGGCGAGCGTCGCCAACAAGAGGAACACGCTGAGAACGCCGCCGGTATAAGAGAGGTTAAGCAAAAAGATGCGCAGTCGGCTTTCCCCTGCTTGCTGCACGAAGCTGAGAATCTTGATCGCCAGCACGGGGAGGACGCAGGGCATGACGTTGAGAATCATGCCGCCGATAAATGCCGAGAACAGAAACCAGGCGAGATCCCCTCCCGCTTCGTCGTCGACGAATTGGAGATCGCTGAAGAAGGGGTCGTTAGTACCAGCAGTGACGTCAGCATCGTCGATTACCGTAGGCGCGGGTGCGTCTGGTTCTTGATAAGGTGTTGCCCCGGCCAGTGTCGCAAATTTCAGCGATTTGATGGTCGTGATATCGGAAAGAGTTGCCTGATAGAAAATTGTTTTATTCTTACAATTTGTGCTGTTACAGGTCTGAAAGCGAAAATAAAACACAAGCCCTGCGTCATCGGGGGAAATCTCCGGATCAATCTTAAAACGCCGCGTCCACGTTACACGCCCTTTGTATTTTTCTACGGTCTTGCTGAAGAGGGGTTCGTATTCCAATTTTGGTTTGTGATCGGCTACGAACTCGGTGTCGATGGGAGTGATCCCTTTGACGGCATTAATCGTAATCTTCGTACCGCCACTGAAATTCTTGTTTGTCGAATATGTGTGTCGGCCCTCGGGTACAATGAGCTCGATCTTCAACAGCGCTTCGCGACCCTCGGGAGCATTGACCGGAGCGAAACTGACATTCACGATGGGCTCGTCTTCACTGGCGTTTGATGTTGCCGACGCATTCCCCAAGAAACCGTCCGATTTTCTTAAAACATCGTCCAGGGGAGCAGCTGACGAGCGACCAAGGGCGCAGGCCAAAACGATCACGAAGGTAACGGCGATCTTCAGAGCTCTTCCCACCATAAGGCTTCCCTTCCTTGTCTGTACCGCTGACGCGTTCATCATCCCTGTCGTCTGTGCGGTTGGACTGAGTCGTTTCATGTGGCGTTCAAAATATTGAAAGTGCATTGGTAGACTGACCATTCTTACGTTTATCGCTCATGAAGAGCCATTTCTCAAGTCCGTGGCCCAACAGCAGCGATGAATTATAGCGCCACGACCGGGTGACGTCTCGCATTTTTCGGGTTTCGCAAGTCGGTTTTACATCCCCTACTGCAATTCCTGAAATCGCGAGCGGCCGCCGAGGAAGAAGATCAGCGTGAAACCAAGCAGCACACCACAACTGCCGAACAGCAAACCAATTTGGGGCTGTGCGGCTCGCAAGACCTGATCGTATGCCATCAATGCCCAGGCATGCGGAGTCAACAGACTTGCCGTCTGCAACCAATCCGGGAGCCAGCCGCGCGGCACGAGACAACCGCTGACTCCGGCAAGGACAATCACCACGAAATTCGAATATGCCGAGACCTGTGACTCCGTCTTAGCGATCGTAGCAACCCATAATCCGAGGGCCGTTGCAGCCAGCGAGGTACAACAGAGAACGGGGATCAGCAACCACGGTGCTGAGCCCCACGGCATGCCGAACAGATATCGCCCCGCCAGAAACAGAACGGCCCCTTGTGCACACGAGAGTATCCAGAAGGGAATCGTCTTGCCCCACAAGAGCGCAAAGGGTGTGATTGGCGACGTCCGTAGACGACGGAGCGTTCCCCATTCCCGTTCTTGGATGATCGAGCGGGCCATCACGTTGACGAGAAAGAACGTGAACATCACCGTGTAAGCCGGTACGAGAACGGCGTATGCCCGCAGCGGCTCGATCGGCCCGCCGTCACTCGCCGTCGGGTTAACCATATGCTTCGATGCCGAGCCGAGTATTCCGACGAGCGCCAAAGGGAGTGCAATAAGCAAACTCAACGCCCGTCGGTCGCGCATCAAGAGTTTCAAGTCTTTAAGTGTAATTGCCCACATAGCGGTCGCTCGTTTGTTATTCCTGCTCTCGGTTGCTGGAGCTGTTTGAAGGGATGAAGGGGGGATAATGAATTACGGGATTTGCACTCCCTGTTTTTGACTCATCGCTTATTCGATTCTTCATTACCCATCGCGGAGCGTTCGGCCTGTTAATGACAGGAACAATTGCTCGAGGCTGGGTTGTGGTGTGTGAATTTCTCGCAGTTCTGCACCGCTGTCTCGCACCAGCGATATCAATTCGCTGACTTTTTCCAGCAATCGATCTTCGGTGCCATTTCGTGTCGTATCGGTTAAGTCGATCGGCATATCGATCTTCAGCACATTGTCGATCAGTGAACGATGGCATCGGGCTTCTGTCGGCAGTCGCCTTTGCAGTTGTTCCGATCCCCGTGTCACCGATAGTTCGATCCGCCGCGGACCAGAGTGGCAGAGTTCGTCCATCGTACCGGTCAACAATATTTTTCCGTGGTCAACAATCGACAACCGTGAACAGAGGGCTTCGACTTCTTCGAGATAATGACTGGCGTAGACGACGCCGACTCCGGTCGCCGCGAGTTCTCGTACGCAGTCTAAGAGATGTGCTCTCGATTGGGGATCGACGCCGACCGTCGGCTCGTCGAGAATCAGAATTTTGGGTTGATGCAGAATGCCGATGCCGAAATTCAGACGTCGTTTCATCCCTCCTGAAAACGAACCGCAGCGCTGATGAGATGAGCGGCTCAGCCCGATCCAGTCCATGACTTCGGCAATACGGCTGCGCAGTGGCACGCGCGGGATGCCGAACAGGTCTCCGAAGAATTGCAGATTTTCTTCCGCTGACATTTCCGGATAGATTGCCAAGTCCTGCGGGACGAAACCGATCTCGCGAAATCGCTCCGTGTCGCGACCGCACAGAGGCATTCCCTCGAGAGTGATCGTTCCACCATCAGGCTCGAGTAAACCAACGATCATTTGCATCGTCGTCGACTTTCCCGCTCCATTTGGTCCCAACAGACCGAAGATTTCACCGGCCGTAACGCTGAACGAGAGATCGTTCACGACGACGGCTTTACCGAAGCGCTTCTGCAAATGCGAAACTTCCAGGAGTGGTATCGGCATTTGCATTTCTGCTCATTCTCTCACAGACCGACGCAAACCGCATGCACGCACACTGCTGTTACCGCCGCAGTCGCACCGACACGAATATTGTCGTTCAGTCGCAAAGGGAGAGTTTCGGCGAAGGCTGCAGTAAGCGTAGGAATTACGCCACACAACGCGGCGGTGAACCACGAGACACGTGGATTTGCCTCGCCCCAGTAGATTAAACTCGACATAAACCCTGCACACACGATGAAACACGTTAATCCGGCCCAGGTCTTGTCACGATTCCAGGGAATCGCCGGACCGCGCAGCAATTTTCCTCCCAGCGTTGCCATTCCATCGCCGAAGGCGAGTATTGCCAGCACGGTGAAACCGAGTTCAAGATGTGCGGGAAATAAGACGATCGTGCCGAGCACCGACGCCGCGTAACCGATAACGGCCTGCGGCCAGTTTTTTTCCCCATCGCGGGAGATAAATTTTTGTGCGAAATAGATACCGATGCCTATGCCACCAATGAGCGTAAAAATAATGCTGCGCAAGATTGGTGCCAGCGGATCTTTATGGGCAAAATTCCAGAGGATCAGCGGCAATAACCCGGGAAGAACATGACAGATACGTCGTCGTATTTCGGTGGTCGACAATCGCGGTTCGACAACCAAAGGGTCGATCAACGGTGTCGGAGAGGACTGTGCGAGTTGCCGTGTCATCCGACCCATCACGTGGGGGGGCGCCGGAAACGTATTTTGTGGAGCCGACACCGCATGGGGTTTCAACTCCTGCCGAGATTTTTGGATCATCTCTGCCATGAAATGACCTTTCACCAACTCGACTCTTCCCGGCCCGGAGGAGTTCTTTGAGAATTCAGTTCCATTCTTAATTTTAGGCCGTCCAGGCTTCCCGTGAACCCATCAATAATTCCTATGCTGAATGACGAGTTCTCTTGTTACATCGGCATCCAGCTGTTCCCTTTTTGACCTTTTTGTCTATTCCTCTTAATTTGTGAATATTGTGGTTTTATCCGAGTATGATCGATTAGTCAGACTAATACGATTGGGAAAAGTCTTCCGCTTCCTGCAGTGTGGAATCTGGACGTTGACAGTGAATGGTGCAAAATCCCGTGAATGGTGCATAATACCTTTGATTTGAGTCCGAACCGGCCACGACAGTTGCCAACAGATGGAGCCTTGCATGCGGATTGGAGTTTTTGCCGATGCTCACGATCATCTCGATCATGTGCGGAAAGCCGTCGAGGTTTTTAACGACGAAGGATGCGAACTCGTTGTATTTGCGGGCGATTTCGTTTCTCCCATCGTCCTCCCTCCACTTCGCCGATTGAAATGCAAGATGCTGGCATGTTTTGGCGATAATGAAGGAAACCGGCTCGGCGTCCACGCCGGGTTTCGCATTCTGGGAAAACTCTCCGAATCGGCCTTCGGATTCCGTACCCCCGACGGTACGCGCATTCTGGTGACGCATATCGCCGATCACGTAAAGAATGACCCAGGTGAATTTGATGTCTTCATTTCGGCACATACGCACAAGCCGCACATCATTTGTGATGCGCACCAGAGGTTGCATCTCAATCCCGGAGAAACCAGCGGCTGGACGTATCGCCAACCAACGGTCGCGATTCTCGAGACGAAGCCGACCTCAGCGAGAATCGTGAGTTTGCTGGATGCGACCAGTTAGGAAAACCATGTCATACGCAACGGCAAGAAGCGTACAAAAGAAGCGAGAATCTTCTTCTCACTGGAGAGCCATGCTGGGTATCGTCGCGCCCTGCTGTGAGACAATTCTTCTCTTCGTTTTCTGTGTAACGCCGCTCGATGCTCGCGACTACCACGTCGGAACCGATTTGGAATTTAACCTTATCGACCAGGTGCCGTGGGAGCAGCTCATGCCGGGCGATCGGGTGTTGATCCATCATCGTGAACAACCCTACGACTCGAAATGGGTTCTCTGTCGGCGCGGGACGGCTGAGCAACCTATCTTCGTTTCCGGCGTTCCCGGTCCACAGGGGGAACTGCCTGTTATCGACGGTGAGAATGCGATCACCCGGCCTGAACTCCGCTATTGGGGGGGCGAGCGCGGTGTGATCAAAATCGGCGGATCGACGGTTCCCCCCGATGTCATGCCCGCATACATCGTTATCGAGAACCTCGACATTCGCCACGCCCGTCCGCCGTATTACTTTTTTGGCGTGAAGGGTGTGACGAAGTACATGAAGAATGCCGCTGCGATATATCTCGAAAAAGGGGAGCATATCATCATCCGTCACTGTTCCCTCACTGATTGTGGCAACGGACTCTTCATCGCTCCCGAATCGAAAAATATCGTCGTCGAGCAATGCACCATCGGAAACAACGGCATTGAAGGGAGTCTGTACGAACATAATATCTACACCGAAGCACTGGGAATCACGTTTCAGTTCAATCGCTTGAATCCACTGCGTAAAGGATGTCTAGGGAACAATCTCAAAGATCGCTCTGCGGGAACGGTCGTGCGTTACAACTGGATCGACGGAGGCAACCGTTTACTCGATCTCGTCGATGCCGAAGGGAGCGACGAGATTCGCAACTCGCCGATGTATGGTACGTCGCTCGTGTACGGCAACATCATGCTTAAGCACGACGGCGGTAACAATCAGATTATGCATTACGGGGGCGATAGCGGCGACGAATCCAGTTACCGTCACGGTACGTTGAATTTCTATCACAACACGGTTTTCTCCGACCGCAATGGACCGACAACGCTCGTACGCTTGTCGTCATCCGGTGAAGCGATCGATTGCCGTAATAACATCATTGTTGTGACGGCGGGCGAAGGTAATCTTGCGTTGCTGGAGGGAGACGGCTCGGTGGCACTCTGGAATAACTGGATTTCCCCCGGTTGGAAAGATTCTCACGGTGACGTCAGTCGGGAGATCCGCGGCCGAGAGACAACGCTTGGGGGAGTTGCTCCCGGTTTTGTCGACGTAAACACGTTCGACTTTCGATTGACTGATGATTCTCCTTGCCGGGGCGTCGCCGGGCCGCTGTTGCCGCTGCTGTTGCCGGCTCACGACATCACGTACGAGTATGTGAAGCATTGCCACGTGGCAAATCGCACGGCGGAAGGCCGAAATCTCGGCGCGCTCAGCACGAGTCAATGACTGAAACGACTGGCCAGTCGGGAAAATCTTAGATGAGCCGCGCAACATCAGGTTCACATGGAACCGTTCAATGTAACGGGACCAAAGAAGACTTTGTTCATTGATTATGCGTGGCTTGTCTCTTCCGTCGATGCCGATTCCGACGAAGCCGGTTCAGACTTCGGAGGTTCAAACTTCGGCGCGGTGACTTCGGCGTGTGTTTCTCGCGGGGCAGGACGAGACGCTTCGGGTTTGTAAGTTGAGGATGTTACCTCATCTTCGATACCCCGAACCCCTTTCTTGAATTCTACAATCCCTTTTCCCAGACTGCGCGCCACTTCGGGCAGACGCTTGCCGAAGAGCAGTAAGGCAATGATCGCGACGATCAGCAATTCCCCGGTACCCGGTGCAGCGGGAAAGAAGGCCAACAAACTCGTTTCAGTTATTAGTGACATGTTACACCTCTCAAATGATCTGATCGCCTGTATTCACCTGCGTGTCACACCGTTCGCACTATATTCTTCGACAGCAAGGTCGGAGAACATCGAACGCAGAATTCTCACTTCTGAATTTCCGAATTGATGTCGTGCAGGCCACCCTTGAATTCGGAAATCCCTCGACCCAGATTGCGGGCGATTTCCGGTAATCGCTTGCCGAATAACAACAGGGCGATCATCAGCACGATCACTATTTCCCAGCCGCCCGGCATACCGAGATAACCCAATACGCTGCCATTGTTTGCCAACTCCATGATACACCTCGTTCATACGTTGTGTAACCCGCGAAAGCACGGTCATCCACGAAAACCGCCAAGTCTCTTGTCTTCGCATCCGAAGAAATCATTGGTCCTTTTGTTCGTTGTCGTCTGTATCGCTGGCCCCTTTTTTAAATTCGGTAATGCTGCGGCCCAGAGATCGCATGGTATCGGGCAAACGCTTGCCAAATAGCAAGAGGACGATGAAAACGACAATCAGCAGCTCCCAGCCACCGGGCATACCAAATATTATGGCCAAAAGGTTCATCATATGGTCCCCGAATTTGAAAGATCCGTTTTTGTTGATCGTACTGCAAGAATCAGAATGGTCGACGCGAATGTTCCAGTTCTGCAAAACGATGTCTATTTCAAATCGATATTCATCCGAAATTTTGACCGATCGACTGACCACAAATTTCATTCAAAGTCGGTCGATGGTCTGTTTAACACATTATTATTATCTGTAAATAAAATACGGGTCGGTCGTTGAATGAATCGAGTGTGCTTGAAGGCATCAAAGGGAGGAGGAGCCGGGAAGGGATATCCGCTGTTTATGACCTTCCGAGGGACCAACCCTGTCACAGCCTGATTGACCGTGATCTATTCACCACGGTGTTACTTGTGTTATCGAGGGTGTCCACTCTCGGAGCCCGCATGGGGTGCAGGCAGTATGAGCGGATAGGCTAATAACATTATCACCCCGTCACGGGAACCTGTCAACCATAATAGGCGACCTCTTGAGGCAAAAACGATTTTGGTATCAATCGAGACAGGGAATGAAATCCGTGTATGAACTGTGTTCATTTGCGGATTTATCAATCTCTGACCTCTCAGCTGGATTTAATGTCTTCCTCTGACTTGGCAGTTAACAGTCTTTGCAGAAACTCTTCCGTCATACCGGCTTGCAGCCGGGGACGTTTCTGAAAATGCTCGCCGATCCCCTTCTCGGGTTTAAGCGGCCAGTGCAGATGAGCACAATAGGTTTCCCACTCGGACAGTTCGCTCGGTTTCAGACGTTTGAGCCATTCCCAGCCAAACGCGACATGCTGAATTTCATCGCGATGAATGACTCGCATCACGGCGGCGCTGCGTCTGTCGCCGACCTTGCGGAAGTAATCTTCGAACTCAAGCGTATGATCGAGATTGCGTCCTTCGAACGTAAGTGAGAGCCCCGCAACAAAATCGAGAACGTCGTTGAATTTCTGGCCCTTTGTCCAGAAGTACGAATTGACGGGGAGCGTTCCGAACGGGACGCCGAGGTCGGCGCCTCGATCGATATGTAGTCGAGTGTGACGCTGTTCGTCCTGCATCACATCGGCTAGCCCTCTGCGGAAATCGGAGGGAGCCTCTGGAAACGCGAGCATCACAAACGCCATCACTTCGAGCGCCTGCAGTTCATGATTCGCCATGATGTGATGAGCGACGCCCCGCCTTTGTGGCTGATCGAACGACATCGGATGCGGCATCGCCGGTGCCGATCGCCTGGGAGCAAATTGCAGATCTGCCGGCCGAACTGGTAATTCAACGCGAACGGGAGCACCCGGTTCGATGTCCGTGAGCGGTGTTTCCGGTCGTCGGAGTTTCTCTGCCAGGTCGTCAGAGTACAATACCCGTTCAGCGAATTGGCGGAGAGACATGGCTTCTGGTTTTCAGCTACGGCGAATCGTTGGATCAACTCCGAAAGCACATGCCATCGGTTATTAACGATACGCGGTTAAGAGTCAAGCAGAAAGACCATCATCGCAGTCTTGAGCCGCGCATCTGTCTCGTAGCCGTCGGAGGAAATTGACTCGCATCACTTGACCATAAAGTTGATCGAGTAGGTCGCGATCTTCCGACTGAGCTGATCTTCGACGACGAGTTTCAGCACATGCGGTCCGAGGATGATGCGCTGTGGAATCGTGAATTCGTAGCTGTGAAAGTAGTCGGATCGAGGCTGACGGCAGAGATCCTCTGTTACCGGAAAGGGAATGCTATCCACGAGTTCCCCCTGTGGACCGGCACGGTAGATTTCGAGAGTCGACTTCAGGATCGTGCGATATTGGCCATCGGAGGTTGGTTCGCTCTTAAAGTTGACCATTTCGCCATACAACAAGACAGGCTGCCCGGGTGTGAATTCGTCTTTGTTGAAGCGTTCGTAGCTTCCGAAACTCGTGATCTTATGGCAAAACGCCACATTGTGAATTTCGAGTTTTGCTTTCTCTTGTAATCGCTGCACTGCGGCACGAAGTTGTACCAGGGTTTGTGCAGCCCGGTCGGCTTCGTTGGGGATTGTCTGTGCGTCAAAATAGTTAGTCATGGCCCAGAAGATTTGCTGCCAGAATTCCTGATCGGCGGGATCGATGCCGGGAATCGGCTGCAAGGCCCGTTCCTGCTGTTTTCCCATCCAGTACAACATCCGCAAAAAGACATGTTTTTCGAGAAACCGCCGTTGTTCTTCAGGCGTCGTACCGAGCGGCAAGGTTGCAAGTTCCCTCTCGGTTTTTTCAATTAACGATTCGATCGACGTTTTTTTCGGAGCCGGCGATCCGGACGCGATATTAATGATGCCGGAATCGGGGTCGGGTGTGTCGTGGGAAGGAAAAATGATCGCCTGTGAATTTGGCGATGGCGTCACGTTTGACGTCAGGTCGGCGTTGGAGACGGCGTTCGACGAAATGGATTCATCAGCCGAAATCTGGGGCGGTCTCGCAATCTGGTCTACTGCCGGTAGAGGCTTAGATTCCGTAGGAGTCGATGGTGTAATACGTGGCAATTCGAGATCTTTTCGTGGCGGAGGCTGAATCGGCTTGGATTCCCCCAACGTCAGTGTTTCGGTTTTGGAATCCCCCGGCGAGCCCCAGGGATCCCCTTTTCCCAAGCCTGACCGTGTCGAACGGCCCAATTCGGAATCCGAGACATCGCCGTCAAGCGGCGAACTGTGTCCCCCTCCTTTGACAGGTGATGAAGAGGACTTAGCTCGTTCGCTGATCTGGAGCGACATGCGTCGCATTTTGAGAACCTGGTCGACCATTGCCGGGTCGAGTGACTTCAAGTCATGAAAGAGTTCGGCACGTTCCCGGGCGGGAAGATCCTTCAGTTCGGAATTAATCCGTTTCAGAAGTTCGGCATCGTGCGATACCGGTGGATTCGCGCTTCGGCCCGAGGTTGTTCCACCAAGTTGTTCGATCGTGTTTTCGATGTTATCCGACGTCGACTCGGCATCGGCATGGACTACGTCAGCATGTGTTGTGGATGCAGCCGTTGAAGTCGGCGTTTCCGATTTTGAAGAATCAGGGGCAGATGACTTGTCCGCAACCGCTGTCGACTCCCCTTTATTCTTGAGTTTGAGCGACGGGATATTCAATTTCGGGGGAGACGTCGCTTCCGATTCGGTTTTGTCCTCGCTCTTTGCGACCGAACGACCCCAATTCCAGCCCGATTGCGTACCGGAGGCGCAGCCCAGGCCGACCATCGGCGTGAGCATGAGTGCCCCGATCAATATCGAGCGGGAAAACATGACAGCATCCTTGCTGTTTCAAAATTTCTGGAAGGGAGGAGAGAACAGACGAGAGTGAAAAACATCATACAGACGGGCAGATTGCCGACCTCAAGGCCCGGAAAGATAACGGATTACTGCATTTCGCTCAAGGTCAGCTCAAACGTACTTATCCTCGAACGGTTCGTGCGATCTATTACAGGTCCAAACGCATTCGATTCGACACAAACTCTTTTAAATGAGAGAGTTGTGTAATTGGTTCCTGGCAGATGCCGCGTTGGCAGATATAGACCGTTGGCTCACTGTCCCTTGCTGACTTTCCTGCGAAACTTGCCTCAAGAGATACTGCTCCGGCCGATGTGGCATGTTTTCGCGCCATCATGAGATGTGGCAGAAAATGTTGTCGCAACAGATCAATGAACGGTTGTGACGTCGCGGGGGTGGTTCCGTCGACAATGATGACATCGTCACTCGGGCCGAGCCAGTCATCCAGAGCCATTAACGCTTGACCACTTGCAAGTGAGACCCGGGCCATCTGACCGGAAAGAAGTTCAAGCGTTTTAACCCCGGCTGAAGTGAAATTCTCGCGACTGCACAGTCGGCCAAGCCTCAATAGAGCAAAGACGGCCATCCCGTTTCCCGATGGAGTTGCCCCATCCTGGCTATCCTTCTGCCGGGTGATCAAAGTTTCGTGATCGTGGGGTGTGTAAAAGAATCCGCCGGCGTCGCGATCTTCGAACAGTTCAAGCATCTGGTCGGCGAGTGCACAAGCCCAATCGAGTTGACTCGCATCGAATGTTGTTTGATACAAATCGACCAACCCATTGATCAGACAGGCGTAATCGTCGAGAAATGCCCGCGCCTTCGTTTGGCCATCTTTGTAACTGTGCATCAGGCGATTATCGTCATCGACGAGTGAAGATCGTAGAAAACTCGCGGCATTGACGGCAGCCGTGGTATATCGGCATTCGTCGAGCGTTCGTCCTGCTCGTGCCAGGGCGGAGATCATCAATCCATTCCATGAGACGAGAACTTTATCATCGCGTCCCGGAGCAATTCGTTTTGAACGGACATCGAAAAGTTTTTTTCGGCAACGAGCTAGGATCAGGTCAAGTTCATCTTCCGAAAGATTGAGCGTTGTTGCCGAATCGACGTGCGAACGATTGCGGTTGAGAATCGTTTTTCCTTCCCAATTTCCCTGAGGCGTGACATCGTAACATTTGCAGAAGATCGATCCGTCGTCGGTTCCCAATATCGAGAGCACTTCGTCTTGTGACCAGACGAAGTATTTGCCTTCTTCCCCCTCGCTGTCGGCGTCTTGAGTTGCGCAGAAGCCGCCATCGGTCAGTGTCATTTCACGTAGAACGTAATCGCACGTTTCGCGAACGACGTGGGCGAATGGCTTGTCGCCGGTAAGTTGAAATGCATCGAGCAATGAACCGACAAGTAGTGCGTTGTCGTAAAGCATCTTTTCGAAGTGCGGTGCCAGCCAATAGGCGTCGGTCGAGTAACGATGAAATCCCCCGCCGAGGTGATCGTAAATTCCACCGCGCGCCATCTTATCGAGCGTGAAGGTCGAGATCTGTTGTGCATCTTTCTCGTTGAAGCGGACCGCCATCCGAAGCAACACCTGCAAATCCATCGGATGCGGAAACTTCGGTGCGCGTCCGAAACCGCCATGTTCGCGGTCGGCCGAGCGAAGCAACTGCGACATCGCCTGTTGTAAGATCGACTCGTTGAGGGGAGACGGTTCAACATCGACCGACGAATGCGTGCGAACGGCATTCGTCAGTTCATCCGCCGTGCGAAAAACATCGGACCGCCGCGACTCCCAAACCTCGTGCACTTTTTCGACGATATCGCGGAAACCGGGCATTCCCATGCGGGCATTCGGCGGCCAATAGGTTCCACCAAAAAACGGTTTGAGATTGGGAGTAAGAAACACCGACATCGGCCAGCCCCCGCGGCCGGTGAGAGCCTGCACGGCGGTCATGTAAATCTGATCGAGATCGGGGCGTTCTTCGCGATCGACTTTGATGTTGATGAAGCAGTCGTTCATCCGCCCAGCGATCTCGGCCTCTTCGAAACTTTCGTGTTCCATCACGTGACACCAATGACACGCACTATAACCGATCGAAAGGAAGATGGGCCGATCGAGAGACTTCGCAGCGGAAATGGCTTCCGGTCCCCAGGGATACCAGTCAACCGGATTGCGCGCGTGCTGTTGCAGGTATGGCGACGTTTCGTGAATGAGCCGATTTGTTTTTGCGTCAGATGGAGTGTTCATACTCGTATGGTAGCCAACCGCGAGAGTGGCACAAGGGGGGGAATGAGTCAAGAAGCCAAAAGCCAAAGTGAGCGCTATTCTGAGTTTAGCCGCGACGCGTAGCGGAACGCTTGCCAATTCTCGAACGATCGGCGATGACCTGGCAAGCCGAGTGAAAAACAGGGGGCAATTTGGCGTTGTTGAGTGATGAACTCTTGATATGATTTCATTGACGTTTGAACAAGTTTTCAGGAAAGGAATCCTGTGATGCAGCGGTTATTGTTGGCGGCAATTGTGGCTCTGTTGGTCGGTGGATTGTGTTACGGCGGCAAGAGCGAATCGACAACCGAGCCGGCGAAGATCACGATTCACTTTCGCTGGTATGAACAACAGCCAGGGGGAGCGCAACGGGATATTTATTCTCCAATCGTCTTGGTCGAGGTGGGGAAACGATTCGACGTCGGGTCAGGAGGATTGACCAGATCGCGACCTGAGGCAACAGAGAATTCAATTCCCGAGTTTGATGTAGATCTCAAGTGGGGACAGTTTTTGTCGGGACGGTGCGGCGAACTGCGAATGGGAAAATTCCCGCTCGAAGTGGAAATCATCGATTCCGCTTTTAACGGCGCAGACGTTAAGTCCAACGCTCAAGTGGTGATTGGCCGGACATTACACATTCGCGCCAATGTACAGAACGCGAAGAAAACGAAGATCCACTGCGGCGGGGTGACGTGGTGTGAGATTTTGATTGAAGAGGCAACCAAATCACCGCGATGAGATTCTTATCACGATGATCGATGGTAAGTGCGGAATCTCCGCCAGTGTGGTCTCATGAAGAGTACAATCGGCGAAGCCGGAGCTTCAAAGACATGGTTTAAGCCGACAACTGCTGTTCGAGATTCTCGATGATATCTCCCCAGCTCCAGCATCGCGCGGCGACCTGACAATCTTCTTGTTTATCGAGCCACGTTTGTACTCGTTGTTCAGCCGAGACGACCGTGCTGTGATTGCGACCCCCAAAGTAGTTGCCTATCTCGCTGTAGGCTGCGGTGGTTAACTTTCTTGCGAGAAACATTGCCAGCATACGCGGTTGGCTGACCTTGCGGCTGCGACGCGGAGACTTGAGATCGTCAGCGGGAACTCCGAAAAAATGGCAGACCGCCTGTTCGATGTCGGCGAGACGAATGACACGGAGACAATCGCGTTCGAGCTCGGACAGAATTTTTTTTGCCATCGTCAGGCTGATTCGCTTGTTCGTCAACGATTGCACGGCCTGCAGCGAAAAGAGTGCCCCTTCAATTTCGCGAATGTTTGCCTGAAAACGTCCGGCGACATACGCTTCAACTTCGGGCGAAAGATCGAGTTTCATTCGTTCGACTTTGCGGCGAACGATTTCCAGTCGCGTGTCGGCATCGGGTGATTCGAGGCGGCAGACGACTCCCGAGAGAAACCGCGTCACCAGTTCTTCATTCAAATGCGTGAGCAGTCGCGGATGCCGATCGGAGGTGAGCACCACCTGCTTGCCGTGCGCTTCGAGATGTTTGAGCGTATGCAGAAACTCTTCCTGCATCACACGCTTGTTGTCGAGAAAATCGATATCGTCGACAAGCAGAACATCGACCGAACGAAACCGTTGACGAAAACTGGGGAGCGATTTTTCGCGCAACCCTTGTGTAAAGGCGTTCGCAAAATTTTCGGCAGTGAGCAGCAGAATCTGCAAACCGGCGTTCTGCCGACGGAGTTCTTTGGCGAGCCCGTTCAGCAAATGGGTTTTGCCTATACCGACGCCGCCGTATATGTAAAGGGGATTGTAGCGCGCCCCCGGCAACTCGCTCACCTGCTTGACGGCGGTAAAGGCGAGTTCGTTCGAACGGCCGACGACGAAGTCGGCAAGTTCGACAGCTCGACTCGCCGTTCCCGATAACGATTTAGAGAGCGAATTGTGCTGTCTGGTAGAAGAGGCGGCATTCGTCGGTATCGACCGTGTTTCGTTGGAAGACGCGATGCGCGGTAAGGCGAACGTCGCATCATGGGCCGCCGGTGCCGTGTGTGTCACGGTGTTGTTGGCCGCTACGACTTCTTCGAATGTGTTGCCCGTTTCCACTGTGGGATTGAGCGTTAGTGTGGGAGCCAATTTGGCGGAGGACGTCTTCGCGTCGTCGGTGCGGCTGTGAACGACGAAACCGATGCGCGCATGAGTTCCCCAAATTTGCGCTGCGGTGAGTTCGAGATCTCGCTGGAATTTTTTTTGCATCCAGTTTAAGAGAAACGAACTGGCAACGCCGAGCTTGATGAACTCACCATCGACGGCGACGGTCGTCTTCCCCATAAACCAATGACGGAAGGTTCGATCGCCGACCTGCTGTTGCAATTCTTGCCAAAATTGTTGAACCAGATCCAATGGTGACGGGTTCGTACCGTTCGAATGAGAACGTGCTGGATCTGTCGTTCCGTGTTGCATCGACAACATCATGGTCGATGAATCGGTCTGCATCGTGCGACCCCCTGCGCGCAACGTCAGCGTACATTATAACAAGATCGACGAGGAGGACGGAGGGCATTCCGTTGCCTCTAAAGATTTGTTCGCGATGTGCTGATGCGGCGATATGCGGTTGAATACATCCCTTTCATTCACAGAGAGCCGATAATCGTCAAACGTTTGTCGGCTCTCTCTCACTCACTGGAGACGATCTTATCCAGTCGCGTCGAGATGTCAAATTCAAATGGGCCGCCCCATCGAAGTCATGAAATTTTGGTGAACGAAATCCTTATTTTTTCGGGCGATCGGTCCCAAGATTTTTTTTCGGTCTTTTTCGACACGATCACGATTCGTCTAAAACATGTTGATGACTCGCGTCGCGCCGACGCAAATAGACCGTGCGATGCGCATGCTCCGTAAAACCGAATGTCTCATAAATATCTTTGGCATAACGGTTTACGGAGTCGACTGCAAGTTGCAGTTGTTTCCTGCCTGCGTTTTTAGCGGCTTCGATGGCAAAAACAACCATCGCCCTTCCTAAACCTCGTCCGCGTGCTTCAGGTCTTACCCCCATATAAGCCAATTCCCAGGCGTCGAGATCGGGGTGGTCGGCACACAACAACACGCCGGCATCGCTTTCGGCACTGCGAAACAGTCGCCACATTTCAGGTCGAAATTCTCCGGTGGTGCGGTGACTCTTCAGCGCCTCGGCCCCCGTCCTGAGCCCCGTAAACTTCGGACAATCGAGCGAATTTCGATAGCTCTGTTCGACCAACGCCGCGAAGCGAGCTTCATTGACACCCGGCTGAAAAACCTCGCTCTCAAAACTCTGATGTGGCACAGCGGGGAGCGGCTGTGTCAGATCGCAATGCAAAAATGATAATTCCGCCATCTGTTCGAATCCGGCATTGATCAGCCACCTTTCAGCAGGGCTGGGGGTTTCCTCGAGGAGGCATTGCGCGAACGGCAGGTCAAACCGATCCTGACGGGAAACGACTTCCTGCAACAAGGCCGCGGCGATGGCGCGTTCTAGTGTGGGAATGCGGCGGGCGGAGGAAGCGATTACGGGTATCCAGACTCCGAGGGATCGATCGGCCTGGATCACGGTCAGGCAAACACCGAGAAGTCGATGTTCATCGCGTGCTGTCAGCAGGCCTTCCCAAGAAAGCTCACCCTCCTCAGCAAGCGCATCGGCCATCGCGGCCTGATCGGATTTTTCAGCGGGGGGAAGATGCTCGAACAGCAAAGCTAATGCGTCTTGTCGATCGGCTTCTGTGACAGAAGAGACCGTCAGCATCTTCGACTTCTCCTGCGAACGGGAACCAAGGGAGAGACTCGTCGCTCAACCGGTTCGATCGATCGACGATTAATAATCGCAGGATAACCAAAATCTACAGCCGACAACAGTGGGGGCTGCACGGAGGAGCATCGCTTGGCGGACATTGAGAGGCGACAGGGAGCGAGGTACGGGCATCGTTACGCACATGACCGGCCGGGGCGCTCACGAGCTTTTCGAGTACGACCGAACGACAATGTGGGCAAGAGGCTGGTTCGGACGAACGAACGAGCGTTTCGAACGTTTCCTGGCAATCGCAACAGCGAAATTCAAACAACGGCATGATGGATATGCTCCGGTCGAAAGAACTGGATGTTATGACCCGGCAGACGGCGGAATAACCTTCGAGAAACGCACAATCATTTCACAGCATGGAAACATACTAGAACTGGTTTCATAACCCGGTTGGCGATGGAATGATCGTTCAATTGACAGCGAGAACTCCGCCGTCCAGAGGGTTATGAAACGGCTTGTACAGAAATGATACGCGATTGACGCCATTTGAGCCAGCAACGATTCTATCGTTACTTCTTAAACGGCCGTTCATCGATCAGATTCCGGAGTCCCGGACCAAACTTGCCCACCGAGCCATTGACCCTATCCGAACGAGCAGGCTGCGATTCACGAGGAGTTTGCACCTGTCCGGTACTGACTTTCCACATCGCTTTGCTCTCGTCGCTTAAACCGATCGGATCGAACCCCGACCAGTTCTGCCCGTCCACCGTCGCTCCCGGTATCGAATCTCGCGACGGGCGAGGGCCGTGCTCCGACGAACGCGGAGAAAGAATAATCGCCAGACAGGCGGCAATCACTGCAGCGGCGGGAATCCACCCGTTGAATCGCTGCTTCCGTTTACGTGCTTCAAGGGCTCGCAATCCTCTCGATACATTCGGCCAGATACTCTCGTCCAGACTGCGAAGCAACTGAGTCTGACCGCCGTTGGTCGTTGTTGAATTCTCTGTCGATCTGGACTTCACCGATCGCGTGGTTTCCACATGACTCGCCTTCACGAGCACCCGCTGTGCCGACTTCAAACGTCGACCTGCAGCTCGGCAGTGCGAACATAACGCCAAGTGTTCTTCCAGATCGCGGATCGACGCTTCGTCGAGATCGCCGCCGACCCATAATGCCAGGTTCTGTTCAGCCAGTTTACAGTTCATGATCGTCGTTACTCTGTTTTGTTTCGTATGACATTAAAACGCGAAGAGAATGTATCTGTATCGGAAGCCACCAGTGCGGTTAATCGTTGCCATTCGTTTCGTCGACGATGGCTTCTTCACTCGTGAATTTCTGTGCGTGTTTCGTTTTGGATGGGGCCAATCCGCTCTGCATCGCTTCGCGGGCGGTCCAAAGTTCTTGAAATCGTTTTCTCGCCTCGGCCAGTCGCCATCGAATGGTGGCTTCGCGGCGGTTGAGGATGACGGCGATTTCCGAGGTGGAAAAATTTTCCAGATCGCGTAAACATAACACGGTGCGATATTTCTCGGGGATCAACTGCAAAACGGCATCAACTTCCTGCTTCAGATCCAGCTGCTCACGCGGGTCTCCTGAAGGAGGATCAAACTGCTGCTCCTGCCGTCGATCACTAAATAACGGCCACCAGCCACGGCGTTTTTTCTTCCGTAAATAGTCGAGCGACAAATTCACACCGATTTGAAACAGCCACGGCCCGAAACGCCGCGCCGGATCAAACATGTCGAGGCGCTCGTACACTCGCAAAAACGTATCTTGCACCAGATCTTCGGCAAGATCCGGATCGTGAACGAATCGCAACAATACCCGCCATAAGCGGCGTTCATATCGTTGAACCAGCTCGCGAAACGCACCTTGCGAGCCATTGCGCGCTTCTTCAACCAGCCGCGCATCGCTCGATCCGGAGTCGTGACCGTCGTAAGTATGGTCTTGTTTTACCATTTGAAAGGTATTCGGCATATCCTCACCTTACCATTGTTTACGCCGGGAACAAGCGAAACGTTGGAATCAACGGAGGACTCTGTAAACTTTTCAAACTTTGACACCAATGATCTCAGAAATAAACGATCGATTATGTTTTGTCGATCCCACGTTTCGCCGTCTTCCTGGAATCTGTCGCCGTAACTTGATAATATCATTCGGGTTTCGGATGATGTACGTCTCGGAACACCCGTACTCTCCTCCCGCTCCGTCCGCTATGGTTCAGAGGTGATCGATGACCAGATTTTCGCGGCTGATTGCGTCGAGTCTATGCTCCCTATTCTTTTTCGGACTCGGTTGTTCATCGTCCGATCCTCCCAAACCTCCACCCGCATCGATTGTCGATTCGACGAACGATGGTGTCATCACCAGTGAAAACGTTGTCGGGGTGCAGACCGAACCACTGGGCGATGCTCCCGAAAACGGTGGTGACATCATGCAATACGTCATGACGAACGCCAACGGCATGAAGGTAACCCTGATCAATATCGGAGCCGGTGTCACCGCGATCGAAGTTCCCGATAAAGAGGGGGACATCGAAAACGTTGCCCTCGGTTTCGCGAATTGGGAAGATTACCTTACCAATAGCCCCTACTTCGGCTGCATCTGTGGGCGTTACGCCAACCGCATCGCTAAGGGAAAATTTTCGCTGTCAGGGACCGAATATTCCCTCGCTGTCAACAATGATCCGAACCATCTGCACGGTGGTGTGAACAATTTCAGCCGAAAGATCTGGTCTGGAACGGTCTCCGAAAAGGAACCGCTTAAAGTTAAGTTCGACCTGACGAGCGACGACGGCGACGAAGGCTATCCCGGTCGGATGCACGTTTCGGTCACCTATCAATTAACCAACGATGACGAACTCAAGATCAGCTACACGGCGACAAGCGACAAGCCGACGATCGTCAATCTGACGAATCACACCTACTTCAATCTGGCGGGAGTCGATGGTTCGGACGAATCCGTTTCAGACACAAGCACTGTTCTCGATCATCAACTCGAATTGAATTGCGATCGTTATCTCCCCGTCGACGAGACGTCGATCCCGCTTGGTGAAATTGTAACGGTCAAGGGGACTCCCATGGATTTCACGTCGCCGCACACGATCGGCGAACGGATTGACGAAGTTCCCGGTGGATACGATCATTGTTATGTGATCAACGAAACCAACACTAACGAGTCGACGAAATTGCAACATGTCGGACGAGTCGTTCACTTGGTGTCGGGTCGAGTGATGGAAATCGAAACGACCGAACCGGGCGTCCAGCTTTATACGGGGAATTTTCTCGACGGCAGCGACGCGACGGCGGGATTTGTCAAACACGCCGGCTTCTGTCTCGAATGCCAGCATTTCCCCGATTCACCGAACCAGTCGGCGTTTCCAACGACGGAGCTGCAGCCCGCCGAAGTCTACACGCAAACGACGATCTATCGGTTTTCGGTTCGTAAGTAATGGTCGACAATGTCGAGGTTCATACATAAAACCGATTAAAAGGCTAACGAGGAATCGCTGATGAAGAGCCATCAGATCAAATCATTTCATTATTGCATTCTGCTAGCCGCCGTCTGTGTGTTGATGGAAGGGTGCCGAAAGCCACCCGCGGTTGATGTGACGGAAGTTTCGGTTTCATCCGATGCGGCGTCGACCCTTACCGCTGCCGAACCCGAAATCCAGACGGGTGACTGGGCTGCATGGCGCGGTCCGAACGGCGACGGAACGGTACCCGATCAGTCCATACCTCTGGCGTGGGACCAACCGAAAAACATCGTCTGGAAGACGGACATACCGGGACGAGGACATTCTTCGCCGACGATTGTCGAGAATCTCGTTGTGTTGGCCACGGCCGACGAACAGTCCGAAGTGCAATCGGTGCTCGCGCTCGATCGTAATACCGGAGACCAGATCTGGAAAACCGATCTGCACAAAGGGAATTTCGAACAGCGCATGCACGACAAAAACACACAAGCCACGCCCACGATTGCTTATGACGGCACGAATCTGTTCGCCACTTTTCTGAACGACAAAAAAATCTGGGTCACCGCCCTCGACCGCAAGGGACAGGTTGTGTGGCAAAAGAATGTCGGCGGGTTCTCGGCCAAATTCGGCTACTCGGCTTCACCGACAATTTACAAGGGGTTGGTGATCGTTGCTGCCGACAACCCAGGAGGAGGTTGGCTCGCCGCCTTAAACCGCGATACGGGGGAGACCGTCTGGCTGAAGAAGCGGCCTGCAATAGCAACGTATGCGTCCCCCATCGTGTTCGACGTCGGCGGTAGAGATCAACTCATCATTGCCGGGTGCGATCAGGTCGTCAGCTACGATCCCAATACCGGAGAACAGATCTGGTCGGTCGACGGTACCACCGAAGCCTGTGTGGGAACGGTCGTTCGATACGGCGATCTGGTGTATGCCACGGGGGGATATCCCGGACAAGAGACCATCTGCATCGATGCGGGAACCGGAAAAGTCGTCTGGCGAAACGACAAGAAGTCGTATGTTCCCTCGTTACTCCAATACGATGGTTATCTGTATGTGGTCGACGACAGCGGCATCGCCATCTGTTGGAACGCCGAAACGGGGGAAGAACAATGGAAACAGCGTATCGGCGGAAATTTCAGTGCGTCGCCGATTCTTGTCGGCAAGAACATCATAGCGATTGACGAATCAGGCAAAGCAACCGTGTTCAAGGCCGATCCGCAGGGGTTCGAACGTGTCGCCGAACAGCAGCTTGGCGACGAAGCCTTTGCCACGCCGTCCGTCAGTGCGAATCGATTGTATCTCCGCGTCGCTCAGCGAGACGGCGATATGCGACAGGAAGTTCTCTACTGCATCGGCAGGCCGGACGCAGAAGTTACCCAGGCAGAGTAAAACCTCGGCGTTACTCCTGCACGTATTCACGCCCCCGGTAAATGTACGGGACGAAGCAGAACAACACGGCAGCACCGAACATCAACCACGTAAAAAACTTAAAGTACGCGACTCCGGAGAGTTCCAGCGTACCGTCGTCGATCCACGAGTTGACCTGCCCCGCCAGCAGATTGCCAGCGGTTACCGTAAGCAGATACAGCGACATGATGAACGACTTCATCTTTCGAGGGGCCTGCGAGTACGAGAATTCGAGACACGTGGGGGATACGAGAACCTCCGAGGCGGTAAGTGGCAGATACGCGAGAATCTGCCAGAGAACGTGAACCGTCTCACCCGCCTGCAACCAGCGCTCGATTTGTGCCGTCAGCCAAAACGTTCCTGCCATCAGGAACAGACCGACCGAGATCTTGCGGAAGGGAGTCACTTTGACAAATCGACCAGCGGCCGGATAGATCACCACGTTGAACAACGGAATCAGAATAAGAATGTAGAGAGCATTGACAGCCTGCATCTGGGAGGCTTTCCATTCGACACCAAGCCACTGCCGGTCCATTCGATCGGCCTGCAGAACCCATGCCGTCGCCGACTGATCGAACAGCGACCAGAACACGGCGACGAAAACGTAAAGCAGCGACAGACTGGTGATGGCCTTGAGTCCCTCTTTACTGAGGGCTTCGCGAAGAAATCCGGTCCCGCCAGGAGGAATGTGCACAAACTTGTGGCGTCCGAGCCAAAAGACCCACGTGGCGAGAAACATCAGAATTCCCGGTACGCCGAACGCCACGTGCGGACCAAATTCGGTCAGCAGCCATGGAGTAAGCATCATCGACAGAAACGCGCCGATGTTAATCGCCAGATAAAACCAGTTGAAGACCTGGCTCATAAAATGCTGGTTCAACCGGCCGAACTGGTCTCCGACGTGCGCCGAGACACACGGTTTAATTCCGCCCGCCCCGATCGCAATCAGCGTCAAACCGAACAAGAGTCCGGTGCGCGTACTGTCGAGTGCAAGTGCCAAGTGTCCCGCACAGTAGACCAGCGAGAGGATGATGATCGTGCGGTACTTTCCCCAGAAGACATCCGAGAGAATCGACCCCAGTAGCGGAAAAAAGTAAGCCCCCGCCATGAACCAATGGGCGTACGACGACGCTTGCGCTTCACTCATCGTTTCCAGTTCACCGGCGTGGTTCAGTATATGCTTCGTCATGAACACGACGAGAATCGCACGCATGCCGTAATAGCTGAATCGCTCCGCGGCTTCGTTCCCGATGATATACGGGATGCCCGTCGGTAGAGTTTTGATTTCAGGTGGGGACGTGACGTAACCCGGACGGCGAGCGGGATCGTCGATATCGATTGAGTCTGCCACAAAATCACCGAGGTAAAGTGAACAGCAACAAAAAACGGGGGAACCACAAAAAGAAATGGTGTCTGCCGGATGGCGAGTTTTTCGAGACAAATCAGCAGGTCTTGTCCGTTGCCAGCCGAGTTATGACACCCGTTCCACAGATTTCATTTGATGCCGATATCTTTCGGTTCGATGCCGTCGAGCATCAGGTTTGCCAGCACCGGGCCTTTGTCTTTGATGGTGACCCAGACGACATGATCGAACTCGCCAACGTCTTTTCCTCGGAGTTTCGAACCGCCGCCGGTGGTGGCGAGCATGTAATATTCCATGCCGTGCCGTTCGAACAACTGGTACTTATGCCGATGCCCCGAGAAGACGGTGTAGCCCCGTCCTTGCAGCGATTCTTCGACATCGGTCCAGCCAAGTTCGTCGAATTTCGCCGGGTCGTACGTCCACGCCGGCTTGTGCACAAAGACGCAGGTCCAGCGGACATCGCTGTTCTCGGCGAGCGTTTCTTTCAGCCAGTCGCGTTGAGACTGCGAGAAGTAATAGTCCCGTTTTTCTTCGTTCTTTTCATCTTCGGAATTGAGACAGATGAAGAGCACATCGTGAAATTTAAACGAATAATAGCTCCGACCGAAGCGGCGGGCCCATTCGCTCTGCATCGGGACATTGCTGATATCGTGATTGCCGGGCACGTAGAAAAACGGCATTTCGAGGTTTTTCACGAGCCCTTCGAATTCGGTCCATTCCATGTTGAAGACCTGCGGGTCTTCCGTCCCTCCTTCGATCAGATCCCCCACCGAGATGACGAATTCGGGCTGCAGAAGATTGATTTTCGGAATAGCGCTCTCGAAGATCCCGGCCCGCGCGCCGCCGGTGCGATCGGTGACAATCGCGAACTGAAAATTCTCGACCTGGTTGTTGATGTCGAGATTTGTCCACGGGTTGAGTTCTTCGACGTCGATCTCCAGCTCTTCGACAGTGGCGACCTGGGGAAGAAAACTATTCGATTTCGACCAGGCTGTTGTCAGTAGTAGAATGGCTGCCACGCAGCCCGTGACGGCGAGTGCTCGCATGGGATTTCTCCTTTCGAGTTCGGGCAGGAAGTGAGATCGGTCGCCGCGCATCATAAATAAATGAAACGTGAGTAGCCAGTCCCGGAGCAAGAGTGGGAGAGGGGAAGAAGAAAGGCGCCAGACTATCCATTGCGGCTTTGAAAGCACGGTTTTGTCGTCAACCAACATCTGACGGTACGCCATCGATTGCGGCTGATAATGCGATTTCTATTGCCGATGGAATTTCTTGTTCATCCTTCGGACGCATGATTTCGCTGATTGACGGGATTTGTTCGTAGTCGTTGGAGTAGCGATGACCAGATCCGATCCAGGCGAATGTTCGTTCGACGCACCCACGTTGGTGAAGTGCCTGGAAACCCTTTCGATCGCGTCGACGTGTCGCCCATTCGGTTTTGCCGTTCATCCCCCCTGCACCCTCCCTGATGCAGTTGCGCCAGGCCCTGAAAAACCGAGAAAATTCAGTCCTTTACCCCTCGCCGTTGCGCTCTCGTGCATCGTTGTTTCAGATTGCAAAAAGGGGCATAAATGCGTTCGAAATTTCGTCTCACGACTATCTCGCGCCCCTTTCGCGCGCGTTTT
>JAQCEJ010000201.1 GCA_027618475.1 Planctomycetota bacterium | reverse complement strand
GAAGTAGTCTGCGAGATGCGGCTTGCCGGTCATCAGCATCAGCCCGGCGTCGACGCGGTACGTCACCGGCTTGTCGTCGCTTTGAATCGCCGACGTCGAAAGGCGAAATCGGTAATCGCCGCGATGGGGGGGATAGAACGGCGAGAGCGAAACGGCATTCCACGCCGACGAACTGAACATCACCACGCGGCCGTCATCGGACTTGCGATAGACGCTTTCGGTCGTCGAGCGGACCTGATGCGAATCTTGCAGGGTGTACCGCTGCTTGATGAGCGGCGGTTGTGGACCGTTGGCGATCGCCGCATCGAGGGCGACGTCGGCTGCTTCGAGATACCGTTCGAGCAAGAACGAAGAGACATGCAGCGCGTCGCCGACGTTGTCGAATCCGTCGGACGAACTGTCGAGCGGAAGGAGATCGATCAACTCGACGTGCACGCCGAGCAGGTCGTTGATGGTGTGCTCGTATTCGGTCCGATTGAGCCGACGGAAGACGACCCGGCCTTGTGTGGCGCGTTCGCGTTGTTCGCCGTCGTGAATTTGCGAAGCGATCGCGTCGCGAAGCAACGTCCGTTCGTCGGCAGTCGGTTGCGGTTTCCCCTCGGGAGGCATCTCGCCCGAGGTCAGGCGAACGAGAATTTTTTGCCACGGCCGCCGCTGAACCGCGCCGCCGAATTCGGCGTTCAGGGTCTCGAGGGAAAAATCTCCCTGGGGTTCATCTCCCCGATGACAGGTGAAGCAGTATTGTTGAAGGAGCGGCCGGACATTCGCTTCGAACGCATCGTCAGCCGACGAGCCGGCGACCGACAGTACAACCAGCACGCCCGAAAGGAGGGACGATCGAATCATAAGCCGTTTCTCCTGCGCGACAGTACGCGGCGAATAGATTTCAGTCTATCAATGTCGGTGCCCGAATGCGATTGACAGGTACATCGATCTGACGAAAATGCCGTTTCACAGGCGTACAATGCCGGACGGGTGGCTGGGGCCCTCATCGGCGTTATCGAACAAGCGACACCCTTTGCACGAACACTCCACGACCAAGAATCGGCGTGACGGCCCCAGTCTATGTAATGTTGCGCGTTAAAAGAATTCGACTGGGGCCGTAAGCGGGATTGTATGATCGCATGCCGTTTGCGAAACTCTTGCTGTGTGGTGAGTGATGTGGCTACTGTGCTCCAGCCACCCGGCTGGCCACTCAGCGATTAGCTCGTCAACTGTTTTGTCGCTATCGTTAGCATGACCCCGAAATGTCGATTCGTCCGCCGCGAAACGGCATCAGTCGTCCGATCAGACAAGGAGTTCAAGAGTGACACCCATCCCAAAATCGACTTCGATCTTTCCCTCCCGACGACAATTTTTGCAATCGACATTTTTCGGCTTCGGATCGTTTGCCGTCACCGGGGTGTGGGGAACGCAAGCGTCTGGCAAATCGAACAAGCACTCACGACGTCCGAATATCCGTCGACTCGGTACGCTCGATTTTGGCGTCAACGAAACGACGCCGATCGTGTTTCGCGATCGGTTGTATCGGCTGGAGTACATCAATCGCAAATATCATCGTTCATCGGTTCCCAACGATTATTTTCGCTTTGTCGACGTCGAAACGGGAGAACTCACACCGCCGTTTGCGCTCGATCATCATCTGGGAAGTGCATACGTCGAAGATGAGACCGTATACGTCTTTGGTGTGCAAGGGGGGTGGGGTGGCGAAAAAATCGACGTCTTGTCTTCGACCGATCTCATCAACTGGACCAGTCAGACCGCACTCGCAAAACCAGGATGGCGGCTTTACAACAATTCGGTCTGCAAAGGGGACGGTCGTTATATCATGGCATTTGAAGTCGGCGACCCGCCGGATGTGGTCGGTAACAAATTCACCAGCTTTTTTGCGGAGTCGGACGATCTGCTGAATTGGGAGTTTCTCGGCGAAGAGATCGCCTGGACGAAAGAATTTTACATCGGCTGTCCGACGATTCGTTTTCTCGACGGGTATTACTACATCTTCTATCTCGTCCGACTTCCCGAACGATTGCAACCCGACGACGATGCCTTACCGTACGAAACACATCTGGTACGGACGCGCGACTTTGTGACGTACGAGCAATCGCCGCTCAATCCCGTGTTGACGTTTGACGAGGGAGATCGAACGATTCTCAATCCTCAGATCAACGCCGAACAGCAACAAAGGATCGCACAATCACCGAACACCAATGTCTCGGACATGGATCTGTGTGAATTTGGCGGCGAGGTGATCTTCTATTATTCGTGGGGTTCGCAGCGCGGCATCGAATATCTGGCCGAGGCCCGTTACACCGGTACGCTGGCGGAATTTCTGCAGGCGTATTATCCGTAAACGGCGTCGTCGCGTCGGGTGGTTGGGGCGCTCAATCGGCGTTGTCGAATAAGTGACACACTTTGCCCGAACATTCCACAACCAAGATTCGGCGTGACAGCCCCAGCCTGCTGAGTTCTGGACGTTACAAGAACTCGACTGGGGCCGTGGGTATCATTGAATGATCGCTTGCCGTTTGCGAAACTCTTGGTGTGTGGTGAGTGATGGCGTCACTGCGCCCCAGCCACCCAGCGCCAGATCACGTATACAACTGCGGCAGCGTCACCGTCGCCTGAAACTCGGGAAAGCGAATGTAGCTCTCGACCGCGTCGCGGGGGATGTCGAGCGGGTCGGCGTGATTGAGTTTCGCGTATCCACCATAGAAGCTGAAGGCGTACCGAAAACCGTAACGCCGCAGATAATCGCGCGTCTGTTCATCGAACGTCGATTGATGGCCGACGGGAAAACTGAATGTCGAGATCGGTTTGCCGAGTTCGGTTTCGATTCGTTCTTTGCAATGACGGATTTCAAATTCCTGCTCGGGGGGGGTCAGTTTGCCGAGAATATTGTGATTAACGGTATGTCCGCCGATCCCCATGTGTTGCGACATCTCGCGGACCATGTCCCAGGTCATCCACATCTCGTGTGCGGCATCGTGCGGGCAACGGCCGCTGCCGGTGAGATCGGCGAGTTCGTTCATCAATTGGACGTTGACGGCGGCATCGAGCGATTTGAAGATTTTCAGCAGATGTTCGATGACTTTCGTGCGGTCGGCGTCGACGTAGTCGATCGCCGAGTTCGTCCAGCGGTTCGCGGGGAGTTGCGATTTGCGGCTCGATCGCACCATCCACGCGATTTCGTCCCACCAGGGGACTCGCGGATTGTCGAGAAAACCGGTCGCGAGAAAAAATTGTGCGGGAACATTGTACGCCCGCAAAATGGGATAGGCGAGTTCGTAATTGTCGCGGTAGCCGTCGTCGAAGGTGATCATCACAAACCGGCCGCTTTTGCGCGTGAAGATGTCGGGGAGATCGCGTTCGCTGACGATGTCGAAGTTGAGCGAAAGATAACGAACCTGTTGTTCGAAGTCTTCGAGGCTGGCGCTCCACAGCCCCCAATCGAACGGCGACCCGCCATGCTCGCCGATACGATGGTAATTGAGCACGACGAGTCCCGACCAGCGATTGACGCGCCGGACGAGACCGTACCCGTTGATGGTATCGATGGTGTTGGCAAGAAGCTCTTTTTTGCTCATATCAGGCTCGTGAATACGTCTTGTGACAGGGATCGTCTGTCGAATGCTCAGACGTCGATGTCGCTATCGGCTTTTGTAAAGTACCAGTGGGAAACGTCGAGCAGGTCGACGGACAGCGCCAACGGTTCGGGTAAGACCATTAACTGACGTTGAAACGGTCTCGAATAAAAACCGAATGCCGTTAACCGATCTGCCAGTTGCGGCGCTCCAAGATAGACCATTTCGATCGCGTTGATATATTGCGTGCGGGCGTGCTTGATGAATGCCGTCAGCAGCCAGTCGAGCGACTCGGTATCGCGAAAGAACAGGTCGGAGATAGTCATTTCGTGATCGCGAACACACGACACCACATATCCGAGAACGTCACGGCGGTCGGCGGTGACGAGCGCGAGAATCTGAAAGTCGTGTTCGGGATGATCGCCGAAACGCCATTGCAGGTAATTCGCATCGCGTTCGCCAACGATCGCAAATTGCGATTTCGCCTTGTCCCAGAGCCGGTCGAAGCGTTCGTCGAAATGATCGAGATGTTCGACGGTGTAGCCACTCGGCAGCCGCAGCCAGGTGTCGCGCGAGCGGAGCTTCAGTCCGCAATCGATGAGCGGGGACGAGACCCGCAATAACGCGGTCTGCTTCGTGTATTTCTTGAGCGTCTGATACGAGCGGAGCGGTTTGACCCAGCGCTCAAAAGTTCCGACTGGTTTGTAGCCGACGCGCTTCAGCACGCCGGCGGCTTGCGGGCTGGGGTCGCCGTATAAGAATCCTTGTGCGTAACTTCCCAGTTGCGCGACGAGATGGCGCTGCAAGGTGAGGGCCGGCCCCACCGAGCGAAACGAGGCATCAACGTTAAAATCGATCGCCTGTCCGACGGTGAATTCATCGTCACCGC
>JAQCEJ010000084.1 GCA_027618475.1 Planctomycetota bacterium | reverse complement strand
CGGATGGAACAACGACTTTCTGCTCCAAACCCTCACCGGCTCAGGAAGTTAGTGAGCGCTGGCCCTGCGGTGATGGTCCCGTTCTCAACTGGCATCCTCCTGAAGAAAACTGCCGATTCGCTCGCAAACTTCTTGATTCCGCTCCAGAGAGCTATTTCGTCGAACGTGGCACAGTCGATTCTACAGAAACATCACACCTCGCCGACCGATTTCGTGAACTAGTAAAATTGATGCTTTCACGTGGACAGAATCTATTGCACCCGAACTACGTCGGGCATCAGGTGCCGGCGTCTGTACCGTGGGCAGGATTGTTCGACGCCGTCGGGTCGGTGACCAATCAGGTCATGGCCGTGTACGAAATGGGGCCGTGGGCGACCGCCATTGAACGTACACTCGTCGACAAGATCGGAGAACAAATTGGCCTGGCACCAGAAACATTTTCCGGACTGGTCACACAAGGTGGTTCGTTGGCCAACCTTACAGCGCTGCTGACAGCTCGAAATGTCTCTCTCGCAAAGAGCTGGACAGAAGGAATTTCACACGGAGAAGTGGCTCCCGTGATGGTCGTGCACGGAGATGCACATTATGGAGTAGTCCGATCGGCGGGAATTCTTGGCATCGGTACCGATCACGTGGTAAAGGCCCCACTCGACGACAGACGAAGAATGACCCCAAGCCAACTGGACACCTTACTCGAGTCGCTCAAGGAAAATGGGCACACCATCACCTCGGTCACGGCGTGTGCCTGCGCGACTCCAATCGGAGCGTTTGATCCCCTCGAGGAAATCGCTGCCGTGTGTAAAACTCACGGCATCTGGTTGCACGTTGACGCCGCTCACGGAGGAGCATCATGTTTCAGCCCGAGATATCGTCATCTCGTTCGTGGACTCGAACTTGCCGACAGTTTCATTCTCGACGCACACAAAATGATGTTACTGCCGGCTCTTTGTGCGTTTGTGTTTTATCGGAACCGAGACCATCGATTCGATGCGTTCCAACAGCATGCACCCTATTTATTCGACCCGTCGAATCCCGGTCTTGCCGAATACGATACGGGGTTAAGAACACTCGAATGCACAAAACGCGCCGCGGCATTTGGATTGTGGGGCGTCTGGTCGCTTGTCGGATCACAGTTTTTTATCGACGCGGTGGACGTAACCTACGATCTGACGAAACGCTTCCACCAAATGTTGACGGCGTCAAACGACTTTGAACCGCAACACGTCCCAGAGTGCAATATACTGGCATTTCGCTACCTTCCCGATGAATTACAACATTCTCCACTTGATCGTGTGAATGAAATACAGTTCACGATGAGACAGCGAATAATTCAATCGGGAGATTTTTATCTCACTCAGGCAACACTCGACGGCCGCACCGTCTTGAGGACGACGATCATCAATCCCCTGACGCGCGAGGAGCACATCGCTCAATTGATCGAAACACTGAGAAAAGAGGGGCAGAAACTGTTACGAACGTAACGTAATGGCTTGACACATTATTATTCTGCCGATTCGGTTCCTTGCTTTCGGCTACGGTAGCGTGCACTCGCACGATTGAGAACCTGCTTCTCCTGATCAGTAAGTGTTTCTTGCCCACCCGTGTGCAGTTTTTCGAGTATCGAATCGAGTTGCAGTTCGTCTTTTTGTTCGCGCTCCTGGATTTGTCGTAATTTCTCCTCCTGACGTTGCTCCCGCCAGCGACGCCAGAATGACTTTTGCTTCTGTACCGGAGTTTCATTTGATTGTTCGAGGCTTGTGTATCCTTGTGAGAAATCGTAACCAAGAAACGTTTCGGAATACGATTCGTCATATTCTTGTTGCTGGCTGAGTTGAAGATTCAAGATCAACAGGATCGCGCCCGCGAAAACTGCTATCGTCGAATCGAGCCATAAACCAGCAAGCATTATCAACAACGCGCAGCAGGCTCCGGTCTTAAGCATGACGTCCCGCACCAATCGTCCATCGAGGTAGAACGACAGCAGATTGGAAAGAAACTGGCCGCCATCGAGCGGATAAATCGGAATCATATTGACGAGCATCATCAAGAAATTGATGTCAAAGATCAACACGAGCGTCGGAACCAGCCAGCCATCCGTCCGCCAGAGTGACGCCCGGCAGAGATAGCGGATTGATCGCGCTGTCCCAATATTCGGAGTGATAGGTCACGGGGAACGTCATACAGCAGATGGCGAGATGGACGAGTGGCCCGCCGGCGGGCGTCAGCAATTGAGACAACCGCGTAGGTGCCGGCGTCGTCGCTGCCAGCCCTCCCAACGGATACAGGAGTACTTCGTCACCACTTCCGCCGGTCAATCTGGCAACGAGAATGTGCCCGACCATTTCGTGAAGGAAGACTGAGACTATAAAAATCCCGAACACAATCGCTGCGATCGGCCAGTCGAGTCTCAGCAGCAGAAATACGATCAGGATGGGGAAGAAGTAGCTGACTCGAATCCGGGTGGCGAACCATTCCCCCAGACTAAACGACCAGAACAGCGGTCCATGTTGGCGATTCATAACGATACGTATTCGAAGGCAAAATTCGAAACAGAAAGCGAGACCATCAATAACCAAGATGCTGAGCGATATGTCGTCGCCCGATTGGTCATTCTATCGCTCGGCTCCCCCCGTCGGCAATTGCGGAATCAAAATGTTGCGCAATTATGGTGTCACACGCCGAGCGAACGCAAACCAATCGACCTTACACAACAACGCGGAAGAGATGTAACGGTTACCAACGGAACAACGCTGTTCCCCATGTCAATCCGGCACCGAAACCACTCATCAACAGAATGTCCCCGCGATGAATTTTTCCGGCTTGGAATGCTTCGTCGAGAATCAGGGGAATCGACCCGCCGGAGGTATTGCCGTAGCGGTCGAGATTAAGAGCAACCTTGTCGCGGGGAATAGCCAGCTGATCAATGGCAGCGTCGATAATGCGAAAGTTCGCCTGATGAAGCAAATACAGGGAAATGTCGTGTACATCAAGCCCCGTTTTCGCAAGCATCAGATCGATCGTATCGGCGACAACGCGCACCGCCCACTTGAAAACATTGCGCCCATCCATGTGCAGGAAATGATTACCGGCTTCGAGATCGACAGCTTGAATTGGATTTCGAGAACCGCCACTAGGACGATCGAGCAGCGATCCACCACTGCCATCAGCTCCCATCTGATAACAGAGTAATCCTTGATGTGGTTCTCCGCGCGCCAATAATACGGCCCCTGCTCCATCACCAAATAAGGGAGCAGTACGTTGATCGTTCGGATTAACGATGCGACTGTTGCAATCGCCTGCAATCACCAATGCCAGTTCGCTGTTTCCCGTCGCAACATACTGGGCTGCGGTGACGAGGGCATACATGAAGCCGGAACATGCCGCGACCACATCAAACGCCGGTGCATTGATGCCTAATTTTTCCTGTACCAGACACGCCGTCGAAGGACACTGAAAATCGGGTGTAAACGTACCTACGACGAGCATATCGATATCGGCAGGGTCGACGCGTGCTGCGCGAATCGCCTTGCGGGCTGCTTCAACGCAGAGATCACTCGTGGCCTGATCTTTAGGAGCATGACGCCGTTCACGGATGCCGGTTCGTTGAACGATCCAATCGGGATCGAAGCCGTATTCACGTTGCAGGTCTTCATTCGTTACAACGTTGTTGGGAACATATGATCCGCACGAAACTATCTGCACGCCAAAAAGTGAATGCGTACGCTGTGAATGCGTTTTCGCTGAAGTTCTGGCTGCTTCAGGAAGATGCTCCGGCGCAAATTTGGGTGATGCTGTCGTTATCATGCGAAGTGACGTGATGAAACCTGAGAAGAGGCTGCGATTGATTAATCCCAGTGAGATGAATCTAGGATTGTCGATTCAAACCTACGGAAGTATAACGGCTTGGGGAATTTGAAACCAGCGTGATTTCGGCATGTTTTTCAACTTTTAGAATCCTTTTTACCGTGTTCCGCACGACAGATAAACTCTGATTTAACGTTCTAATCGCGAGTCTTTGATCGAATAAAACGTGGTTCGTTAATTGTGATCGGTCCCATCGTCATTTTTTTACATTGCGCCAGGTCATACAAATATCGCAGTTTTTCGAGGGATGTTAATGGCCATTCTGCATCGGATTTTTCTAAAAGGCCCGTGGGAATACGAAGTTTTTAGGAATTCGGATCACCAAGCTTCGTTGAACAGGTCGAGTTTGAAGCGAAATCCTCGAATTCATATGCCGGCAACTTGGTTCGACGTCAAAAAAAAGGTGACCGAACTGGGGAAAGTTGATTCGCCTGCTGTATCAGATTGCCGGTTTACCCGCACTTTTCATCGTCCAACAGGTCTTTCCACCGAAGAACAAGTCTGGTTGGTAGTCACCGGACTGACCTTCCATGGTGAAATTTTGCTTAACGGCACGTTTCTTGGCGTCATTTCCAGTGAGAAGCCCGACGGCGATTTTGAAATTACATCGCTATTACGGCCGCGCAACCAACTAGAGCTTCGCATTGCCTCAGTAGACATTTCAGAATATGAAAATGATCGAACAGTCTGGGATACGGTTTCGTTGGAAATGAGGTCCGCCGATTAGGCCGCTGACGACATCCTCGATAGTGGAGCGCGGACGGTGAAGCCAAGATCGACAACTTCACTTTTATCGAGCGGGGCTGATCGCTGAATTTCCAAACGGGCACCGTAGGAATAAACTGCGGCAGGCCGAATGTGAAAAGTTCCCTCGTCGAGAACTTCACATTCAATTTCCGGAATCAGTGAAAACGATGGAAAAAAACCCAAATGCACAACCGCCAGTTTCTGACCGGGGAGGAATCGAACCTTTGTCCCTCCTTCGAGCAAATCATGACCGTCGTCGTCACTTTCCCGTGTCATCCAGAGGGTGACACGCTCTCGCAATTCGGGGTCGATAGTTTCGCAATCGCTTCTTCCTCCGACTTCAGTCCCGGAATTTTGCTTTTGATCGGCAATTTGCTGAAACATTGAGCCAAGGTCGACGACCGTGTGAGCGGGTGACGTCTCGGGCGCAATGATTTGCGGAAATTCCTGATCGGTTTGTACTGTCAGTTCGGTTAGATCAACCGAGATTTTCAAAGCCTCGTGCGTCCAATTCATTCCACATAATGCGATCACCGTAATCGCCGTCAATAGCATGCCCCCTGCGACACTGTGCATCGGCAATAACATCCAGCCAAGAAAATATGCCGGAAGTAAGAAAATAAGACTTTGCACGCGGGATTTTCCGATATCAAAGGAAAACGTGAAGTCTTTCTTAGACTTGGGCAATCCGTCCGTTGAATCCAAGCCGTGAGCAACCGAATTCCACCACCATGCACAAATGCCAGAAATCATCGCTACCGGCGTCACGATCATCGAGAACGCGAGCGTATCAGGAGGCGTAAATCCTCCTGACAGCCATCGCAAGCCGATGACTGCGGCAAACAGCCAGAGTGTCACTACCACTCCTTGTGGCGCGGACTCTCGTAATTCTGCCACGTGAGCAAATGAGGCATGCATTCGAAGTCTGGACATGGAGATCACTCCTTTGATACTCCCGCGACACACTTATTCTTCCGATCAATTGTGCATCTATTGAGCAGCGATTTTCAGATCTTTGGCCCGTTCAGTCGATTCCCAGGTAAAATCGGCATCGTCGCGACCAAAGTGTCCTCCTGCCGCCGTCTTCTGAAAAATGGGGCGACGCAATTGCAGATAATTAATGATTCCCTGCGGCGTTAAAGGAAAGATTTCACGAACTGCCGTTGCAATTTTGGTTTCATCGACGGTTGCGGTTCCAGACGTATCGACCTTCACACTTACGGGGTCTGAGACTCCGATAGCGTATGCGAGCTGAACTTCGCATTCTTTGGCTAATCCGGATGCAACCACATTTTTAGCGATGTGGCGAGCCATGTAGGCAGCCGATCGGTCGACCTTCGTCGAATCTTTTCCACTGAAGGCTCCGCCGCCATGCCGCCCCCAGCCACCGTAGGTGTCGACGATGATTTTTCGCCCGGTGAGTCCCGTATCACCGTGTGGTCCGCCAATGACGAAACGCCCCGTGGGATTGATGTGATATTTTGTCGCCGCCGTGAGCAATTCCTTCGGAATAATCGGCTGAATTACATTACGTTTGATGTAATCATGAATTTCTTCCTGCGAAACAGAATCGCGGTGCTGCGTCGAAATGACCACAGCGGCAATGCCGACGGGTTGGCCGTCACGATATTCCACGGTGACCTGGCTTTTGCTATCGGGACGAATCCAATCGACATCTTTTTTCTCGCGAAGTTCTGTAAGTTTAAGCAACAGCTTATGCGATAATGCAATGGGCAACGGCATCAATTCAGGAGTCTGGTCACAAGCGTAACCGAACATTAATCCTTGATCGCCGGCACCATCACGATCGACCCCTTGGGCAATGTCGCCGCTCTGACTATGCAAGGCAACCAACACTTTACACGTGTCGGCATCAAAACCAATATCGTCTTCGGTCTGGCAGTATCCGATTTGCCGAATGACCTCGCGTGTTACATCAACGTAATCGATTTTGGAATTCGTCGTAATCTCTCCCGAAAGGACGACCAGGTCGGTCGTACAGAGAGTTTCACAGGCAACGCGCGACTTGGGATCCCCAGCAAGTAACGCATCTAGTATTCCGTCTGAAACCTGGTCGGCAACCTTGTCAGGATGACCGGAACTTACAGACTCACTGGTGAACAAAAAATTCGACATCAATACTCTCCAAGATAACGTGACTCTGGCATGATACATTGAGAATGACTTGCCAAGGAGCCATGATTATAGAATGACGTTGGGTTTTGCTCAACGTCATAAAGCGATTGAGAACCGTCGATAACGCCGACTTTAACATTCACGCTAAAATCGTCACCAACGGGATCTCATTATATTGAGCGTTTCACAATTCCGGCGGATATCATGCCGCTCGGCCTGATGATAATGAATCCGGCGGTAAAATACAGGGCTTATGGGAATTGTTTTTCGAATGAAAAGCACAATATGGAAGTACGACATTCATGGTGCGGTCAGTCGCCCCCTGTTGATTGTGCACCAAAACTCGGGCTCTTGAACCCATTTGTCGAGCAGTATTTCGATCATCGACCAATTCAGCAATAACGCGGTGGAACTCAGCAGCATTGTGCACCACGCAAGCCGCCTGATGACTCAGCAACATCTCCACGACATCTTTGAAATTATGGGTGTGAGGACCAAACACCACCGCAGCACCATAGCTTGCCGGCTCGATCATGTTTTGTCCGCCTCGGCGAGTAAGGCTCCCTCCGACGAATGCAATATCGGCCAAGCCCCAACATGCAGTCAACTCGCCCAAAGTATCGAGTAACCCAATGTGAGGAATTGTCGTGGTTCTTATTGTTATTTTTCCGGCGGCTTCGTGCTGTCGTTGTCTGCTTCTCCGGATTAAGGGCCAGCCCTGACGTTCGATCAACGTCGCAACTTCGTCAAAGCGTTCTTTATGGCGAGGGACAAGAATCAATCTCAGCGAAGGATGCTTAGGAAGAAGTTTGCGGTAAACCGCGAGCGCGATTTCTTCTTCGGGATGCTGCGTGCTCCCTGCGATGAAAACGGTCTCATCGGGAGCAATCCCAAAACCAGCCTTCAATTCGTGAATTAATGTCTCAAAACGGTCGTTGTGTATGCAATCGAATTTGATCGAGCCCGTAACATGTAACCGTCTGCGTGGCACGCCCAGCTTGCAAAGGCGCTCAAAATATTCGTCATTTTGAACTGCCGCTTCGCTCAGGCTGGAAAACGTCGAATGCAGCAGCCAGCGTATTTTCTTATACCGGCGAAAGCTCCTGGCGCTAATCCTACCGTTGACCAGTAGTACCGGAACTGCATTCGCTTTTGCCGTCGCAAGCAGGTTCGGCCAGATTTCGAGTTCGACCAGTACGATCAACTGCGGTTTGATCCTCTGCATTGCTCGGTGAACAGCCCACGAAAAGTCGAGCGGGGCATAGCAGACGATGTCGATGGGATACTTCCGTCGGGCGACTTGCAAACCAGTGGATGTTGTAGTCGTAATGACGAAACGCCACCCGGGACGTGCGGCCTTTAGCTTTTCCAATAATGGTTCGAGTTGCAGAACTTCACCAACACTCACAGCATGCAGCCACATCGTCGGAGCTTCGTCATCAAGAAGCGGTAGCCGTCCCCTTAGTTTTTCCCCCCAGCCTTCTCGGTATTTGCCGAGTACGATGATGCGATACACCAGCACTGGCGACGCAGCGACGATAAAGCAGACATAACAGGCATTCCAAAACCAAGCCCAGGGCATCCATTCCCCCACATGGTCAATGACAAGAATCGTAGCACTGGCGCTACATCAACAACGAATCAAAAACAAATATTAACGCCCCATCGGTTTGTCACTTGAGATTCCTGAGATTCATCCATCAATCGTTACGCTCCTGCGCCATGACATTTCTTATACTTCTTGCCGCTGCCACAGGGGCAGGGATCATTGCGTCCAACTTTGGGCTCCGTATTGCGGATCGGGTCGATCGCTTCGACGTTCTGGCCTGGAAGCGGCTGGTTCTGCTGCTGGTGTGGAGACGGTGCGTCAGCAGGCGAAGGAGGGGCAGCAAACTGTTCAACTTCGTCGTGGCGAACCGACGAAATATTCCACAACGAACCGACAAAACGAGGGCTTTCCTTTTCCAATCGAAAGATCGCTGTCGTCACCTGCTGGGCGATTTGTTCCCACATGAGTTCGAACGTGCGCATCCCTTCGCGTTTGTATTCGACTTTGGGATCTTTCTGAGCATATCCGACCAGCCCGATTCCCGACCGGAGGTGATCCATCGTATGCAGATGATCTTTCCAGGATGTATCGAGAATACTGAGAATCAGCGAACGCTCGGCTTGTGAGAGTTCGGGACGGTAATAAAGGTTGTATTCCTCCATGACCTTGATTTGCATCTGATCGCGCGTCAGAGATTTCAAGTCGCCGGTTTTCCAATTCGCTTTCAGGTTTGAATTCACCCACTCCACGAGTTGATCGAGTCCCTGCGATTCCGATTGCGTCGAGCCGTTGTGTTCATGGTACCCCGGATAAGCCGTGTCAATCAGCGAACGGATCGTCTCAATGCTTTCACCACTGCGCAAGAACTTTTGACTTGTTTCCGACAGTAACTCTTGAATTTCATTCCGACTCTTCTTACTGAACTCGTCGATATTAATCGGACTGTGAAACCTGGTACTGGCCCAGCGTGCCAGACCTTCACGATCGTATCGCTCGCTTCCATCTGGCTTTTGCATCAGAAACCGTGTCAAACCGACGACAACCGGAAACTCGATTTCCTTATCCTCGTACAACTTGCCGACACGGCCTCGGACCAGATGGATTGCTTGATCCATCGTAAGTTCATCAAACTCGTTTGGTTCGATTGGTAAGGTGAATTGCTGTAACAGCCAGCTCGACAAACTCTGGCGTCCCCAGTCTTCCGCCAGGAAAATATCGAGTGCCGTCAAATCGTAGCGGGTAATCGCTTCTTCAGCACGGTCGCGCAGATAATCTTCGATATCGTCACGCCCGATTTTTCGGAACTCGCGGTCGTTAGTATTGAGACCAAAATGGGCATTCGCCCATTTACTGAGCGCTTGCCAGTTCCATTCGGACTCGTTTTCTTCCCCCTCGGGAAGGTTTTCATCGATCTGCTCCTGAATCAGTTCATGAGCCTGCGTGAGCGCTTCATCCTTGAGGAAGCCTGCGAGCTGTTCCTTGTCCATTCCGTGAATCTGCGATGTGTCGACTTCGAGGTGAATGACCTGTGCGGCCCAGTCTTTAACGGTCTTATCGCTGAATGTGGGCGAAAGGAAATGCGGCACCCATCGTTTGAGTATGCGGTCGATCATCTCGGAAATCAGGATGCGACAATTGCCTCCGTCGAGAATACGCTGCCGATATGAATAAACACGTTTACGCTGCTCGTCCATCACTTCGTCATAATCGAGCAGATGTTTTCGCATTTCGAAATGACGTTCTTCGACCTTCTTTTGAGCCGCTTCGATTCGACGAGTGACCATTCCACTTTCGATGGCTTCCCCATCCTTCATCCCCAGCGACGTTAGTACATTCTTTACCCAGTCGCCGGCAAATATTCGCATCAGGTCGTCTTCGAGCGAGAGAAAGAATCGACTTTCGCCGGGATCCCCCTGTCGGCCACTTCGTCCGCGAAGCTGCAAATCGATTCGTCGGGCTTCGTGACGTTCGGTACCGATGACATGTAAGCCACCGGCGTCTGCCACTTTACGCCCCTCGGCTTTCATGCCCTCCTTTTCGGCGATGGCATTTGTAACGTCGTCCCACTCCGATTTGGGTACTTCGAGGCGATTTGCGTAGCGTTTGCTAAGTTCTTCCCACGCGGGAAATTCGGGATTTCCCCCAAGAATAATATCGGTACCGCGGCCGGCCATATTTGTGGCGATCGTCACGGCCTCCCAGCGACCAGCTTGTGAAATGATTTCGGCTTCGCGTTCGTGATGTTTGGCATTTAGCACGTTGTGCTTGATGCCGAATTTATTCAACTTACTGCTGAGTAGTTCCGATTTTTCGATCGAGACTGTTCCCACGAGGATCGGCCGTCCGGTTTTGTGGACGTCACGAATCTCGTCGACCATAGCATTCCATTTTTCGCGTTCGGTGCGAAAGATAACGTCGGGATGATTCACTCGCCTCATCGGTCGGTTGGTCGGTATGTTAACGACATCGAGTTTGTAGATCTTCCAGAATTCGGCGGCTTCGGTCATCGCAGTACCGGTCATTCCGCACAGTTTATCGTACAACTTGAAATAGTTTTGGAGTGTGATGGTAGCCAGCGTCTGCGTCTCGTCCTTAATCGGCACTCCTTCCTTGGCTTCCACGGCCTGATGCAGACCATCGCTCCATTGGCGCCCATCCATTAACCGGCCCGTGAATTCGTCAACGATTATCACCTTGCCGTTTTGCACGACATAATTCACATCACGCTTATAAAGATGGTGAGCCTTCAGAGCATTATCGAGCAGGTGCGGCCATTCCATATTCCCTGCCGTATAAAAGCTCTCTACTCCGGCCAATTGTTCGGCGTGCCGTACACCCGCTTCGGTCAAGTGGCAGGTATGCTCTTTTTCCTTGATTTCGAAATCGACATCTTTTTTCAGTTCCCGTACGATCTGGTCGGCCTTGCCGTAACGGCGAGTATCCTGCTCGACTTTCCCGGAAATGATCAGCGGCGTTCGCGCTTCGTCGATCAGGATATTATCAATTTCGTCAACAATAGCGTAAACGAGAGGCCCCTGAACCTGGTCTTCTTTGTCGGAAGCCATGTTGTCGCGAAGATAGTCGAAGCCGAATTCGTTATTCGTCCCGTAGGTGATATCACACGCATACGCCGAACGGCGTTCGACATTATTCATATTCGATTGAATCGCACCAACCGTGAGGCCCAGACTCATGTAGAGCGGGCCCATCCACTCCATATCGCGGCGAGCAAGATAGTCGTTAACCGTTACCACATGCACCGAACCTGCAAGAGCATTGAGGAAGCAAGGAAGCGTTGCTACCAGCGTTTTTCCTTCGCCGGTGGTCATTTCGGCGATCATTCCCTTATGAAGGAAAAAACCACCAATCATTTGAACGTTGTAATGTCGCATTTTGAGTTGGCGTTTGCCGGATTCCCTGACCGCTGCAAACGCTTCGGGAAGAATGTCATCCAGCGTTTCACCCTGTGCCAGTCGGGCTCGCAACTTCGTCGCTGTCTGACGCAACTCGTCATCCGACAACTTTTCATAGGTCGGTTCGAATTGATTGATCTTATCCAGTAGGGAACCCGGCGTAATTTGTTCGCTTCCCGCTTTATCGCGGGTAAAGCCAAGCTGGCGAATTTGACGTTCATTCGACGATCCGAAAAACCCCGTGATCAATCGTTCGATCCACGCGGTCATCGTGACAATAAAATCGCCGATCTTTTGCAGTAATTCCATTGGTAAACTCAATACTCGTGAAAAGGCAGTTAATTAGAAAGGTCCGGTCGAAACTAGCACTGTCAGAAAGGCAGACGAATACGATTTCGACTGACAAACATATGCCGACGTATACAGACCTTTCGTGTTCCTCCTGCGGAGGCAATCTTGAATCATAGACGTAAACGCACTGTCATCCGAAATTTATAGATTCCAAGACGGGGGGTCAATCCCGTTCGTTGTAGGTCGGCTCATTGTGGGTCATGATAAAATGCAACGATTGTGCCAATATCCAAATTCAGACCCGCTTTCGAAGCATTGATTTCATGGGGCAAATTGCATGTTTGCGAACATGAACATGAGGACATGTATGATTGCGCACACTTCACCCCCCCGACCTTTGGATGGGAATCTTCTTCCACACGCGTATACATCCAAGCATTATGATCAGTCCCACAGCCGCGAAACCCGCTAAATACAACAAACCGAGCCAATCGCCGAAGAGACGACGGATCGAAACAATCGGATAGGCTTGTGGGTGTTCTGCGAGGAGTTCGGCCTGCCAAATCCATCGCCAAAAGACCAAAACCATGAAAGCCGAAAGGCAAAGATATGGTCCGTAGGGGAGGTATGTTTTACCGACCAAAATCCGGACTGCCCCCCCCACAACAAGACCGAGTATCGGAGCGAACAGCAGAACGATCACCGTAGGCTGCCAACCGAGAAAACTGCCGATCATGGCCATCAATGTGACATCGCCGAAACCGAGAGCCTCTTGTCGAAGAACGAATTTCGAGATGTAACGAATGAGCCAAGTGACTCCTGCACCAATTAGGCCCCCCACCAGACTCCAGGCAAGCCCATGCCAGTGAGGGTGTATTTGTTCCCAACGCGGAATAAATGGGCCACTGAGCCCAGGAACGGCAAAATTCCAATCCACCCAAAGATGCATGATCTGCATGTCTCCAGAAACGAATGCTCCACATACACCAACGACGATAGCCGGAACGATGATTTCGTCGGGAATGATGTATTCTCGCAAGTCGGTTACCGTAGCGGCGAGCAACATCGAGATAAAACACAGATGATAGCACAATCGCCACGCTTCCCAGACGCGATCAGGCAGGACTTCGTCAAGTTCGAGCGTACTGAAATGAACGACAACTGCACCGAAGAAGCCCCATAAACAAGCGTTAGTTAGAATAATAACCAAACGCACATCGCGCCGTTTTTCGGTTGACACGGGTGTCAACCGTTGCACCCAGATTTCGAGTCCACAACCAACAGCAGTTCCGAGTAGACAGAGAGGGAGAAACGTGAACCACCACGGATGACGAGCCATTTCCGGAATCGGCGCTCGCCGAAAAAAATCCCAATCGATCGCGGCGATGCACCACGTGTATTCCACCGTTTGAGTTACCTCTTTTTTACTGTCTCACTGGGGGGGGAATCTTTTTGAGGAGATTGAAATCGTACGGATGATTACGGCTTCGGACAATCAACGAATTCTGGCGATCTCGCCCTAAATCATTCCCTAGTCCATGCTGGCACGTCAAATGCAAAACGATACAGAAAACTGCGGAACACTACCATCTCAAAACAACGTCCGGTCGAAAATCCGAAGTGATTTCGACGAATTTTCCGAGATTGGCATCGGGGACGTTTCTTGATTGATAGACAAGGTTTACTCGATTTAGCCACAATTTTGACTACGGCACAAACGTGACGTTCGGAAGTCTGAGAACACAAGGGAGGTTGATTTGAACGCCGAGGGAATGAATCCAACAGACACATTGTGGGTGCTCATTTCGTCCGCACTTGTGCTCATGATGCTGGCACCAGGTTTGGCGATGTTTTATGGAGGGATGGTTCGCAAAAAAAACATCTTAAGCGTCATGATGCAGTGCATCTTTCTCATGGGACTGCTTTCCATCGTCTGGGCGTTATGGGGATATAGTCTCGCATTTGCACCAGACATCGCCGGCGGCTTCATAGGTGGAACTGACTATTTTCTGATGAAGGGAGTTTTGCCTGCCTGGAACGACTCTTTGCAGCAGGTAGATGTTCCGATGGTCGGCGGGATACCGCGGATGGTGCATTTTCTGTTTCAGATGACCTTTTTCGTGATCACGCCGGCCCTCATCTGTGGGGCTTATGCTGAGCGTATGAAATTCAGCTCGCTCGTGTTTTTTTCAGTACTTTGGGGTACTTTTGTGTATTGCCCACTCGCGCATTGGGTCTGGTCGGATACCGGATGGTTATTCACCGGCAAATATGCGGCATTGGACTTTGCGGGGGGAACCGTCGTGCATATCAGTTCGGGAATCTCGGCATTATTGTGCGCGGTTATTCTCGGAAAACGCTTTGGTTTTGGATCTGATCCGATGCCGCCACATAATCTTACGTATACGTTTTTGGGGACGGCCCTGTTATGGGTCGGCTGGTTTGGATTTAACGCGGGAAGCGCTTTGAATGTGAGTGTGTTGACCGCCAACGCCTTCCTCGCAACGCACCTTTCCGCTTCCGCTGGTGTCTTATCTTGGGCAGGGATGGAATGGATCGTCCGCGGTAAACCAAGTGCTCTCGGCGCTTGTTCCGGTGCGATCGCCGGACTGGTCTGCGTTACACCGGCTTGCGGTTCGGTGACGCCAATATCCGGAATATTCATCGGACTCTTGGGGGGGGCTGCCTGTTTCTACGCCTGTACCACGATAAAGTCGAAATTTGGATACGACGACACACTCGATGCCTTCGGTGTCCACGGTATCGGCGGCATGCTTGGAGCGATATTGACCGGAGTTTTTGCCGATCCACTCGTAACCGGCGTACCGGAAACCGCGGGCCTGCTGGTCGGTGGTTCGCGGCAATTTATCAATCAATGCATCGGGGTTGTTGCCGCTGTGCTAGTCGCGCTTGTGGGCACGCTCATCATCCTCAAGTTTCTTGATGCCGTTATGGGATTGCGAGTATCGCCGGAAGACGAACTTCGCGGCCTGGATGTCACTCAGCATGGCGAAGAAGGTTATATCTTCTGGTAAACTGAGTAATTAACGCTTCTGGCATCTGGATGTCTCCAGTGCATTTCCGTGCCTTGCCGGTCCTCAAGACTCTCATTCAACAACACTATTGAAATCGCCTTGGATAATACATATTTATTTTTTCGACGTAACTGATTAATTTTGTTAGAACTGGTTTCATAACCCTGTTGGCGACCGAAAAGACGTTCAGATGGTCCTGAAATACTCGAAGTCCAGCGGGTTGTGAAACTGCATGTAGCCATAAGCCGTTTTATAATCGACTTGAGGGCAGTTTGAATAAAAATAATGTGGAAGTGTGAACCGTTACCAAGGGGGACATGAAATCAAATAGACGAAAGTTTTATGCTCCTGATTTCCCTGCGTGTCATGAAACGTTAAAATTGATTTGGGTAACGATTCGATAGCGAGACGGTCGGCTTTGAATAGCCTTTTGGAGTAATTCGTCCATGAAAAAGATTGAAGCCATCATTCGGCATTTCAAGTTGGAAGAAGTCAAGGATGCCTTGACAGGGATTGGCATCCAGGGAATGACGGTCGCCGAGGTCCGCGGCTTTGGTCGACAGAAAGGACATAAAGAGCAATATCGTGGTGCCGAGTACACTGTCGATTTTCTCCCAAAGTCGAAAATCGAGGTCGTCGTCTCTGACGATCAGGCTCAGGAAGTGATCGATACGATCCTGAAAACTGCCCGTACGGGACAAATCGGTGACGGGAAAATTTTTGTAACCACTCTCGCCGATACGATTCGTATCCGCACCGGCGAACAGGGCGAAAGTGCGCTGTGATATATAACACGCACCGAAAATGCAGGACGACTACCGTCATGTGGATTAGCGGTCGATAAAAGTCGCAATTCTCAAAGATCGACCTGAGGTGATCTGCGGACATGCCCTTCGATACCTCACTCGCAAACTCGAATGTCCGGTCTGTCGACGAATATCGACAACGCATCGCGATTCTCCGCTCTCATGTTGACGAACAACGGAATGCGCCGGGTTCGGAAATTGCACGTTTTCTGGCCCAATCCATCGAACGGCTAATAATCGACATCATCGAGGGGGCGGTAAGTGAGTTGCCACCCGTAGAACAGAATACATTACGCAACAGGACTGCGGTACTGGCAATTGCCGGGCTCGGGCGAGGTGAGCTGGCTCCGCATTCTGATATCGATCTGCTATTCCTGTATCAACAACCGGCTGAAGCCTTATTTCACAAGATATCGGCAGTCGTCGTTCGCAATATCTGGGATTGCGGATTGAAGCTGGGACACAGTGTGCGCACTGTCGGCGATACCTTGCAAATGGCCAAAATAGAGCCGACCTTCGCCACGTCTCTTGTGGAATTGCAATACATGTGGGGGAGTAACGAGGTCTTCCGTCAACTGCGACGGCGATTTACACGACAAGTGACGGGTAATCGAAAACTCGCCTTTGTCGCCGATTGCATTAGGGCAAGAAATCAGGATTTCGGACCACACGGAGCAACGGTAACGCGATTGGAACCCGATCTCAAACGGTCGCCGGGAGGTTTACGCGATCTCCATTTGATCCGTTGGTTGGGATTCGCTCTATTCGGTACCTCGGATTGGAAGCAATTTCCTCGGAATGGCGTGATTACTCGCGACGATATTGTTTCATTAGCCGATGCCTATGAGTTTCTCACAACACTGCGAATCGAGCTGCATCGCAGTTCGGGTAAAAACCAAGACAATTTTTTCCGTGAAGAACAGCTGCGTATTTCGGAGGAATGGCAGATCGAAACGACATCGGGCTTGCGTCCTGTCGAATGTCTGATGCAGACGTATTATCGCCATACAACAAAAATCTCTTCCATCGCGCGAAGACTGATAGACATTTATCGCAAACCACCGATATGGCAACGCCTAATCGATCGGATTTGTGCCCATCGCGTCGACGGACAAATACGCATCAGTCCATTTGAAATCAATGTGGTTTCACGACACAAATCACACGTGTTGGGATCGATGGAAGAGATCTTACGCCTTTACCACACCATTGGTCTGTATGGCATTCCCCCCTCGAGGGAACTCGAACTCGACATCAAAAAGGCATTAGCAGCGATAGACACACACATGTCGACAGATGCAGCTCGACTCGTGTTGACGATTTTCGGGTTACACAGTTCGCTGGGGATGGTTCTGCGCAGTATGTATGAAACAGGGCTGCTTGAAATCTGCTTTCCTGAAATGGCTCACGCAAAATGCCTGTTACAATTCAATCAATACCATCAATACACTGTCGACGAACACACATTGCGAGCTGTTGAGGCAGTCACATCTTTCGTACAGGATCAAGGTCCGCTGGGTGCTGCCTATCGTCAGATTGACGACGTAACCATCTTGCATCTGGCCGTTTTCCTTCACGATTTGGGTAAAGGCTTTCCCATAGATCATAGTGAAGTCGGAAGTCAACTGGCAAAAGATGTTGCCGAGCGACTGGGACTCACCACCTCTCGCCGAGAAATCCTGGTATTCCTCGTCCATAAACATCTCCTGATGACCCATCTAGCATTTCGCAGAGATATTCAGGATGAGCAGGTTCTCCTCGGATTCAGTCAGAACGTCGGCAGCGCACAAGTTTTAAAGATGCTGTATGTTCTCTCTGCGGCGGATCTGCAAGCGGTCGGCCCCGGTGTTTGGAATGGTTGGAAAGGAGAATTGCTTAATGATCTATTCGAATCGTCTTTGAATCTGTTGAGCGGCGACGTAGATCAAGAACGTGTGGCCCATCGACTTGTTGACGTTAAACAGCAAGTACTCGACTTGTCACAAAGGTCAATGAAGCCCGGAAACATCGCGGATGACAGCGATTCTAAAGATGAACCCTTAGCACAGCTGAAGCAGCGACTAGAAACATTTTCTCCACAGTATCTACTGACTACACCGATCGAGCGCATTGAGGCGGACATACGTGTCATGAGGGAACTGACTGATGGAGACGTCGACGTCGAATCGTATTTTGATCGAGATACAAAAGTCGTCGAATATCGAGTGATCACCCACGAACGGGTTTCGCCCGGTTGTTTTCATAAAATCGCAGGTGTTTTGACCGCAAACTACCTGGAAATCCTTTCGGCCCATATCACCACAACCACCGACAGCTTCATCATCGATCGGTTTCGCGTACTCGACCCCGATTACACCGGGATCGTTCCTATCGATCGCATGCAAACAATTTCGTCGATGCTGCGTCAGTCGATTTACAATCCCGAAGCACTTACGGAGATGTTCCAGCGACGACAACGGTTCGGCGATCAATTGATTTTGCCGTTGTTGAGCGACCAACCGTTACGTGTGGTAATCGATAACAGTTCGTCGCACCGTTGTACGATCATTGATGTCTTTGCACACGATCGATTGGGATTGTTATATACGATGTCTCGATCAATTTACGAATTGGGACTGTCGGTCGTGCTGGCGAAGATTTCGACACACCTCGATCAGGTTGTCGACGTATTTTACGTTACCGATTTACAAAATCAGAAGATTACAGACGAAGAGAAATTAAATGATATCCGCGAATCGCTCGAACGCCTCCTATCTGAATTCGATCGACATGGATATCGTCGTTTTCTGCGAACATCTACGAACATATCCACTGAAGATTAAGAATTCTGGTTGTGCTGCTGATTCAATTTTCGCGAGACATGAATTCATAAGCGCGCTTGAAATATCACGCAAAAAAGTCTGGCAAACTTTATGCCAGAAGCGAGAAAACATATTAAACGAATCATTCAGAAAATGAGATTCTTCGAGAAACCTTTCGGAATTTTTTACAAAAGTGAGATTAGGGTTTGATGAACATTCAAAAGCATGTTAACATCTCGCCCGCAACTCGTAATGATCGAGTTCGCCCCACATCGATCCCCTTTCCGATATCTGATTCATTCATCGGTTAAATGGAGTAACGCGTGCATCACGACCAATTGGTTTACCACGATCTTGAACTGTCAGTTGGTGATGTGTTCGAATTGGGAGAGCACATGGTAACGGTGGTGGATGTCGAACCGGATGGAGTCGCGCTTCGATTTGAACGTATTGATGATCGCGGTCAATTTGAAGAATCGGGTGGTCCACACCGTATCGCCCTGCCGCGATAACTCGTCCTTGTGTCGCCACAATCCGTGTTGCATCGCTAAATCCCGACTATCTTATGAGTCGGTTCGATGACGATCTTTCGATCTGGTGTGACAAACGGCTTAGAATATGCGCGGTCAGCATGACTCCTGCCCTGCTAACGAGCCGCTGTTCCTTAAGTCTGGAGAAATTGTCACTCTATCAGGTGGAATAAGATTTCTGCTGGACGATGCAGTTACAGCTCGTTTTCACGTCCAGTTTTCGACCGGATCTTAATCAGGGAGTTTTGGACAACGCTGCGATTGCTTCGTCGGAATTCGGAAAAATCTTCCAGATCGAGTCGAGATGCGTGATTTCCAACACCTCGGCACAGTACGTCGTTAATCCCGACAAGGCAAACGTCCCCTGTCGCTGCGATTCTATCGTGTTGACCATGCGAATAATGATCTCAATAAAGCTCGAACCAAAAAACTTCGTGCGCGATAAGTCAAGAACTACGCACGGAGGATCAGCTTCATCCAAGGCCATAAAGAGGGATGGTTGTAACGAATCGAGTCTCGTCTCATCAAGATTTTCGTAATCCGATCCGAGCGAAATCAACGTAACCCGGCCGTGTTTTGTAATCTCAGGGCCTTGAAGATTCCCCATAAAACAGCCAATCCTTCCGGTTCAATCCGGCTTATTGCTGACATTGGTTCTGCGCTGATGCACACAGAAGCCACATTCTTTGTACTGCCGCGAATTGCTCTACCACAGAGAATCATACTAATACTTCCGTCGTATGTGTCAATGGAACCTTGACAACTCTTCAGCGTCATTCTTCAATTCTTTGCCAGGATCATGGATGATAGATGAATTCTTGTCACGAACACATCTCACATGGCGAGTCCTCATAAAAATCACTGCAATAGATAACTGCCGTAATGACGGGGGATACGACTCGTGATGATCTCGGAAATGTATTATCTCAACGAAATCGTATTTGGATGGGGAGCGCGAGAACGAATCTCCGACATCTTATCGCGACTTCAGGTAGATCGACCCTTATTTGTGACGGATGAAGGGCTTCTGAACTCAGGACTATTGAAAAAGATACCAGCAGCCGAACATGTTTTCTCCAGTGTGCCAACCAATCCAACAGAGGCGAGCGTTTTGGCGGGCCTGGAGATGTATCGAGAATGGAAATGTGATGGTGTTGTCGCCGTGGGGGGAGGATCACCAATTGATTGTGCCAAATGCATTTCATTGTTGGTCACACATGCTCCTCCGCTTGAAAAGTATGCCGTAATTCGAGGAGGGTTACCTCTCATCTCTTCTGAAAAGCCTCCCGTAATTGTTCTCCCAACAACATCCGGTACTGGAAGCGAAGTCGGGCGCGCCGCACTGATTACATTTCCCAATGGTGAGAAGCTTGGAATCATCAGCCGGCATATGATTCCCACTGTGGCCGTATGCGATCCTGAATTAACAATCGATCTTCCCCCTCGACTGACAGCCGCAACCGGTTTCGATGCCATATCGCATTGCGTAGAAACGTACAGCAGTCCAAAATTTAATCCGGTCGCCGATGCCATCGCCCTCGACGGTTTACATCGAGCCTGGATCAACCTTCCGCTTGCTTATCGCGGCCCTCAAGACCGTGAGGCCCGTTCAAATATGATGATGGCAGCGCTTCAGGGGGGACTATGTTTCCAGAAAGGTCTTGGCCTGATTCACAGCCTCAGCCATCCGCTCGGCGGAGTTTCACATCTCCGCCTGCATCATGGTACGCTCAATGCTGTTCTCCTACCGCATGTCTTACGTTTTAATTCTCGGGAGTGTCCAGAGAAAATGAAATCCATGGCAATGGCCATAGGTGTTCACGGTGGGGCCGACGTTCTCGCCGAAGCTTGCACGTCTATGATGAAAGAACTTGACCTGCCCCTTAGACTGCGGGATATGGGCATCACACAGAACGACCTCGATACGATTCCAGCGGCGGCGATGCACGATCACTCGACACCAACAAATCCGCGAATGCTGACGCTGGCCGATTGTCATGCGGTACTCGCATCGGCATGGTGAAACTATCGATGTTGCGTGCTCAACTTTAAATATTCTGTTCGAAGACGGCTTCCCGGATACAACATACCACGTGTTGGCCAAGGCCCCCGAAGCGAGGCATATTTCACCGTAGGGCTTGATAATTCATGCGTTTTCTTTGAGAATCAATCGACCGGCAGATGGTCCCTTTCCCAATACACCTGATACTGACTGGCTTAACTATTAGGCTGACGTTCAAGGAGAGTCGCATTGAAGAGATTTTCGCAAGTCGCGACAGTTTTGATTGCCTTGACTACAATGTGGAAATCGCCAACGTCCACGGCCGATGTACCTAAAAAGAACGAAATGACCGACAAATTGCTGAAACTCTTCATGTCAGAATTTGTCGAACTTCAACCCGGAAAGGACGATTTTCCCATTGAATTCACAATGGGCAATGACGATGGTCCCTCCGAAGAACGCCCCGCTCATAAAGTCACGCTGAAACATTCATTTGCCATTGCTAAATATGAAGTGCCGCAAAATTTGTACGAAGCTGTCTTGGGGATCAATCCGAGTAAATGGAAAGGACCACGAAATTCCGCCGAAATGATGACGTGGAGTGATGCAAACGAATTCTGTGAAATGATTACTCAGATGCTTCGTGACCGAAATCTGCTGACGGACGATGAAGAAATCCGTCTCCCAACTGAATCGGAATGGGAATACGCCTGTCGGGCAGGAACAAATTCAATCTACAGTTTTGGCAATACTGCAACGAAAGCGGACGACGAGAACAATCAAGCGTCTATTTTGGACGAGTATGCGTGGCATACCGGAAATGCCGCCGGAAACGATCCTCCCGTTGGAGCTCTCAAACCGAACGCGTGGGATCTGTACGATATGCATGGTTACCTGTGGGAGTTCGTTACTGACGATTGGCACCCGAACTTCGACGACGCACCGATAGACGGTGGTGCCTGGATTTCAGAAAACGATACAACAGCCCAAAAGCAAAATGCCCAGCTTGTCATTCGAGGTGGATCCTGGAAAAATCGATACGATCGATTGACGAGCAGCAGCCGTAAGGCGATTTCGGTTGACGAGACGGGAGACGACATAGGGTTCCGCTGCGTCAAATCTGTCATTCGTCGTGTGCCCTGACTCACACGGGGATCCTTCGTTCAAACTCTTCGACTATTATGCAGCAATCGGTAACTTGCTGTTTCCTTCTGGAGATTTTCACGCGGCGAGGTTATGCTATGTCATGAGCTTCGCGGAATTCGGCGTCTGGTTGTTGCAATTGCATTCCCTGATTGCGCCAAATTATACCCAGTTAATGTTTTTCATAGTATTTGTGTCAAAGGTCGACGAGTGATGAGTTCCGAGCATCCCACGAGTAAGAATGTGGCCGGGGTTTCCTCAACTGGCACTGAAGATAGTTCTGCAGGTCGTGACATCGCCAATGGAGAAAAAACCGGCGCGACGTCTGAGATGGATCTTGCGAGCGCGGCGGCGGAAAATTCGCCGGCAACGACTGAGCAACCATTGGGAACCGCTTCGGTAGAAGGTGAAAAGCCGAAGCGCCGGGTGGTGCTCAATCCCACGGTCAGCCCTGAACAGGTAAAGGCAATCCCGTCATATCCGTCGACGCAGAAGCCACGCCGCGATAACGACGGACCGGGTTCCACAACTGTTTTCGACGCAGCGACAAAAGAAAACTCACCAAACACTTCAACCGTGCCCGATTCACAAACTTCCATTGTTGCGAGCGAGCAAAAAGGCGAACATTCGACACCGAGTTCGGAACCATCATCAACGTCGGCCACCGACTTCAACGACGGGATACCGATACACCAAGAAGACGTTAGCCCTTCGTTCATTGGTTCGGTAGAGATTCCTTCTTCCGATATTGACCTGGGTGCAGAATTGGAAGCACAGATCGAAGCCGCTATGGCGGGAGGGATTTCTACGCCTGAAGTATCCCTCCCAGAAGTCTCGGCGGGCACGCCGTCCCCTGCGGTGATTTCTGAAGATGCACTGCAACCGGGCACACGTCTCAAAGGAACCGTTCAATCGGCACATGGAGATGCCATTTTTGTCGATCTCGGTCTTCGCTCTCCAGGTATGATTCCCGCCCGGCAGTTTGAAGGCAAGTCATTACCCGAGGTGGGAGCCAAACTTGATGTCGTCGTTGACAAAGTCGACGCTGCGGAAGGTTTGATTCACGTCAGCATTCCCCGAGCAAAACGCAGACCTGGTGGGCATTGGGATTCGCTTCAGAAAGGCAATATTGTCGAATGTATTGTTGCCAAGACTAACAAAGGGGGACTGGAAGTCACTATCGGCAGCCTGCGGGGATTCCTGCCGGCGAGTCAAGTCGACTTGGGATTCGTCTCCGACATGGAAACGATGGTCGGACAGAAACTCACGGTGCAAATCACAGACTTGAACCCAGCAAAACGTAATCTGGTTGTCAGTCGTCGGGCCATCTTGATTCAAGAACGACAAGAAGCGGGTGAAAAACTCTGGCAGGAGGTCGAAAAGGGGCAGACGCGAACCGGTCGCGTAAAAACGCTGAAAGATTACGGAGCGTTTATTGATCTTGGCGGCATCGACGGTTTTCTGCATATCGGCGAAATGAGCTGGTCGCGCATTAAACATCCTGGAGAAATGCTCACGGAAGGCCAGGAAGTCGAAGTGCAAATTCTTGCAATCGATCGTGAGAGTAATAAAATCAGCCTCGGCATGCGGCAATTGGTACAGGATCCCTGGTCCGACGTCGAAACTCGATTCGGGATCGGTTCAACACAGACCGGAACGGTCACTCGAACGACCGATTTCGGTGCATTTGTTGAACTCACACACGGTGTCGAAGGGCTCGTCCATATTAGCGAACTCGATCATCGACGTGTCCGCCGCGTTACTGAAGTTGTGAAAGTAGGCCAGCAGATCGAAGTCAAGGTTCTGGAAGTCGATCCGGAGCGTAAGCGCATTAGCCTTTCCATGAAGGCACTCCTCGCCCAGCCTCAGGCCGAAGTAGAAGTCGAAGAACCCGCCTCTGTCGAAGTACCACGCAAGAGAAAGGGACCGCTCAAAGGGGGAAATTCGGGGAATGTCTCGACTGCCGGATCTGGGGGTCTTTTTGGCAATCCCAGCGATTTTCAAAAATCGTAGTACGGCCGACGTCAACGCAAGGCCAAGTTATAACAACGTCTCGAGCAGCATGCGCAACTTTCGCATTTCCAGATTCCGATCCGCTCCCTGTAACAATTCCGGGAGGATCTCTACCGAAAGCGCTCGTTGATACCCCTGTTTCTGCAGAAGCGTAATCAAGCGACTGTAATCCAAATCGCCCAGGCCAATGGGCATCTGCAGTTCCCCCGGCTTCGAATCTCTCAAATGGGTATGATACACGTAGGGAACGACATGATCGTAGTTTTGATCTTTGTACGGGCCACACATGAAATAGCTGGGGTCGAATGTGATACCTAAACCGGGCACTGCCTGACATAGTTCAACGGCAGTATGGGGATCCTCGGTCAGCTGACCCGATTTCGTTTTCAATGAGAGACGAATTCCATTGTGATTCGTAATCTTGATGAAATTACGCAAACGGTCGATTTCTGAATTGAATGGCGTCCCCAATGGAGATGACGATGCCGTAAGTTGAGTAATTTTCATCGTTTTCGCAAGTTTAGCGATGGCAGAGAACACCACCTCATCAACATCGTGATCGAGGCAAATGGCAATCGGAGTCAATCTCGTGATTTCGCGAAATCGATTGATGAACTCGTCCGGTTTCGCAACGACGTCGGAGGGCCTAAGATGGTTTCCCTCGTCGCTCATGAAGATCTCAACTTTGTCAAATTCCAGCTCTGCGAGCTGGTGACACGCCTCTTGAAATCCAAGATCAGAAAAACAACGGGTCGATGCCGCAATATACACTCCGCACACTCCCTTGGCTGGAGTTTCAGACTTACAAGACGATTCTTAGCTTCCTTAAGCATTGAATCGTCACCCAGGATCGTATTGGGGATAAAATCATATTCGTATTATGCAAGCCTGGTGCGCAATGAACACCATCCGCATCCCCTTGAATCCATCCGGGCGTTAATTTATCGCGATTGTAGCGATTATGCAAGCTCTTGCGAATCTACCCTTTAAACCTATGGTAGGATTCATTCGGATTGTTCATCCTTTGTCGAACTATCGGACGATAAGACCAGTAAGCACGCGGCCAGATTCTACAATTCATAGGTCTGCCTCGGATCGTCCGGGACAATCAATCCGGGGTATTCAAACAGGTGTAAATGAGGGGAATTCAGGATGTCTAAGCTATTATTGTGCACAGTGTTAGGAGTATCGTTGCCCTGGTTGGTTGGATGTGGTGCAGCCAGTGGTGTCGTTCGTGGACAAACACCCACCTCCGAGATTCCTGCCATACCGACCAATTTCACTGCGAATTTAAGTGGAGAAGGTTGTGATCAACCGTCGCAGGTTGGTGACGCCTGCCAATTCTGCGGAGACCACTGTGGCGGAACCTGTAACATGTGCATGGGTTACGGCTGGCGTCCTCACCATCGCCACACTTACGTTTACAAGCGACCCGAACTCTCGTATCCGCCTATGAATGGCCCAACCGGAACGGTGGTTTATCCGTATTACACCGTAAAAGGCCCTGATGATTTCTTTATGAAGTAATTCGCAAAAAGACATTTCCAAACGAATACAGCGCTAAATTGAAGGCGACGGAATGGATTCCGTTGCCTTCAAGCTTTCAACAAGCAGTTTTATAATCCTCTGGACGCTGGGTATTTCAGGGCATTTTGGACGAACTTTCCGTCGCAAACCTGATTATGAAACCAATTCTAGAGCCTGTTATGCACTTTGGATGGCGATTTTCGAGAGTAGGAGTCCGAGGAAGGCAAGCCAGTGCCAGTTTTTAAGTGTGTCGGAGAGT
>JAQCEJ010000083.1 GCA_027618475.1 Planctomycetota bacterium | reverse complement strand
ATTGGCAGAAATTGACAACCCTAAAGCTAGGGCGCAAATTTCGTGCCGAACAATACTGGGTTTATCCCCACTGTGCTTCTTTGTATATTGACGAAGACCACGGGGATAAACCCCGTGGCTCGATTTCCAAACATGCTCGGCGAATGCGGTGCATCCTGTTTGAGAATAAGCGATCGTTTCACGTGAAACATTATCGCGCGAACCACTTGAGCTGTCTACTTCGCGGATCCTCAGATCAACTCACCAATCGGTGCCCCTTGATCGAGAATCGGGTTCGGGCGGCCGCGGGGGTCCATCCAGAAGGCGTCGAGGGGGACTTCCATATGATGGTAGATCGTTGCCGCGAGATCGCCCGGCGTGACGGGGCGGGCGGCAATGCCTCCTCCGTCGCTTTCCGTTGAACCGATCACCTGGCCGTGACGCAGACCGCCGCCGGCCATCGCCAGCGACATGACGACCGGCCAGTGGTTGCGGCCGTCGATGCTGTCCTGGGTTCCCATATTCGGCGTGCGGCCGAATTCGCCCATCGCGATGACGAGGCAGTCATCGAGCAAGTTTCGTTCGTCGAGATCGCCGACGAGTGTGGTGATGAGATGATCGAATAAGGGGAGTAGCGGACCGAGCCCGTTCTTGATACCACCGTACGGAGGGATGTTATCGCCGTGCGTGTCCCATGTCCCCGAGGCCCCATGATAACTGAGGTCGATCGTCACGAAGTTCGTTCCGGCTTCGACAAGACGGCGGGCGAGCAGGCACTGCTGCAGCCAGAGATGGTCGCCGTATTTGGCGCGGGTTTCGGCGGGTTCCTGGTTGATGTCAAAGGCATCACGGACCTTGCCTCCGACGACGAGTTCGACCGCCTGCTGCGAATAACTGTCGAGAGCGGTCATCGATCCGTTGTTATCGATGTCGCTGCGCAGCCGATCGAAGTCTTTAAGCAACGTCTGGCGGTTCAGAATACGGTCTTGCGTCAATCCTCGCGCGAAGTTGAAGAGCGATGCCCCGGAACGTTTGCCGGTGTCGACGCCGACATCGGTGTAAATCGGCAGATCGACGGCGAGATTGGCGTTAAAGGGATCATACGACTTGCCGAGATATCCGCCATAAGCCAGATGACCGGCTGATTTTTGAAACGCGACATACGGCGGCATCGACGGGTCGTTGGGACCGCGAAATTTTGCCACCAGCGAGGCGATCGCCGGATACATTCGCCCTTTGGTCGGATTCACTCGCGGTGCGGCTTGCAGATTCGCCGTCTGCATCACTGTGTTCGGTTCATGATTGCTGAAGCGGCAATCGACAGAGCGGACAATGCTGAATTTGTCCATCATCGCCGCCTGCTTCGGCAGGTGTTCGCAGATTTGAATCCCCGGGACCGAAGTTTGTATCGGCGCAAACGGCCCGCGATTGACATAGGGACGATCGGGCTTGAGATCCCACGTATCGATATGGCTCGGTCCGCCGGCCATCCAGAGCAGAATCACACTTTTGCGGCTGCTCATCGGACGGTTGGATTGTGCCGCTTCGGCGCGGAGTTTCAACAGATTCGGAAGCGAAAGCCCCGCGAGGCCTGCCATGCCGACTTTGAGCATATTTCGCCGGCTGTGCAGCACGAGCCCTTCGGGGACGCGGGCATTCAGGCCGGTGAAGGCGTGTTGCTGATGCAGCGATCGATGCGGAAACTTAGGCATCGGGGTGGACATCATGTTACCTCAATTGTGAGTGCGGATCAGTTCATCTGAGCAAACCAGGCACAATGAACACAGGGGTGGACGGTTTTCTGGCGTGTGATTTCCGGCAGTGAGAACGTCGCCGCTCCCTTATCTATTATCTTATCGACGGAAGTCGATTTGTTCAACAATAACTTTCGCCGGCCAATCGATGGTTCCGAGACACGAAACGTAACTCTTTTAATAATTATACGTTGTATTTGACGGTCACGTCACCGGCTTTTGAAGACTTTTCTCGAATCTGGCTGACTTTGTACGTCAGCCAGGTAGACGTCATATCCCCCGTCGCGTGTGGAAATGAACGCCATTTGGGTGCCGGTTTCGTTCCAGGCAGCGTGATCGTCGAGCCCTTCGTGGTTCGTCAAATTGTGTTGTTCCGAGCCATCAGAACGCATGGCAAAAATTTCGTAATTCCCGGTTCGCGCCGATGTGAAAGCAATCCATTCGCCTGTCGGCGAAAAAACAGGGCGAAAGTCAGAACGAGGTGAATCGGTCAGCCGCGTCAGCGCCGAACCGTCCGGCTGGATCGTGAAGATATCCTGGTTTCCCAGATGCGAACTGCTGAACGCAATCGTTGTTCCATCGGGCGACCAGCAGGGCTGCCCTTGAATTCCCTCGACGGGGCCGAGAACCTTGAGATTCTTGCCGTCGGCATCGGCAATGGCCATCCGCCGATTTTGTGTGACCAGCACCGCCCGTTTTCCGTCGGGCGACCAACTCGCATAGGTATATTGATTGCCGGAGAACCAGAATTCGAAATTCGAAAACGATCCGTCCTCGCCGATATCACACTTCATCACGCCGACTCGTCCCGTACGGTGTCCGTCGCTGATCGTGTACGCGAATTGCCGGCGATCGGGAGACCAGGCGGGATGCTGTTCGATGAAATCATTTCGGTCGGGAAACAGCTTTTGTTCCTCGCCGCCGCTCAGATCAACGGTCATCAACGTCAGCAGCGGACCGACGGTGCGGGAATAGACGAGACGGTCGCCGCGCGGGTCGAAGCGGACATGTTGCTTGACTAGTTCGGACGACGTCATTCGGCGCGGTTCAGCAAGGTGAATCATGTTTCTCCCGGCGATCTTCAAAAGAGTTCGTGAACCGGTTCGACATTCAGCGTCACTCCGAGAGGAATCAGTGCGAGTCGATCCAGTCCCATCGCTTTGAGCACCGTGGCGTGTAACTCCTGCGGATGAACCGGGCGATCAGCGGGATATCCTCCTTCGAGATCGCTTGAACCGATGACTTGTCCGCCGCGTACGCCACCGCCGGCCATCAGAATACTATACACATTGGCCCAGTGATCGCGTCCGCCGCAACCGTTAATCTTAGGCGTACGGCCGAACTCTCCCATCGCGAGAACGAGCGTTTCGTCGAGCAATCCGCGGTCTTCGAGATCGTCGAGTAACGCGGTGATCGCCTGGTCGTAAGACCATGCACAATGATCCTGAATGAATTCGTACAATCGCCAGTGATGATCCCAGCCCCCGTCGCCGCCGGAGGTCTGCTGATCTTCACCGTAATCGCTCCAGTTGACTTGCACAAACGGCACACCTGATTCGACAAGCCGGCGGGCGAGCAGACACGACTGTCCGAAACGCGTTTTGCCGTATCGATTACGGACCTTCGTCGTTTCTTCTTGCAAATCTACGGCTTTGCGGGCCTCTGAAGACGTCAACAATCCCATCGCCTGATCGTAGAACTGTCCCAGTCGCGCAAACGTGTCAGGAACTCCCTCTTTGAGAGGTAAAGAGTCGAGTGACGTTAATAGTTCCCGACGATTACCGAGCCGGTCGGCTGACAAACCCGGTATTAAGTTGAGAGCCTCTGGAACTTTTAATCCATTTTCGATTTTATATTCAAGACGAAACGGTTCGTAGATCGCACCGAAACCGGCGGCGTCTTGTCCGCTTGCGGCACCGCTGACTTTTGCAGGCTCGCCGATGCACATGAACGATGGCCATCCAGGTGAGGGATTGCTGATTAATCGTGTGACCAGAGAACCAAGCGTCGGATGGCGATCACCAGGAAGTGGAGCCCCTCCTCCCACCTTTCCGCCGGCGGGTACCCCCGTCAACGCTATCGTGCCGCCGACATTGTGATCGCTGTTCTCGTGATACATCCCTCGCAGAATGGCACATCGGTCGATACGCTGTGATAACTGCGGCAGGAGTTCGGTGATTTGAATACCGGGTACCGACGTGTCGATCGGACTGAAGGGGCTCCGAATTTCTGAATTCGCCAGCGGTTTTGGGTCGATGGTGTCGATGTGGCTCGGACCACCATACAGCCACAAGAGAATGACCGATTTCGCCGTACCTGTGGTTTCGCCGTAGGCGCGGCCGGCGAGCCAGTGAGGCAGACCTAATCCGAACGCGCCCAGCGAACCGATTTGCATTAATTCACGGCGACTGGCGGAAAACGGGGAAAAATCGAGATTGCGAGTCGTCATAACGTGCCATTCTCAGTTTTTCATCCAATGAAGATCGTTTGTGACATGTTCATCGTATCGACTGAATTTCATGAGAACAATATCACTCCCGTATCACGCCGACGAAATCCAACGAATTTGATTATCCCCGCACATACGGTCCGCAGACCGAACCGGTGACGTCGCTGAAGCCTTCGGCGACACATTCAGCGATCGCCTGTGCGGCTGCTTCGACATCGACCTGCGTCACGTCGAGATGGGTGCAGGCTCGCAGCCGCTGTGATCCGCTGGCATTGATACCGATGCCTCGCTGCTTGAGCTTTGCCGAAAGCTGTCCTGCATTGCCCAGATTTCGATCAACATCGAAAAAGACGAGATTGGTTTCAACGTCGTCTGGGTCGATGATCACGCCGGGAATCTCGGCAATCATCTCGGCGAAGACGCGGGCATTCTGGTGGTCATCGACCATACGGTCGACATGATGATCGAGTGCATAAAGACAAGCGGCTGCCATGATGCCCGCCTGTCTCATCGCGCCGCCGAAGAGTTTGCGGATACGCCGTGCCTTGGCGATTTCGTCTTTCTTGCCGACGAGAATCGAACCCATCGGGCAGCCTAACCCCTTCGAAAAGCAGATCGAAATCGTGTCGACATGCTTGCAGACTTCGGCGGCAGTCGAGTTGGCGGCGATGACGGCGTTGAACAGTCGGGCCCCGTCCATATGGACTTTGAGTCCTTGTTCGTGAGCCCACAGTCCTAGTCGGTGAAGTTGATCGACGGGATAAGCGCGACCACCTCCGGCATTCGTTGTGTTCTCGACGCAGACGAGTCGAGTGGTGCAGAGGTGTTGATTATCCGCACGAATTTTTCCGCGAAGTAAATCGACGTCGAGCATACCCCACTGCCCGGGAATTGTACGGCAGGAGACGCCCGAAAGGACGGCCGGTCCCCCTGCTTCAAAATTGGCGATATGGCCATTTTCTTCGATGAGCAATTCATCACCCGGCAAACAGTGGACTTTGACTCCCATCTGGTTCGATTGAGTCCCTGAACAAGCGAAGACGGCGGCTTCTTTATTCAAGAGTTCGCAGACGACTTCCTCGAGACGGTTAACGGTCGGGTCTTCAGCGTTCATATCATCGCCCACTTCGGCGTGGGCAATCGCTTGCCGCATTCCGGCGGTCGGTTTGGTAACGGTGTCGCTCCGCATGTCGATCTTCAACGTGCTCATCATGTTCGATTGGTCCTGTTTATCGTATGCCTGAATCGTGCGTAAGCCGTCGAATGAACCTTCTCCGGGCGCACTCTGTCCCCATTTTGGTTGTCGGTAGCTGCATTTCAACTGTAATGGTAGTCAAGACCGCTGGCAATCGATACTCTCTATTTTTGGGACAGGAGTAGGGGTGAAAGATGAGGAATGAGCCAAAAATAATGAATGTTGGGGCAACCTTCAGCGCAAGTTGTATCGTGGCGTTACTCAAACCCTCGCCCACAGGGAGAGGGTGGCCGCGCAGCGGCCGGGTGAGGGGAGAGTTCGACGATCGATCGCGAGCAAAAACGATTCAACATCGAAATCGCCCCTCACCCGACTGCTACGCAGTCGACCTCTCCCGGTGGGAGAGGTGAAGAACAACACCACTTCAAAACACGCAAGCAAGGGACAGAAAACGAGTGACCCTCACTTGCGCTTCGGGCTGGTATTGCGGTCAACACTTGACGAAAGACAACTTGATGAATACCGATACGTTTCCCATCACCACCATCGATTGTCGCCGCGATGACGCCGAAGGGGCGTTCCGCGATCTCCGGCAAAAACTCTCGCCTCAGGGGGATGTCGTTTCTCCTCAAGGAAAACAGCGAACGATCGAACTCTTCGGCGAGCCCCTTTCGCCACAACAGGTCGTCGAACGCATTTGCAAAGACGTGCAATCGCGCGGCATTGCCGCCGTGCTCGAATACACCGAAAAGCTCGATCGCAAAAAACTGACCGCCGAGACGATGCGCGTCTCCGCCGAAGAATTGGAGCAGGCCCATGCCGCTGCCGATCAAGAATACCTCGAAACGTTGCGTCGCATTCGGTTGAACGTCGTCGCCTTTCAACAGAGCGTGCTGGCGCAAGATGTCGAACTCATCATGCAGGATGGCGAGAGCCACATCGTCCTCGGCCAGCGCTATCGGCCACTCAAGCGAGTCGGGGTCTGCATCCCCGGCGGAGCGGCGGCGTACCCGTCGACACTCTTGATGACGGTCGTCCCCGCACAAACCGCCGGCGTGAAAGAAATCGCCGTCGTTGCTCCCCCGACACCGTTCGGCAGTTACAATACCGATCTGCTCGCCGCGTGCTACGAACTCGGTGTGACCGAAGTGTATCGTCTCGGTGGTGCTCAGGCGGTCGCTGCGATGGCGTACGGTATCGACGGCCTGCCGCGCGTCGACAAGATCGTCGGTCCGGGGAATCTGTTCGTCGCCCTCGCCAAGAAGTTCGTGTTCGGCGAAGTCGACATCGACAGCATCGCCGGGCCGAGCGAAGTCGTGCTTATCGCCGACGAGACCGCCCGCGCGGATTTCATCGCCAGCGATCTCATCTCGCAAGCCGAGCACAGCCCCGGTTCCGGTGTGATGCTCACCTGGCACGAACCGTTAATCGAGCAAGTCCGCAGCGAACTGGTCCGTCAACTTCATCAACTTCCTCGCGGCGATCTCGCCCGGCAAAGTTTGCTCGATTACGGTGCCCTCATTCTGACGCGAGACGCCGACGAAGCCGCCCGGCTGACCGATCTGCTGGCTCCCGAGCATTTGCACATTTCGACGCAAAACCCCGATGTTCTGCTCGACCAGATTCAGAATGCCGGTGCGATTTTTCTCGGTCACTACACCCCGGTCGCCGTCGGCGATTATCTCGCCGGTCCGTCACACGTCTTACCCACCGGCGGCACCGCCCGATTCGCGAATGGTTTGTGTGCCCTCGATTTTCTCAAGCGTTCGTCAATTATCGGCTACAATCAGGCCGCGCTGCGGCATGCCGCCGATGACTTACGGTTGATGGCCGATAAGGAAGGTCTGACCGCACACAGTGCGAGCGTTGATATCCGGTTGACGTGAATGACGAATGTCGAAATCCGAATGTCGAATCAATGACGAAGCACAAATGACGAAATGTCAAATCCATTCGCTTCGTTCGTCATTCGGACATTCGTCATTATTCCCCCGCGATGTCATACACCAGCAGCTTATCCAAATCCCTCAGGTACAGTCTGCCGCCGTTGATCGCCGGATAGGCCCACGCCGGGCGGTTGCTGCGGTTCGGTTGATCGAACCGGCCGTGTTCGACATATTTTTGCGGGTTGGCATCGACCAGAGACAGGGGGCCCCCTTCGCTGCGAAGATAGATCTTACCGTCGGCATATATCACCGAACCTTTGCCGACGGAACGATCTTTCCATTTGACGTTGCCGGTCTTCAGATCGAGGCACGTCAGAATTCCCGGGTCGTGTGTGCCGTAAACGTAACCGTCGACGACCACCATTCCGCCGTGATGATTCGCCATGTCGTTGGTGTGATATTTGAGTTCGGCCGCTGTCAATCCATTCGATGATCGCAATTGTACGGCTGCTCCGCCGGTGCCGTAGCCTGATGAACTGAAGACGAAACCGTCGTCATACAGCGGTGCCGAACAGTTTGCGGTCCCGTTGGACGAGGATTGATTCCCCCACAAGGGCGAACCGTCTTCGGCCCGCACACCGACCAGTCCAGCGTGTGTAAAGTTAATGTACTGCCGCACGCCTCCGACATCCGCAACGATGGCCGAAGCGTAACTCGCGGACGGATTCGTGGGGACGTCCGACCTCCAGATCGTGTTCCCCGACGATTTTTCGAGAGCGATCATCGTCGCCGCCTTTCCCCCCGGCGTGCAGATCAACTTGTCGTCGTCGATCAGGATCGATTCGCAAATCCCCCAGCCGATATTGTTCCCCTGAAAATCTTTCAGAATGTTTTTCTGCCAGCGGATATCTCCAGATTTTTTATCAAGGCAGATGAGTTCACCATTCGCATCGACGGCGTAGACGTCATTACCGTCGACTGTGGGCGTGCAGCGCGGTCCGTTTCCTGCGCCGTTCTGATAAGCCGGACCGGTCTTGACGCTCCATAACAGCTCTCCATCTTCGGCGTTGAGGGCAATCACGCACTGGTCGCCGTCATTTACCGTCCCCATGGTGTAGATCACACCATCGCTGACGGAAATGCTGGAGTATCCTTCACCAAGACCTCCGACCTCATACACCAGTGCCGGTCCGTCGTTCGGCCATTCCGCGAGCAAGCCGGTTTCGAGCGAGTGTCCATCGCGTTTCGGCCCGCGAAACTGATGCCACTCGGCATCGGAGATCGACTCGTCGTCGTCGTCATCTCTCGAACGTGATTTTCGAGTCGCCTTGCGGCTGACCGGTTTTGACTCGGCGGCATCTTTGTTTTCGCTGTCGTCGGTCGATGCGGAGCGGGCGATGATTTTCGTCACCGTCCCCGATTTATCGGTGAAGAGACTGACTTTTGTCCCGGGCAGAATCTCGTTCAATTCGACGGTTTTGCTGTTGAGCGTGATCGACGCCCTGTTCGAAATTCGCAGCGTTTTGCTCACCTTGGCCTTGCCCGCTTCGATCACGATCACGTTCTTGTCGGCCGCGATCGTTTTGATTTCACCGCTGACGATACCGGCCTGTGCCGATGCGGTCAGGAATTGTAAGACCATCGCGAACAGACAGAATGCAACAAGCAAGACGAATCGTCGATGGGAATCGCGCATGGCAAACCTCGGGTCTTGTGACAACAGAACGAAATCAATCCGCTTCCATAAACGCATAGCATAACACGTGGGTCAAAATGAAGAAACAGTCTTCGAGCCGGCCCATGTGTTTCGAGGGAACGAGCAGCGGCAGGTTGACGAGGTCTTTCAGTTTGCCTCCTTCGCCGGTCGTCAGGCCCATTGTCTTGCAGCCGACGGAATTCGCGTATTCGATCGCTTTGAGCACGTTGGGGCTGTTTCCGCTGCCGCTGATGCCGATCAACAGATCATCTTTCTCGGCGTAATTCTTAAGCTGCTCGACGAAAACCGTTTCGTAGCCCTCATCGTTGGCATAGGCTGTAATTGTGGCGATGCTGTCGGTCAGCCCCAGCATTTTGAACCGGGCTTTTTTCTTGAATGAAGCCCCTTTGACGATGTCGACGACCATCTGCGAAGCGATCGATGCGCTGCCGCCGTTGCCGCAGATGTAAATCATTTTTCCCGCATCGCGGACGCTTCGCATCCAGCCGATCGCCTGCGCGATTTTCGGCCGATCGAGCTTTGGCAGCAACTCGGCGAGTTGGTCGAGGTAGTGGGTTGTAAACGCGAGATCGTCCGACATAGAGGGCTCCATACCTAAGGGGGTGAATTGCGCCGATTGTAAGTGACGGAGGCCGTTACGTCCATTTGAAGGTCATGTTCCAGTCACCGTGTCGCGAGAAAGTGGGCAATTTGAGGATTTCCAGTTCCGTTGACGCATTCATAGAGAGGGATGCTAGCGTCATAAACACAAATATCGTCTCGAAGCACAATTGGGTTGCGATAGGTTCACTCCGAAATACAAATGATCAAAATTTGCGCAGGAGGCAAATGTTTTAGTGTGTCCGCAGATTTTCGCAGTAGGCCGCAGATGAAACGCCAAAAATAGATTCAGGAATAAACACAAAATATCGGGCACGGGGAATGCCTTTAATACGAAAAAAGATTTTGAAACGCAGAGGTCGCAGAGTTCGCAGAGAAAATGAGAGTCAGAACGATTTCTCCTCTGTGATCTCAGCATTTCAATAAAATAAAGATGAAACGCGGAAGTTCAGAAGAGGAACAAATCGTACTTGGACCTCTGGCTTTTTCTCTGCGTCCTCAGCGACCTCTGCGTTTCAAATCTGAATCTTGGAAATCGAGCGAATGCCCACGTCTATTCTTCGTCCTAAGAATTCGCGTTTTGTGCTTTCCACATCTCCAGCCGCGGTATCAGTTCTTCGGGTTTGGCGGTGCCGGTGACGGCGAGTTGCTGGACAGTGATCGAGGCGACGAGATTGCCGATGAGCGCCGCTTCTGGAAGTGTCGCACCGGAGGCCAGCGCGAGGACGCAGCCGGCGTTCGCGCTATCCCCTGCCCCCGTCGAATCGATCGGCGGTGGAACGGTCACCCCCGGCACCAGCGTCGGCTCGGGGTCGCTCACCATCATGCCGCGCTCGCCGAGCGTTACGCAGACCGGGGCTTTCGCTTCGGCGACCAGATGCGGAAACGCGCTGACGATCTCGTCGAGCGAGATGCGGTCTTCCGGCTTCGGCAACGGAAAATCGACCGCCTCGAACTGATTCGGCTTGATGTAGACGTGACGAAACTGCTTGATGTGCGTCCGGCTGTCGACCCAGAATTTCACGCTGGGAAATTTCTGGGCCCGCTCTCCTAACGCTTGCCGTACCATAGCCGTGATGATGCCGCAGTCGTCGTACTCGACTTGATCGGAGATGATCACCGCATCGAGTTCGGGCAAGATGGCATCGAGCGCTGCGAGTACCCGGTCGCCGATCTCTTTCGGCATCGGCGTGCGGTTCTTGGTGTCGTAGCGGTCGTGTTCCCCCTTCAGTGAAGGATCGGTGATATCTCTCGGCTTGAGGTATTGCGGTGTCATCAGCGAAGCGAATTGTAACAGTCCTTCCGTGCGGCAACCGAGTTGCTTCAGGCAACGATTGAGATCGAACGCTTCACCATCGTCGCCGATCGCACCGAGCGTATGGATCGTACCCGTGCCGAGACTGGCAAGGTTGTTGACGACAGTTCCGGCAACGCCGGGAGCGACACGAATACGCACAACCTGATGGGCGCTCCGCCCGGTTTCGACGCTCGATTCGAGAATCCGCGGGTCGGTGTCGAGGTACTTATCGAGAAAGAAATCACCGATCACCGCGATCCGCCGAGTGGGAAAACGGGCGATGAGTTCACTGAGCCGATCCGCAGAAATGTCGATGGGGGTGAAGGTTTTCATGGAGTGGCTTATGACTGACGGCGGACCCGTTCTTCATACCTCTTCTGCGGATTTCGCATCGATCAAATCATAAAGCGCCGGGACCGTTTGCTTGTGATCCCCTTGAATGTAAAAACTTTCGCCGCCGTCGGCGACGGTGCGGACTAAGATCGTCTTGAACGGACGGAAGTAATAACGCGGATCGTCTTTCGGCGCTTCGTGCGAGAGGTCGGTTCCCAGATTCGGAAGATCGAACACCGCCGTCGTGAATTTTCGGATCGATTCGCCCCGTTGATGGGCGACATTTCGGGCCATCGCCAGTGCTTTGAGGTAAACTTCGGGGCCCATCACCGCCGAGCCGATGTTGAGGAAGACTCCCCCTTCGAGTTTCGTCACGGTTTCGGTGAGAATCAGAAAATCGGTATACGACGTCGCGCCGGTCGCGGCTCCGTCGAAGTTGGGATGTTCGTGGATGATGTCCTGCCCAATGCTCACATGAATCGTCACCGGCACCTGCAACCGGTACGCCGCCGCCAGCACGCTCGTTTCGCGATACGGGAATTTTTCGTCTTCGATCATGCGGCCGATCGCTTCGCCGAGACCGATGCCGTCACGTTGCCCGGCGCTCGCGGCTTCGTTGATGCGGGATGTTTCGGTCCATAACCCGAACTGCCCTTCGCTGACGTACTTCGCGACAGATTCACACGTCTGCCCGATCATCGCGAGTTCGAAATCATGAATCGCGCCGGCCCCGTTGAGCGCGAGATGCTTGAGCAATCCACGCTGCATGAGATCGATGAGCAGTGCCCCGTTCCCCTGTCGCAGCACATGGGCTCCGCAGATGAACAGAATCGCCCGATCGTTTTTTGCGGCGTCAACAATTCGCTCGGCGAGCGTCGGGAGAGCCGGATGTTCAAAGGGAATTCGCGGTCCCTCTGGCAAATTGAGAATCTTGTCGCGATGGATATCGTGAATGCGTTCTCCCAATGGAAGAATGCGAAGTTGACTGCGATCGAATTGAGGAAAAGGCATGTTGGTCTTTCTCCCTCTCACGCTGGGAGTGGGCCGGGGTGTCTTTACTTCTCGTTCCCAAGCTCTTCGAAGCTCTGCTTCGTCTGTTCGACTAATAGTAATGGCTAGCGCTCCGCGTTGCGTCGCGGCTAAACGTTAACGGTCGTAGATCCATTCACATAGTGCTTTGTAATCTTGAAAGTCGGGGACGACGACGTCGGCACCGACACCTAATAACCGGTCGCGCTTCCAGGTATCCGGTTTGCCGCTGCGATCGGTTTCGTCGCTGGCGACGGCGATGGCGAGTCCGCCGGCTTGCTTGACGTTATCGATCTCGACGTAACCGTCGCCGAAGCCGATGAGTTCCGTCCCCGATAATTGATTGTCGCGAAGAATCTGCTCGATCACCATCTGCTTCGAAAAACTTTTGAAGTCTTCGACAGCGCCGTAAATGTGCTTACCGAAGAAGTGATCGACCTTTAGCAGCCGGGCTTCCTCGCGAACGTCTTCGACTTCGGTCCCGCTGGCGAGAAACATCTGCACGCCCCGTTTATGAAGCTCTTCGAGCAGCGGCCGCGCGTATGGAACGAGAAGGTCGTTCGGTCGAATCGATCCATTGGCAAGTCCCTCCCGCCGCGATTTGATCCGGGCGAGTAACCCGTCGAGATACCGGCGCTTGTAGACAAGCGGGTCTTCCGCTTTTTTACCGCGTTTCTCGACTTCCTCGGCGAGGCGGAGCATCTGATAGATCGTCTGCTTGCCGCAGAGTTCCATCACGAACGTCATGGCGATGGTCGAAAGTTCTTCGGCGGTTTCGGAGGTGCCGGTCTCCTGCAGGATCTCAACCATCATCGGCACCATAATCTGCGGCCATCCCTCGCGTACGAGGCTGATTGTGCCATCGAAATCGAAAATGGCATGCGTCGGTTTTGCGTTCGCCGGCCAGTCGTGAATGATTTCGATCGACGTGCCGGGCAAAAATCGCGTATTAGTAACGGCAGTCACCCGCCGGGCATAATCGGATTCGATGTTCTCCGTCATCTTGAAGAATTGCTTTCGTCTGTTCCTTCTCCCTCTGGGAGAAGGTGGCCGCAGGCCGGATGAGGGTGACTTTCAACTCGTTGTTAACGCTCCGCGTTGCGTCGCGGCTAACCGGGAGTGCATCGTATTGTTCATAAGCCCAATCGTCTAGCGGTCAGCAGTATCGCGAGGCAACTAGCGGAATGCGTGATCTCTCCGGTGAGAACCATCTCGATCGCTTCGCTGAATGGGAAAGAAACGCGTTCGATCAGTTCGGTTCCCTCGGGACGTGCGGCGACCATTTGTAACTCTTCGGCGAGATACATCTGCGTCGGTGAGACGACGCTCGAAGTGAACGGATCGCAGATTCCGAGAAATGTCCACTTTTTTGCGACGATGCCGATTTCTTCTTCGAGTTCGCGCTGAGCCGATAACGCGGCGTCTTCGCCCTCTTCAATTCCGCCGCTGACGCATTCGATTGTTTCGCGGCCGACGGCGTAGTGGAATTCTTTGGTGAGATAGACCGTCTGATTTTCATCGATGGCAAGAACGGTGACACCCGGTTTCAGATGGACGACCGAAAACGTTCCCGGGTTTCCATCGGGACGAAGCACGTCGTCGCAGGTGACGTTGATCCAGGGATCGCAATAGACGGTTTTCGTGTCGCGAATCGTCCAGGGGCCGTGTGGTTTCATGATTCGACTTTCGGCGGGCGCGGGCCGGCGTATTGGTAGTAGGTGCATTCGATGCGGCCGTTATACAATTTGCGGCGTCGCGTCGCACGGTGGCTGACGAGGTGTTCAAAGCCAGAATGAGCCGTCAGCACGTACCACGACCAGGTTTCGTTGGCAGCGAACATCTCGCCGATGCGGCGATAAAGTTGTTCGGCGGCGGATTCATCTCCCATCCGTTCGCCATAGGGTGGGTTGGTGATCATCACGCCGTACGGATGTCGCGGCTTCGACGCTTCGATCGCGCGATGCTCGAACACAATTTCATCGGCGACGCCGGCTTGTTCGGCGTGGCGGCGGGCTTTCGGAATGATCTCGGCGTCGATGTCTGAGCCGAGGATTTCACCGCTTCCTGGCGGTTTCATGAGATCTTTCGCTTCGTCGCGAGCCTCTTTCCAGTGCTTCGCAACGGTCGTCGACCAATGTTCGGCGGCGAACTTGCGTTTGAGTCCCGGTGCCATGTTGCGGCCGATCATCGCGGCTTCGATGGGGATCGTCCCCGAGCCGCAACAGGGATCCCAGAGATGCCGGTCGCGATTCCAGTAACTCAACTGTACGAGGGCCGCGGCGAGCGTCTCCTTCAGCGGAGCGGCACCGACCCATGTGCGATAGCCTCGCTTGTGTAAGCCGACGCCGGTGGTGTCGAGAGTGATCGTCGCGATATCCTTGAGCAGCGAGACTTCGATCGCGAATTCAGGACCGGTTTCGGGAAAACGATCGAGGTGATAACGGTCTTGCAGCGCCGAGACGATCGCCTTCTTGACGATCGCCTGACAATCGGGGACCGAGTGCAATTGCGATCGCACCGATTTACCACGGACAGGAAACGTCGCATCCTGCGGCAACCACTCGGCCCACGGCAGTTCGCGGGTCTGGTCGAAAAGCTCGCCGAAGTCGGTTGCAGAGAATCGTCCCAGGCAGATCGAAACACGATCGGCAGAGCGTAACCAGAGATTCGTCCGGGCAATCGCGAGTTCATCCGCTTCAAAGAGAATGCGGCCATCTTCGGTTTTCTGGTCGGTGTAACCGAGAACCGCGAGTTCGCGTCCGACGACGGCTTCGAGTCCGAAGGGACATGTTGCGATCAATTGCATTTCACCATCCGTCGGAGGAGCTTCGTATCATGCACCTCTCTGCTGTTTTATTGATGTTCGTGTGTCGGTTAGAACGGGTTTCATAACCCGGTTGGCGACCGAATAGACGTTCAAATGGTCCTGAAATACTCGGCGTCCAGAGGGTTATGAAATTGCATGTAACGATTTAGCGGCGTCTCGCCACGCGACAGAATGGTATCACAACGGCGATGGCTCTCGATATCCTGCAAACGTTCAGGGGTTTCGACAAGTGCCGCCGGTTTTGATAGAGTCGTATTTTCTTATAGTCTTCACCTACAACAACGGAGCGACATCATGGCCAACGTTTACCACTTCGGTGCTCAAGGGGACGGAGAGAACGACGACACCGAAGCCCTGCAGCACGCGCTCGATGCCGGCGACGGGATTCTCGATCTGCATAAAGGGACGTACCGCATCAGCCAACCACTGGTGATCGACATGACGAAGCTCGGTTACGCCGCTGTTCGCGGCGTCGGGGGGGCTTCGCGAATCATCATGACCGGACCCGGGCCGGCAATTCGGCTGGTGGGCGATCATCAAGGGACCGCCGACCCGGGATCGGTGAAGGACCACACCTGGGAGAAAGAACGCTTTCCGACGATCAGCGGCGTCGAAATTCTTGGCGAACATCCCGAAGCGGTCGGCATCGAGTTGCGAAAGACGATGCAGACGACGATTACGCAGGTACTCGTCCGCAACTGCAAGATCGGCATTCATCTCGTCGAACGGAATCGCAACTTCATACTCGCCGATTCGCACATCTACGATAACCACGAATACGGCGTGTTCTTCGACAACTGCAATCTGCATCAGGCGATCATTCATGGAAACCACATCAGCTACAACAAACGGGGAGGCATTAAGACGCTGAACGGCGACGTGCATAACTTTCATATCACCGGCAACGACATCGAATACAACAACCGACCGGGACTCGACGAATCGCCCAACGGCGAGCCGACCGGTGGTGAAATCTGGTTCGAGTCGCCGAATGGGTCGATCAGCGAAGTCTCGATCGCGAGCAACACGATTCAGGCGACCGTACAGCCGGGGGGGGCGAACATCCGCATCTGGGGTCCGCCGGAATTGTCTCTGATTGGGGCATGGTTGATTGCCATCACCGGCAACGTGATCGGGAGCCAGAGTCGCGGCCTCGATTTGCGGCACGTCCGCAGAATTACAGTGACGGGGAATACGATTTACGATTCACGCGATCTGTCGCTCTACGCCGAGAATTGTGCGAGTTTGATTTACTCGGCGAATACGATCGCCTGGCGGACCGACGATGCCCGACCGCTGAGCGACGGCATCAAGTTAATCGATTGCGAGAACTGCATCTTAAGCAGTCTGTCGGGAGAGCGGATCGCTTCTGGCGACGCACAGGAAGGAGGAGCCATCACGCTGATCCACTCGAAGGCAGTTACCGTCAGCCAATGCGTGCTGATCGACACGAACGTTCGCGGCATCGATCTATTGGACTGCGAACAATGTCAGATTCAGGGAAACACGATCACCGACCGCCGCGAACCAGCGAGCATGTTGCAGGCGATTCGTGTCCGCGGCCAGAGCAAGGGAAACGTCGTGCAGGGGAATATCCTGTCGGGGGCTGCCGGACAACTGCTCGAAATCGCCGACGGAACAGCCATCGTGCAAGGCAACGTCGAGTTGTAATCACGAGTCTCGATAAACCGCGACGCAACGCCGAGCGATAACAACAATGAAACCAACCAACCACATCACCTTCAAAGAATGGGCCGTCGTCTGCGAAGCGCTCGCGGCGGGAGCGCAGACATTGTTTCTCCGCAAGGGAGGCATCAACGAAGGACGCGACGGGTTTCGTATCAGTCACGGCGAGTTCTGGTTGTATCCGACGCAGTTTCATCAGGGAACCGACGCCTTGACTTCGTCTGCCATGCCGTATTGGGAGAGGGTGCGCGACCATCCACCGCTGGAAAACCGGGTGTCGATTCGTCTGTACGCCGAGGTGGCGGACGTGTACGAAGTGACCGATCTCGATCACCTGTTGCCATTGAAGGGACACCACATTCTCGCTGACGAGACCGTCGAGCAGCGGTTTTATTACCGCCAACCGGGGCTCTTCGTGATCGTCGCCCGAATCTATCGATTGCCCTCCCCTGTCGTCGTGACAGAGACGACAACAATGGCGGGGTGCAAGAGTTGGGTGGAGATGCCTGCGGAGTTGTCGACGGACGAATTGACACCGGTGTTGGGTGAGGAGGCATTTTCAGCCAGACGCAAAGTTGTTGAATCTTTGCTGGTATGATTTCAATTCTTAAGGTACAAATTTTTGCAGTTGCCTTATGTTATTCCACCATGTTCTTCTCTCGTCCATCTTCGTCCACTGCGGGAAATCCCAATCTGCTCGCAGCGCCTTGAATTTGCACGACCAGATTTCGTGTGGGCCATACCAGTAGCGAAATATTCCGTTAGGGACTTCTTGCCAATCGAATTTATGATTTGGTAATAATTGCACGCCTTTCTTGAATTCATCCCACACTGCGATCATTTCTTCCCCGATGGATGTATCATAGCAATACGCTGTAACATCGACATGTTTTTCTGATTTCTTTGAGAAGGAAAATCGCGACGTCGCTTATCGCTGCCAAATGGGCAATCGCTCGGCTTCCCACAGATCACCACCTTTGATCGTCAGTTGATATTGAAACTGAGGTGGGTGAACCGATTGTGGGCTGGATTTGAGGAGCCCGTCGATTTCCATCTGGTCGAGCATTTTTGGTAAATCGTCATCGCTCACACCATGTGTGTAACGGAGATTCATGTGGAACTGGTAAGCACGCTGTGGTAAGGCGCCGTACCAGACTGGGCCGAGCGTGGCAAGCATGTCGGCGATGAGCAGTTCGTCTTCAGTGAGTTCGGTGTGGTGTGTACGATAGGGTTTTTCCATGAAGTGGCGACGCACGTTCGCGCTGGCAAAAAATGAGGTGATTTGAACAATCGCATTCTCAGCGTAACTCAAAACGTCGACGATGTCATTCCCATTTCGTTTATTGTATGTAAATTCAATCATTATGAGCGTTACTAACGGCGTTTTTTCGTCCTGTCGTGAAGTAACAAAAAATTCATTCAACACATACCGTGCTATTCGGCGTATCAAGTTCTGAGCAGCAGTCGAAATTCATATCTCCGCGACTTTCCCCGGCGTCGCTCTGCTATCAGGAGTCTGGTCATGCTCATGTCTTTTGCTGTCGTCAGCCTTATGTTTCTCGGATTTATCGCCTTGGCGTATGCCGGAAGTGCGGGATTGTTGCTGGCGTTATATGGGCTTATCGGGTTGTTGTTGCTGTTGTCGAGGTTTCCTCCCTTGATCATTTTATGGTTTTTCCTGTTCGTAATCGCCCTCGCGTGTAAAGGATCGAACATTCGCTGGAAAAACTATGTGTTAACACATGTCTTGATTCTGCTGACGTTAAATGCTTTCGGCTGGTACAGCGTCCTGCAGCGCATTCCCGATTTGCAGGTACTGGAAGCGAGTTATCAACCCACACCTGTCGCCACTCTATTGCCGTATGAAGTTGAGATCGATGAAGCAGATCAAGAAGCGACCTCCGGCTTTTTGGTATCCGACAACAAGTTCGTGCAGCAGACAAACAACGAGATCTGGGGTGAGAAAGATTGGAATTGGAAAATGAGGACGCGAGGACTCGAAACGTTGTTGAGTCTTCACTACGGAACGGTCAGCGAATTTCAGGTTGCGAATGGATTTGGCAGTATTCGCATGGGAGACCTCCGCCCCCATCGAGACTATATCGAAATCCCCACCCCCGGACCGGTCAAACAGCCTGAATGGTCCCCTCCCCCTTATGATCCCGATGCATCGCCACCGCGAGATTTGGTTTTTACGAGTGATGCCGAAATTGGTGTCGCGTCGGCCAATCAGCCGCTGGGGCGCGATGCATTGGCGTTTCACATCGACCAGATCGTCAATTTTGCGAACGTCTCGGGGTTCGGTTACGTCGACCGTGAGTCGCGGCAGATGATTGGATTTCAGTCGCACGGATTTCGGACTCCTCCGAAGTGGTCCGACGGCAATCGTGACGTCACGCTTGCGTACGAAGTCGCCCGGCTCGAACTCGTCAGTCTGCTTAAGCACAATCCGCCGGCCGTCTATCTGTCGGACAACCTGCCGAGCATGGAAGAACTCAAAGCCGACTCTGCACCGACGCGCGAGTTGGATGAGTTCGAACAACAGGCGATCGGTCGTCTGCGCAAAGGGGAAGATCTCGTCGTCGCCGAAGACCAATACGGCTTGCGCATGGTGGGAGCCTTGCGCGCGGTCGATGACTGCCTGCAATGTCACCAGGGGCGTGTCGGAAAGCTACTCGGCGGTTTTACCTATCGGCTTAAACCCGTAAAGCAGGATGGTCAAGACCCCGCGAAGAATCGTGATATTCCTGAGCGGCAGAAGCCGTTGTCGTAACGAATTGCGATTGTTTTCCGCTTTCCTCATGCTGTTGCTTCGTGTTACAATTCGCATCAGGATACGGAGAACGACTCTCGGTGCCGTCGTTCCGATTTTACGAATTCAAGTGTGTAAACTCGTCGTGTACGAGTTTCGCAAAGGCTGACTATGTTACATCGTCGCGATGCCATGCTTCGTCTGGGAACCGCCGCGTGCGGCGCGCTGACGTTGCCGCATCTTATCTCGCGAGAACAATCTGCCGCTGCCGCACAGTCGTCGGCGTCTCCGACGGCTCGTTCGTGCATTTTCCTGTTCATGTGGGGAGGACAGCCGCAGCAGGATATGTGGGACATGAAGCCCGAAGCCCCCGAGGGAATTCGGAGTCCCTTCGCACCGATCGCGACCTCCGCCCCCGGAATTTACCTCGGCGATCAGATGCCTCAGATCGCCCGTCATGCCGATAAGCTTTCGATCGTGCGTTGCTCAATCACTCGACGACCGATCATGGTATTTCGGTCTATCACGCACTGACAGGCCGGGCGATGATCCCGCCGCGCACGTTTCCCGCCAACGACCGGCGACGGACCGACTTTCCCGCGATCGGTTCGATGTTCTCGTATCTGGGTGAGAAAACGCCGATCCCCGCGAGCTTCAGCATCCCGCGTCCCATCGGTCATGATGGATTGTTGTACGCCGGAACGCACGCCGGTTTTCTCGGATCGGCGCACGACGCGGTCGAGCTGGGCGAGGTCTACAATCATGTCGAAACGGGACCACGACGCGACGCCGGCAAATCGAGTATTCCGCTGGCTCTGCCCGATGATGTCTCGACCGCTCGCCTGCAAGCCCGGCATGGTTTGCTCGGCATGCTCGAAGCACAAGATCGATCACTTCAGAAAAACGGCGGCATGCAGGCGTACTCCGGCGCTTACGCCTCGGCGTATCAGCTCATCAGCACGTCGGCAGTCCGCGAGGCTCTCGATCTCCAACGCGAAACGCCGGCGATGCGCGACCGCTATGGCCGGAACGAATACGGTGAGAGTTTTCTCACGGCCCGGCGGCTCGTCGAAGCGGGCGTGCGACTGGTTTCGGTCAACTGGATGTTCATCACGCCGGCGGCGAAAGTCTATAACGTGTGGGACACGCACGGCGGCCTCGACGACCTCGAACATGGTGCGACTGGTTACGGCATGCTCAAGGCGAATTACTGCCTGCCCGCGTTCGATCAGGCGTTTTCGGCGTTGCTTGAAGACCTCTCGGAGCGCGGCATGATCGACGAAACGCTTGTCGCCTGCATCGGCGAATTCGGCCGCACTCCCCGAATCAATACCAAGAACGGACGCGACCACTGGCCGTACTGTTACAGCGGCGTCCTCGCCGGTGGCGGCATCCGCGGCGGCACGACGTACGGAGCGAGCGACAAACAAGCCGCCTACGTCAAAGAAAACCCCACGACGCCGGGGGATTATCTCGCGACCATTTGCCAGGCCTGCGGATTGGACCCGGCCGCGGAAGTCCACGATCTGGACGGAAGGCCGTTCAAGATTTGCGATGGAGAACCGATTGTCGACATTCTGGCCTGAGCAAAGTTCTCGATGAAAATGCTCGCATACTTAACCATTGTCGCCGTCGCGTGTATTAGCCTGTCCCGAGGAAGGATTCGAACCTCCATGGGGGCTGAGTGCCGCCTGGGCTGAGTAAACCGCAGACACCTGCCGGCGCGCCGGCATCGCTGGCCATCGCGTTCTCGGGACAGGGATTTACGAAAACATCATGCATTTTCGCCAGGCTCGCTGGATCGTAAGATCACTCACGGCTTCTTTTTCTTCTCCAGCGCCGACAGCCGCTTCTCCAGATCAGCGAGAGTTTTCTTCATCGCCTGGAGTTCTGCATACTCGGTCGTCGAAAGCGTGACCATGCCATCTATACGGAACTTCACTGGGATGCCGGCTTCGCTGGTCACTTGCCGATCCTCACCGTTATTCGTTCGCGTGTAGGCGACGAGTTTGATCGCGTCGTTGAATTCGATGACTTTCGGTCCCCCGCCGAAGATGGACACTCTCACAGTTCCTTTGCCGGCCTTCTGGCTGATATCTGCGGGACCGTATCCCCACGGTTTGCCTGCCGGGATCTCGATGCCCACGGCGAGAAACGAAGAGCCTTGAGGTTGATCACTCTTCTCGAAATTCGTTTCGTAATCGAAGGTGATCCAGATTGCCGAATTCGGCGGCAGCAGTTTCTTGGCCGGCACGGGGACCGGCTTTTCGGGCAGGCCGCCGAATTCGGTTGGTTCGCCGGTCACAACGGCGATGTTCTTCAGGTCCAGAGACAATTCACCCAGCTTGAAACTCATCGACTCTGGAACTTGTGCGGACACGAACGAAACGATCGATGCGTTTAGGATAACAGCGCAACTCATCGTACGGACGTTTGACATCATAGTTTGCTCCTGAAATGTGGCATGGCGAATTGAGGAAAACCAAAACGGCGCTGAACAGCAGACGGACATTGTCTCACATGGCGTAGGAGCGTCGCATTATTCGTCGCCCTCTTTGTGTTCGAGTGAATTCTTCGATTCAGAAAGCTTGCGTTCGTCTGCTTTCATTCGACGTTCGACCTTTTTGGCGTCTTCAGCGGCGGGAAGCGATTCGGGTCTGATATTTCGTTTGCCCAGCAGTTTTCGTACGTCCGCGTTGTTTTTGACATGTTCGTACGTAATAGCATCTTCAGAATTCAGGTCGTCGCGTTTGATATTAAACGTCGTGATCTCATTTGCAAAATCTTTTGCTTTGATGACAATTGTGGGCAGAAAGTCGGCCAGAGCCCGGCTCGTGGGAACTTTGAGTTTATTTTTCATTTGTTGCGTCGTCTTTCCGCCAAATAAGGCCATGTCTCCCTGACTGCGTATGCGACCGAAGCTTTGGTTATTGTTCAGTTTTTCGAAAATCAATCCTGAAAGCTGTTTTTCCGATGCCGTCAGTTTCTTGCGGGCCTGTAATCGCTCGACCTCGACCAGTCGCTGTTCGATAATCTCCTGTTTTCGTGTTTGCACCGCGAAATAGGACTGAGCAAACGCGATGGCGTCCTTCGACGGATCGCCATTCTGTGCAATCAGGTAGCATGCATATCGCGTCAGCATTAAATCATCGATTTCGCGCTGTGCCCCGGACCCCACGGCGACCATTTTCCTGACATCAAGAAAATGGTCGGATTCGTCGTAGCCTGCGGTCATGCATGACATGCGGGCTTTCTGGATCACCTTGGAAAAATTTTCCCATTTGGTGTAGCCCAAGATTTCCTGGAGATTGCGCGCGAGCCAAAACTCAATGCCACTCTCCTCTTCAATTTTGACGAGCGCCTCGAAGTCTTTGTGCAATTGAGCAATGACGGAGGGTTTCATAATGAGTGATCTTAGAGAGGGTTCGATCCGACCTGTCCATCGAGCTGGAAACACCCGTTTATACGATCACTGTGAACGCATTTCAAGATTGAAATCCTGGCTGGTACGCTCTCGATTGAGAGGCTTTTTTAGGAAGGGATGACTGTCACGCCAAAATCCCCTCCACCACCTCCCCGTAAATATCCGTCAGGCGAAAATCTCTCCCCGCGTAGCGGTACGTCAACTTCGTGTGGTCCATCCCGAGCAGATGCAGCATCGTGGCGTGCAGGTCGTGGACGTGGACTTTGTCTTGAATCGCGTAGTAGCCGTATTCGTCGGTCGCACCGTATTGAATGCCCGGTTTGATGCCGCCGCCGGCGAGCCACATCGTGTAGCCCTGCGGGTTGTGGTCGCGGCCGTCGTCTCCCTGGGCAACGGGGGTGCGGCCGAATTCACCTCCCCATAAGACCAGCGTCTCTTTCAGCAAGCCTCGGGCTTCGAGATCCTGCAAGAGAGCGGCGATTGGCTGATCAACTTCACGGGCGTTCTTCGCGTGGTCTGCTCTCAGGTTGCTGTGTTGGTCCCACTTGTAGCTGTGCGTGCATTGCACGAATCGCACGCCGCGTTCGATGAACCGCCGCGCCATCAGGCATTGTCGACCGAAGTTTTTTGTTTCGTTCTGATCGATACCGTACATCGCGAGCGTCGTTTCGGTTTCATTCGAGATATCCTGCAATTCGGGCGCGGCGGACTGCATGCGGAAAGCGAGTTCGAACGCATTGATCCGTCCTTCGAGATTTGAATCGGGGCCGGTTTCTTCGAGATGTCCAGTGTTGAACTTCCGCAGAAAGTCGAGTTCTTTCCGCTGCAATTCGCGCGGCGTGTCGCTCGCATTTTTGATGAACGGAATCGACGCCTGATCGGAGGGAATGCTCGCATTTCCCAGTGGCGTCCCCTGATACACCGCCGGCAAGAACGCCGAACTGTAGGCGTTGACGCCGCCGTGCGTGAGCGTGGGGCACATCGTGATGAAGCCCGGCAGGTCTTGGTTTTCAGTTCCGAGGCCGTAAGTAATCCACGACCCCATGCTCGGCCGGACGAACGTGTCGCTGCCGGTGTGCAGTTCGAGCAGTGCGCCGCCGTGTCGCGAGTTCGAACCGTGCATGCCGTTGATCATGCAGAGCTTATCAACTTGCGTGGCGACGTGCGGGAAGATTTCGCTGACCCATGTCCCGCTTTCGCCGTATTGCTTGAACGACCACGGCGAGCGGAGCAGATTTCCCGTCGCCGCCGAGAAGACCCGCGGCTTATCGAACGGCAACGGTTTGCCGTGATCTTTTTCGAGCTGCGGTTTGTAGTCGAATGTGTCGATCTGCGACGGCCCGCCGTGCATGAAGAGAAAAATCACCTGCTTCGCTTTCGCCGGATACTGCGGCGACTTCGGAGCGAGCGGATTCGCCGACTCCTCCGCCGCGGAAGTTCGGCACAACAAATCGGCGAGCGCGAGATAGCCGAATCCGCAGGTCGAAGATTTCAGCATCTGACGGCGAGAATGATGAAGATTGATCATGGTGTTTCCTGAATCACGTTATCACCACACCGGAAGGGGAAGGATCGATTTGTCCGCAGATTTTCGCAGATGGATACAGATGAAAACGCCAACTGATCGACGAAGAAACAATTCACTCAATTCTTCTTCCCATCTGCGTTGATCTGTGTAAATCTGCGGACCACGTCCCCTTTTTGTCCCTGTGGTTTGTGTATTAGGGTCACTCTACGTACAAAAACTCATTCGACGCGATCAACACGCGGCATAAACTCTGCCATCCTGCAAGTGCAGACTGGTCGTTTGCGGATGGTGTGAAACCGTTGATGTATTTTATGGAGCCGGTAATTTCATCCGCCGTCGGTGGACGACCGAGAATTCGTTCGAAGAGTTGTGTCACACGCTGCTCAGACGTCTGATCGGAAACGCCGAGAATATCTTCGGCGAGCGCTCGGGTGTTGTCGGCGACGAATTGGCTGTTCATCATGAAAAGTGCTTGAGAGGCGACGGTGGTGCTTTCTCTTCGGCCGTTCAGAACGCTGGGGTCGGCGAAGTCGAACGCCTGAAACATCTCGAACAGCGCGCTGCGGACGACCGGCAGATAAATGCTGCGGCGATTCGTTTCGTAGATGACGGGGTTAACGTTCGCCGTGCTGGTGACGTAACTTCGGTTCGGCGTCGTCAGCAACGTCCCGTGCATCTCCTGATCGAGTTCTCCCGCAACAACGAGAATGGCATCGCGAACCGCTTCGGCATCGAGCCGTCGGCGATTCATCCGCCAAAGGAATTTATTCTCGGGATCGACGTCGTTGTAATCGGCACGAAAGGTGGTACTCATCTGATACGTCGCCGACGTCATGATACGCCGATGCAATTGCTTGAGAGACCAGCCCGATTCGGCGAATTCGACAGCGAGCCAGTCGAGCAACTGAGGATGTGTCGGCAACTCGCCGAGCAATCCGAAATTGTCGGGCGATCGGACGATCCCTTCTCCGAAATGCCAGAGCCAGACGCGATTGACCATCACGCGGCTGGTGAGGGGATGATCGGGTTGTGTCAGCCAGCGGGCGAAATCGAGTCGGCCGCTGCGGTCATTCGCTTCGAGAGATGCGACCTCGTCACCCGATTGAAAGATCGTTGGGTAGTGCCGCGTCACTTCGTAACCCAAATTGAGATGACTGCCGCGAAGATGGATGCGGAGATTCTCGGGCGTGCTGTCGGAAACCGCCATCGTCTCGGGAAGTGTCGGCAGATCGGCCTGCAACATCGCGAGCTCGTCGCGGAGCTGCTTCAGTTCGGCTTGGCTGTCGACGGGATACAATCCTTCGGGGGGAGCCGGTAATGCGAATGGATCTTGAGCGTCGGCGATCGACTGACGAAATGAAGCCGCTGCGGTGGTTTCGTCGCGAACGATCGCGGCATAGGCATTTGCGAGTTCGACATACGTTTGCGGTAGCGACTCGCCGAACAGGGATCTCCATTCGGCATCGACGCCCGTAAACCACATATCGGCGGGGAGACCCTGAAATGCCTGTTGTGCGGGAAGCAGCGGCGACGTGTCGAGCAGCGGACCGGCGAGACGTTTGCGCCAGTTTTCGATGAAGACGGTTTGCAAGGGAGCGTCGTCCCCTTTTGATGAATACCGGGTGAGCAGCTCTGCCGGTTCTCCCTCCAGCGGTACGAGCAACAGTTTATCGATATGCGAGAAGGGACCATTCCGTTCGATGCGGAGGGTGTTTTTACCCTCGACGAGTTCGACGAATCCCTCGATACGCCACGTTTGC
>JAQCEJ010000082.1 GCA_027618475.1 Planctomycetota bacterium | reverse complement strand
CATCGCGGTAGTCCCAGAATGCGCTTCCCCAGGCTTTGCCTTTGTGTCCCGCGACACCGTTGTAACGATACGACTGATTGACCGATCCGAATTTATTGTGGTTGCGGCCTGTTCGCATGCCGCACTGGAACAGCGTTGTCGTGCTGCCGATGACTTGCCGCGGCAATTTGTCCGCGAGATTAGGTCAGAGCCGCGTACGCGAGAAGAACTCCTCAGCGTTCGTCTGGATGGCGATGTCTATGCGGCGTCGCACAACGATTATCGCGATTTACAGGTCATCGATGCGGCGGGAGATCCTGTTCCTTATATCATTCGGCAACCGATGATGACCACGACCCGCGACGTGCAGAAAAACTGGCAAGTGGAGAATCCGTCGCTGATCGTTCACGACGACGAATCGCTCGAGATTACACTGACGCTCAAGAAAGACGATCCGCAGCCGCATGGCATCACCATCATCACGCCGCTGCGCAACTTCGAACAGCGCGTGCAGGTGTTTGGACTTGCCGACGATGTCGACGAATCGCTGCTGGTTTCGGACGCAGTGATCTTCGATTATGCCCGATATATGGACGTTCGGCAGCACGAAATTCGACTGCCGGAAACGACGCATCGAAGATTCCGTGTCGTTATCGATCGCCCGACGTCGGTTCAAGAATCGCAACTTCTCGAATTGTCACGGCAATTTCGAGGGGACGACGAGGTCGCCCGCAACGAAGATACAACGATCGAACGGAGGCCGTTTCGCATCGACCGCATCGAGTTCTTTCGCATCGAGCAACTCCCCGTCACGAACAAAAGTGAGACCATGAGCTGTCCGGTCAGCGGTGTTGTCGTCAAAATCGACGAGGAAGAGCGACAAACACTGATCGACATCACCTCTCGCCGGGAACCGATTACTGAATTTGCGATGGTGACATCCAGTCGGAATTTCCGCCGGTCGGTGCACGTCCAGGTTCCCGAAATCTCCCGCCGGAGTACGACCTGGCGTGAAATCGGTCACGCCACAATTTCGCATCTGGAATTTCGCGATTTGCATGAAGAGCATTTGAGCGTCTCGTTTCCACCCCAGAGAGAAGAGACGTACCGAATTGTGATCGACAACGGCGATAACATGCCGTTGAACATCGAAACCGTCAGTGCGTTCAGCGTGATTAACGAACTCGTCTTTCTGGCTTCCCCTTCGACAACCTATCGGCTCTCTTACGGACTTTCTCCCGACGCCAAACCGATTTCGCCTCCGAGTTACGACACGGCTGCCATACGTGCCATGCTCGACAAGCATATCGCACCGCTGCCGACAGAACTGGCTGCGCAAACAGCGGCTCCCCCCGTTCAGGCCGCTTCACAGCTCGATTTCAAATCGGTCGTCAACAACCCCTGGGTGCTCGGGACGCTGGTGATTCTCCTCGTCGTCGTTCTGGGATGTGCCCTCTACTTTGCCGGACGTCGGTTCGAGCAGATCCCGCAAGATCAATAAAAATGACGAAATTGCTCGGAGAATCGCAAAATCCGTCACACATGACGTTCCATTTCCGGGTTATTTCCCATAAGGCGGCTTCATTGTCTCGTAACTGCCGTGCATAAGATGTCTTGCAATCGCTGTTGACGACCGATTGTCACATTGCCCGTCGTTGTCGTCGTGTGGTAAGATGGTTGTGTACGCGAAGATACGCCGAAGTATCGTCGTTTGTTTTTCGATGGTTCGTGGTCGCCGCGATCATTCAACTATGAAGAGTGTGCGTTTCATGGCATATCGGTATCCATCCCGGGGTGGTTCGTGTTTCACCCTGGTTGCCATTGTGAGTCTTTTTTTCGGAGCGGCGACAGACGCTGCGCTCAAGGTCAGTCCCCCGACGATTGAGTTCGATCGGCCGGAGTGTTCCGAGCAAATGCTGGTGATGCAGTCCGGCTCTGAAAGTCGCGAATTCGATGTGACCCGACGCGTGACGTACACCGTGCAACCCGAGGGAATCGTCTCGGTCTCGCCCGACGGAATCGTCCAACCGCTGGCAGAGGGAACGGCTCAACTCACGGTCCAGCACGAACAGCAATCGGTCACGATTCCGGTCTCCGTGAGCGGCCTGAGCACGCCGGTTCCGGTTTCGTTCTCGCAAGACATTATGCCGGTGCTGACCAAATACGGTTGCAATTCTGGGCGCTGCCATGCAAAGGCCGAGGGGCAGAAGGGGTTCAAATTGAGCGTGTTCGGCTACGACGCGGTATCCGACTACGATGCCGTGACGAAAGATTCTCGCAGCCGGCGCATCAATCTTGCGGCTCCCGAACAAAGTCTGATTCTTCGCAAAGCGAGTGCACGAATACCTCACGGCGGCGGAAAGAAATTTCACACCGGCAGTTTTGCGTATCGGCGCATGCACCGCTGGATCTCCGAAGGGGCCGCGTTCATCAACGATCCGGCGACCACCGTCGTGAAAGTCGAAGTCGAACCGGCGTCGCAGATTCTCGCTCTCGATGGCGAACAACAGCTTCGTGTGACAGCGATTGATGCCTCGGGACGCCGACGGGGGGTGACGGCCGAATCGCAGTTCGAATCGAATAACGGAACGGTCGCTGAAGTCGACAATTCGGGCCTGATCAGCGCAAACAACCTTGTCGGCGAAGCGGCGATTTTCGTGCGCTATCAGGGGATGGTTTCCGTCTGCAATATTACGGTTCCCCGACCTGCCGTCACGTTTCCTCGCCCTGCCGAAAACAATTTCATCGACGGTCTGGTCTGGAACAAACTCGAACGCCTCGGGATCGCGCCCAGCGAACCTGCGGACGACGCCATGTTCTTGCGTCGAGTCTACCTCGACACGATCGGTACCCTGCCGACCGCCGACGAAGTGCGAACCTTTCTCTCCGACACCGACCCGCAAAAGCGAAGCAAAACGATCGATGCACTTCTTGAACGCGAAGAATACAACGATTATTGGGCGCTGCGTTGGGCTGATGTCATGCGGGTCGATCGCGAAAAGATAACGCCCCATTCGGCTCTCGGCATGACGCGCTGGTTGAAGTCACAACTCGAAGAGAACCGTCCCTACGATCGCATGGTTCACGACATTCTCACCGCGCGCGGTCCGACGACCGCCGAGTCTCCTGCAGCCTTTTTCAAAGCGCTCAACACTCCCGACCTCGCGTCGAAATCGATCAGTCAGCTGTTCCTCGGTGTTCGCATCGAATGTGCACAGTGCCATCATCACCCCTCCGAACGTTGGACGCAGGAAGACTTCTGGGCTCTCGGCGGATTTTTCACCGGGCTTTCCGTGAAGCCGATTCCCGGCGGGACTGATTCGCTCGTCAGCTTTGGAGGAACGAACCTCAAGCAGCCGAAAACCGGAGAAGAAATTCCAGCACAGGTGCTCGGCGGTCAGCCGATCGATTTCACGAATATCACCGATCGCCGCATTCCGCTCGCCGACTGGTTGACGTCGAGCGACAATCCGTACTTTGCGCAGGCGATTGCCAATCGACTCTGGGCACATTATTTCGGTCGTGGGTTGATTCATCCGATCGACGATGTCCGCGAGACGAATCCGCCGAGCAACGAAGCGTTGATGGCCGCTCTCACGCAGCATATGCGCGACGTGCAGTTCGACCTCAAAGCCTTTACGAAAACATTGCTCAATTCTCAAGTCTACCAGCTCAGTAGTCTTCCGAATGAGATCAACGAATCCGATCGGCAGAATTTCTCGCATGCCTTGACGAAAGCGCTCCCCGCTGAAGTTCTGCTCGATGAAATCTGCCAGGCGACCGGCGTCCCCGAAAAATTTAACGGCTGGCCCGAAGGTTACCGCAGCATTCAGATTTGGGACAATCGCATGCCGAGCTACTTCTTCCGCATCTTCGGCCGGCCGGTACGGGCCAGCGTCTGCGAGTGCGAACGGAGCAACGAACCGAGTATTTCTCAGGCGTTACATCTTCTCAACTCCCCCGAAATCGCAGAGAAAATTCATTCCCGGAAGGGAAAAGCTCGAACGTTGGCCGATTCATCATTAACCCCGGCGGAAATTGTCGATGAAATTTATCTGATGACCCTCACACGTTACCCCAGCGATGAAGAGCGAAGTCTCTTCATCTCGGTTTACGATGCCCCCGAGATCACGCGCCGTCAGGCGACGGAAGATCTTCTGTGGGCGGTGATGAATGCGAAAGAATTTTTGTATAATCACTGACGTTTTCTTATGCTCCGGGATGGGTGAAGAGACACTCAGCAGCGAGGAATGAATATGTTCAAACTTGAATTAGGCCCAGTGACTACACGACGTTGCGATCGCATCTCGCGCCGGCATGCTTTGCATATCGGTTCTGCCGGTGCGCTCGCCGGACTGACATTACCGCGATTGCTCGCCGAAGAAGTGGCCAACAATTCGGGAATCAAGGCCCGGGCGAAGTCGGTGTTGTTTCTGTTCCTCGAAGGAGGGCCGCCGCATCAGGATATGTGGGATCCGAAACCCGAGGCCCCTGCCGAGGTCCGCGGACCGTTCTCTCCGATTTCGACGTCAGTTCCCGGGACGGTCGTGCTCGAACATTGTCACCGATCGGCTCAGATCGCCGAGAAGTTTACGATCGTTCGGAGTCACACGCATACCGACAACGGCCACAGCACCGGTTACCACTATGTGATGACCGGTCACAAGCCGAACTTCGCCGACGGAGACAATCCGGTACCGAACAACGAATTCTATCCTTCACTCGGTTCGGTCGTGTCGCGCGAACTTGGTCCGAAAGGAGCGATCCCCGCATACATCAATCTTCCGCACCCGATGGCCGCCGGAGGGCCGGGATTTTATGGTGCCGAACATGCACCGTTCGTCATCGAGGGCGATCCTTCACAGCCCGATTTCGAAGTCAAAGACTTGCGTCTGTCCGGCATCTCCGAAGACCGCTTGTCGCTCCGCAAGCGACTGCTCGCCGGGGTCGAAAATCAACTGAAACGAGGCCAGGGACGAGCGGCGACGATGTCGACGTATTACGACAAGGCCTACACGCTCATGACCTCTCCCGAGGTGCAGCACGCATTCGACATTTCGCGCGAGCCCCCCGAGCTGCGCGAACGATACGGCATGAGCCAGTTCGGCCAGTGCACGTTGATGGCCCGTCGGTTAATCGAAGCGGGTTGCCGGTTCGTCGGTGTCGACGGGCCCGGCTGGGATGTGCACTTCAACTGCTTCCCCAGTCTGCAAAACGATCTCATCCCGCCGACCGATCAGGCATTCAGTGCGTTGATCAACGATATGGAAGACCGCGGTTTGCTCGACGAAACACTCGTCGTCATGATGGGAGAAATGGGACGCACACCGCGCATTAATGCACAGGCTGGCCGCGACCATTGGTCGATGGCGCAGACGATTATCTTTGCCGGTGCGGGGATCAAGCCGGGACAGGTCATCGGAGCGACCGACCACGATGCCGCCTCTGTCATCGATACACCGGTTTCGATTTCGGATCTGCTGCGTACGGTTCACCATATTCTGGGAGTCGATTCGACCAAAGTCGTTACTGATCCGCTGTCGCGTCCGATCCCGCTCGTCGACGGCGGCGAAGTGATCCCCGGTTTGCTGACGTGATGGCGCCTGTCGAAATCCGGAAGTAAAAACGGCGACGGGTCGATAGACGATTCACCGGGAAACCAAACATGTTTCCCTTGTGCATCAAATTTCAGCTGTTCGTGTCGTCTTTAATTGTACTCTGCACCATGATTCGCCGCATTCTCAACGCCGTTATCGATTCGCAAGAGCGCAAGCTCGGGCAGTCGCTCGACTACTTGAGGTACATGCTTCAGCATTCGTTCGGCGGATTTCGGCAGTTTACGAAGATCGTCCCGATGTCGACATATCGCAAGACGCTGCCGCTCGATGCCTGTTATGTCGCTCGACTTGTCAGCACGATGCAGGAAGATTGCGGTGCCTGCGTACAAATCGGCATCGACATGGCTCAAAAAGAAGGCGTACCAACGGAACTCGTGCAATCGATCATCGACGATGACGTCGCGCGACTCTCTCCCGAACTGCAGGACGTCGCGAACTTTTCGCGACATGTCGCTCGTGCCGAAGAACCGGGCGATGAACTGCGAGAACGTCTCCGCAACCGCTATGGCGACGCAGGACTCGTCGAGCTCTCTCTCGCCATTGCCACCAGCCGCGTATATCCCACGGTCAAGCGAGCGCTCGGCTATGCCAAGACGTGCGCTATTTTCAAACCACAGGTCACCCGATGATGCGTTCTTTTATGATGATGTTTTTTCCCTCTCGTTCCCATGCTCCGCATGGGAACGCAAGGTCTTCGAAGCTCCGCTTCGTCCTTCTTTCACTCCCCCTGTTAAGGGGCCGATGTGAGGATGCCTTTTCTCTGGCGAACATGCCGACAGTACCACCCGGTGGTGGGTTACTGCGACGTTGCGTCGCTCGACTCGGCATGCATCTCGCGTTTCTATTCGTCGGATGGTTCATGCCGTTGAACGTCTTTGCGCAGCTTCCGCCGGAGATCGGGTACATCCACCCGGCCGGCGGTAATGCGGGGACGACTGTCGACGTCATTCTCGCGGGGTTCGACTGGACCCCCGACATGCAATACTTCTTCCACGACCCGCGCATCGGTCTCGAAATTGTCGGCGAGATGAGTGAAGTTCTCATTCCCGATCCGCCGTACTGGTTCGAGAAAAAGGCCCGAGGGACGGCGATGCCGTTGCCCAGAGAGATCGCTGCCCGCATCACGATTCCCGCCGATGTTCCCGCCGGTCCCGTCCGCTGGCAGGTTGCCAATGCCAACGGAGCGACCGTGAGTGGGCAATTCATCGTTAGCCATGCCACCGAAGTCGTCGAAGATCATCTCCGGACCGCAGCGAAGGCCATCGGAAGAAAGGTGATTCCGTTATTGCCCGAGTTGCCGATCGTGATCTCTGGTCGAGTTCAACTCATCGAAGAAGTCGACCGCTACCGTTTCGTCGCGGTGAACACCGGACCGGTGACCTGCGAACTCTTTTCTCGCCGCATCGGTTCACCGCTCGATGGCGTGCTCGAAGTGTACGATGCTGCCGGAAACCAGATCGTCGACGTCGCGGGGACGGCTGGTCACGACCTCGCCGCCACGTTCGTCGTACAACAGGGGGAAGAATACACGCTGCATCTTTACGACATCGATTTTCGCGGCGATCGCGCGAATGTTTATCGCCTTGCACTGACCCCCGGTCCGCGCATTATCGCAGCGAGTCCGTCAGGCGGTCAGCGAGGGGCGACGCAACAGATCACGTTTACAGGGTACGGGCTCGCTTCCGGAGCGGCAACGCTCGAATCGATCACCCAACCGGTCGCGTTTCCGACCGATCCTACACTCGACGTGTGGAACATCACGCTCGAGACACCATTCGGAAAAACGCCCGAATTTGCATTGATCGTCGATGATCGAACGAACGTGACGAAGCCGGCCGAGTCGACCGAACCGATGCCGTTGACGTTGCCGATAACGGTCACCGGAGAGTTGAGTTCGGCGGGAGTCGATCGTTACACCGTCGCCGGAAAAATGGGTGAGATTTGGTCGCTGACTGTCAGCGGAGCAAAAATCGGATCGCCGGTTGATCCGACGCTGGCGATACTCGGAACCGACGGCAAGGAACTCGCCCGCAACGACGACATGCCCGGCACGACCGACGCCGCGCTGACATTTACCGTTCCTGCCGATGGAACGTTTCAACTCCTCATCGCCGACATGGGGAACCCCGATGTCGAACGTCCGCGAACCTATCGCCTTTCGGTTGAGTCCCCTGCACCGGGATTCGAGATCACTGCGCCCGAGTTTCTGAATGTTCCCTCCGCCGGGATGGCGGAACTCATACTTAAAGTTGAACGTCGGGGCGGTTTCGTCGATCCGATCGCCACGACCATCAGCGGACTCCCCGAGGGTTACACGGTTCCCGAACAACTCGTCGTTCCAGAAGCTGCGGCGGAGTTGAAAATTCCAGTGACTGTGTCGCCGACAGCTGCGGTGAAAGCCGCACTGGCGACCGTCACATTGAAAGCGACCGTTAACGGACAAGAGCTGACAAGAACGTCGCCGCCGATTCTCATCGCGGGGACGATGGTTCCCCCCTTTTCATTTGACGGTGACGGCAAAGACGATGTGACCAAGTGGCGACGCGGCACCCGATTCCCCGCGCCGGTCACGATCGAACGTAACGAAGGGTTCACCGGTGAAATTATTTTTGTGATGACCGCGAAAAACGGTCGGCATCGCATGGGGATCTGGGGACCGGAATTGACCGTCCCCGGCGACGTGTCGCACTTCAAGTATCCGATTTATCTTCCTGAATGGCTGGAAACGACACGCACGTCGCGCATGGTCATCAACGGCTGGGCCAAAGTTCCTGACCCGCAAGGCAACGTGCGGTATCTGCAGGCCAAGATGAAAACTCGTATGGGTTTTTTGCCGACCGGTGCGCTCTTCACGATGTCGCACGAGCCGCGGGAATATGAACTCAAGGCAGGTGACTCCTTCGATGTGACGCTCCGCATTCTGCGTGCGTCGGAACTCGAAGAAGCCGTAACGATCGAACTCGTTCCCGATGAAGAACAGATCGACCTGCTCGTCGCCGAACCACTCACGATCGCTGCCGATCAGACCGAGGCGAACTTCCGTATCACCAGCGTCGCCGACACGCGATTGGAGGGTGAGTACAAAGTCAAGCTTCGCGCGACAACGTATCAACCAGGTGAATTGCCGGTGATTTCAGAGACGACGGTCGATGTGGCGTTCTTAAGCCAGGACTGATGAGTTGATCAAGTTATTTCATCCATAATAATTGGGTGGAAATGTGTGCAATTGATTCTCGCAATTGACAATCACCGCCGCGCATGTAGTATCGGTGTTGTTCGATCAACTCAACACCCTCAAGGAGCCTCACATGCGAACCATATTCATCGTCACCCTATGTCTGATTGCCTCCACGAGCGTTTATGGAGATGGAAGGTCGAGTGTCGTACACGTCAGTGCACAAAGTCAGGTCTTTGCCGTCCCGGATGAAGCCATCATCGAATTCTCAATTGTGACGCACGATGACAACCTACTAATTGCCAAGACGGACAACGATGCGTTATCAGTGCTCGTCGTTGAGGCGTTAAAAGGATATGAGATCCCCGAAGCCCGATTCAAAGTCACTGACCTCAAGTTGGGACCGCACTATTCAAGCTATCACAATCCAGAGGGATACGATGTCATTCGTTCGTTCGAAATACGCACCAAAGAATTTTCCACAATCGACCCGCTGATTGGTAGCATTGTTGACGTTGGTGAAAATAATGTTCGGATTCATCAGCTCAAACTTCAGGTCAGCGACCAGCGCCCCTTTCAATTCGAAGCACGCCGACTGGCAGTCGAATACGCCACCGAAAAGGCATCGGATTTGGCGGAACTCAACCACATGAAACTGGGTAAGGCAATTTCGATCACGGAGGGAGTCGAGTACAACTATGACGCCGTCGGGATGGGAGGTATGGGGGGAGGAATGTCGACGGGTCTTGAAGACCACCGTAGCAAGCACTTGACCGCTCTACCAAAGTCAGGAGAATCGCAGCCTCGTCGTGAGGAGGCGAGACCGCTCATTCGCCTGGTCAGTCAGAAACAACACGAAAAGTCTGTCGAAAAGCCGACGGAGAAGCAAAAAGCCGTAAATGACACCAATCAAAAACTCCTGCTTTCGCCGGGACAAGTAAGTTTGAATGCGACAGTGACAATTGAGTTTCAACTCGTGCCAATGGAATGAGTCACATGGAAAATGGCAAATGAAGGTTCATAGAACAAACCGCGACGACGAAGAATGATGCCATACGCTTAAGGGTGTGCATCGCGGAAAACCGTCTCCTTACTTCTCTCACTCCACTTCGTTGCATTCCCACAGCTGCTCGCCGATTATACCGGCAAGGAGGTTACTCATGCCGGATGAATTCGAAGACGATTCCCCTTCGCTGGTTTATCATCCGTTTCGTCGGCGTTCGGCGCCAGGGGCTTCGCCGGGAACGGTCATTGTCGATCCCGAGGGATCGCGGCCTCAAATCCACGTTATGTGTTACGGGCCCGATTCGTTTTATGAACAGACGCTGACTCGCGTGAGTGAGATCGATGAGCATATCGGCAAGGAACCGGTGACGTGGATTCACATCGACGGTCTCGGCGATATCGAAATCCTGCAACAACTGGCAGAGCGTTTCGGTATCCATCCGCTCGCTCTCGAAGACGTCGTCAACGTGCATCAACGGGCCAAAGTTGATGAATACAGTAATCACCTGTTTATCGTCGGCCGGATGGTGACGCTTGAATCGGAGCTTCGTTCCGAGCAGGTGAGCATTTTCCTCGGACCCAACTATGTGCTGACATTTATCGAAGACCCGGGCGATTGCTTCGATCCCCTGCGTGACCGTTTGAAAAAAGGACACGGGCGTCATCGACAGACCGGTCCCGATTATCTCGTGTACTGCCTGCTCGATGCCATCATCGATGCCTATTTTCCGGTGCTCGAAGAATACGGGAACCGCCTGGATGATCTCGAAAATCAGGAAATTCAAACGCGCAACGCCTCGCTGATATCGGTGATCCACTCCTTTCGCCGGGAACTGCTCTTTCTGCGGAAATCGATCTGGCCCTGTCGCGAAACGATCGGGCTCTTGCTGCGCGATTTCCCGAGGCAGTTTCAGGATGAAACTCGCGTGTACCTGCGCGACTGCTACGATCACACGGTGCAGATTATCGAAGTTGCCGAGATGTATCGTGACATGTGTTCGGACCTGCGCGATTTTTTATTCACAATGATCAGCACGCGGACGAACGAAATCATGAAAGTGCTGACGATCATGTCGACGATTTTCATCCCGCTGACGTTCATCGTCGGCGTGTACGGCATGAACTTCGACAATATGCCCGAATTACGCTGGCGCTGGGGTTATTATGCGTCGCTACTGGGAATGGGAATCATCGGACTGTTGTTGCTCGGCTTCTTCTGGCGCCGCGGCTGGCTCTTCGACCAGACGACGGCCGACGAATCGTACAGCAGTTCGCGCCGCGGGCGGCGGAGGGATAATGCAGAGAATTAGAATTGCGTCTGCATCATAATCTCATCGACCGGAATGGACTTGAGCGTGATGAACGTGTCGTAAATTCCATCGCCGACGTTATTGATCTTCGTCTGTAGCGCATCGAGAAACTCATGCAAACCCCGGGCGAGAATTTCCTGAACCTGTGCGTAAGAGAGTTCGGCACGTAACAGTCCTATACGTCGTTCGGCCAGATTTCGCGAAGCACCGACCGGCGTTCCTGAAATCGCATGCATTGAATTCTCGGCGGCGATCACGCAGTAATGGACGGCTCGTGGAAATTCACGATCGAGCGTCAAAAACTCGACGACCCGTTCGGGTGTGATGCCGTGGTATTGCTGGCGATACATTTCCAGGCCGCTCACCGAGCGCAGCACCGCCGACCATTGCAAGTCGTCAATAGGGGTTCCCACGTCGGTCACGCTGGGGAGCAGAATGAAGTATTTGACGTCGAGGATGCGCGACGTTTTGTCGGCACGTTCGAGCAGCCGGCCCAGATTGGCGAAATGCCAACCCTCGCCATGCGACATCGTATGATCGGTGATCCCCTGAAACAGATGGCTCGCCTGACGAATCTGGCGATAGAATTCAGCCGGTGATTTCTGAACGCGATCGCTTTGCGAAGCATCGCGGACGAGATAGTAGAACTGGTTGAGCTGTTCCCACATTTCGGTGGTAATCGTCTCTCGAATCGAACGGGCGTTTTCGCGGGCAAGGCGGATCGATGAGAGAATCGAATCGGGATAATCCTGTTCGAAGGTGAGAAACTTCTGCACGCTTTCCTGCGTGGCGACGCCATATTTTTCGGCGAAAAGATCGTGATCGCCGGTCACGCTGACGAGCGGCTGCCACGGTTCAGGCGACCCGACCGGCAAGTCGAGAATCATGTTGAGCGTCACGTCGATAAATCGTGCCAGATTTTCCACGCGCTCGACGTATCGAGACATCCAATACATCGCATCGGCAACTCGACTTAACATGGCATGCTTCCTCGACTCTTTTTCCCTCTCCCTTCGGGAGAAAATCAACACGTTTCGCGGCGAACATCGTATTCGCTGCGACCGAACGACGATCCGTATTATGACTGACTTTGCATCTGACCGTTACCATTCCCGGTGATGACCCAGGTATCTTTACTCCCTCCCCCCTGCGACGAATTCACAACCAGCGACCCTTTTTTAAGAGCAACGCGTGTCAGGCCGCCGGGGAGTACGAAGATCTCCTGACCGTACAAGATGTAAGGCCTCAGGTCGACGTGACGGCCTTCGAAATGGTCGCCAACGATTGTCGGTACGCGCGACAACGACAGCGTTGGCTGAGCGATGTAATTTCGCGGATGGTCGGCGATCAACTGGGCGAACTTCTTGCGTTCTTCATCGGAGGCGTGCGGGCCGATCATCATGCCGTAGCCTCCCGATTCGTTCGCCGCCTTGACGACGAGTTCATCGAGATGTTCGAGAACGTATTTGCGGTCTTCTTCCTCATGACAGACGTATGTCGGCACGTTCGGCAAGATCGCCTCTTCGTTGAGATAATACTTAATCATCTTCGGAACGTAAGCGTAGATGACCTTGTCGTCGGCGACGCCGGTCCCCGGCGCATTGGCGAGAGCGACATGCCCGCGGCGGTAGACTTCCATCAAACCTTCGACGCCGAGGGCCGAATCTTCTCGGAACACCAGCGGATCGATAAAATCGTCATCGATGCGACGATAGACAACGTCGACCCGCTCGAATCCCGATGTCGTTCTCATAAACAAAAACGAGTCTTTGACGACGAGGTCGCGACCTTCGACGAGCTGAACACCCATCTGTTGGGCGAGAAACGAGTGCTCGTAATAGGCCGAATTGTATATTCCCGGGGTGAGGACGACGACGGTAGGATGCCTGACATTATCGGGCGCAAGATGGTCCAGCGTCCGCAGCAGATGACTGGCGTAATCTTCAACCGGCTGCACGCGCGAGGCCTGAAAAATCTGCGGGAAACTCTGTTTCATCAACGATCGATTCTGCAGGACGTAAGAGACTCCCGACGGACAGCGCATGTTATCTTCGAGAACGTAAATCTTGCCGTCGGAATGCCGGATGAGATCAGTCCCCGTGATATGGCACCAGATCTCTCGCGGAGGATTCAGTCCGCGGCACGCCTCGCGATAGCAACGGGCCGATTTCACCAGTTCGGCCGGGACGATTCCGTCGTTCATAATGTGCTGTTCGTGATACACATCGTGAATAAAGAGATTCAGCGTGCGGATGCGCTGTTTCAGACCGCGTTCGATCTGTTCCCATTCGTTGCCCGGAACGATGCGCGGAACGATATCGAACGGCCAGATCCGTTCGGTCCCTTGTGCGTCGCCGTAAACGTTGAACGTGATCCCCAGGTTCAGCAGCGAGCGTTCGATCGCCGCTTGATGCTGTTGAAGTTCCCCGGCAGAGAGCGAGTTGATTTTCCAGACGAGGAGTTCGGCTTCGGCGCGTGGGTTGCCGCCGGCGTCGAAGAGTTCGTCGTAGAAACCTTCTGTCTGATAATTCTGAAATGTCAGATGATCGGTCATAGGGGCCTCAATTGTCGATGCGATCGGACCGGTATCGATCAGGAAGTCGCCGCCAGCGGAACGACGTCGACGGCAACGGTTAAATTCTGAATGCTGCTGCCGACATAAACTCCTTTGATCGGGCAGACGTCGGTGTAATCTCTTCCCCAGGCGAGGGTGATATGGTCGTCACCCACAATGCAGTTATTGGTCGGATCGACGCCGATCCATAATCGTCCGCCACAATAAACGGCCAGCCAGGCATGTGTGGCGTCGGCACCGACCAGTTTTTTCTCTCCCGGAGGAGGAATGGTGCGAAGATAGCCGCTGACGTATCGCGCCGCCAGACCGATCGAGCGCAGAGAGGCGATCATCAGGTGTGCGAAGTCCTGGCAGACGCCGTGACGGAGTCGAAACACTTCGTCGACGGGCGTTTGTACGGTCGTCACGGTCGGGTCGTATTTGAATTCTGTGTAAATGCGTGACATCAATTCGATCGTGGCCTCGAGAATCGGGCGTCCCGGCGAAAACGATTCTCGCGTGTACGTTTCGAGTTCGGGAAACCAGTGAATACTCGGCGACGGAAATGCGAACTGGCGGATGCCGATTCTGGCGGATGTCGCCGGTCCGAGAATATCCTGAACGATCGCTTCCCAGGCTGGAGTTTTCGACGGATCGGGAGGCGGAGGCGTGCGCACATCGACACGGCTGATCGCCGTCACGCTCAATCGCCGATGGCTTTCTTCGACCGAGAAAAAGCAGGTTTCGTTGCCGAAATAGTCGTCGCGGCTTTCGGAAACGGTCGGTGTCGGCTTGATCGACAGGCGGTGCGTGCGGCACGACTGGTGCTTGAATTCTCGCGGAGCGAGATAGACCTGATTGTGGCAGACAGGCACTGTCTCGCCGTAGGTGTAGGTCGTTTTGTGAGTGACTTTGTATTTCACGTTCGCACAAATCCTTACTTTGTCTGTCGGATGCGCGTCAATTGCCGCGGTGCGCCGGCGTGAATGAGGTAGCGATGACTGATGGCGTCGGACAATGTCGGCAGCATGGTGGCGATGCGGGTCAGCAGACGATCGAGGTAATCCCGTTCCCCTTCCTTGTGCATTTCCGAAAGAACAACGACGTCGGCCATGCGTACGCTGTGCAGAGCCGACATGATCAGTCGCTGTTCGAGTTGACGCAACGGCTGGATCTGATCGCGGGGGAGGTGATCGATGTGATCGTTGAGCACCGCCAGTTGAAAAGCGACCGAACGGGGATTCGTCTCGTCGGTTAACAGTAGATCGATGACCGGTGCGACCTGAAAATTCGCGAGATAACGAGTACGGTAGGTCATCGAGCTGTCGGCGACTTCAAGAATCGTATCGAGCAGTGCGCTTTCTTTTTCTCCAATCACAATGACGGCATTGCGCAGAAGATTGACAGTGTATAACGCCCTTTCGAGTCGGCGACCGATGTCGAGAAACCTCCAGCCCAAGGTGCGCGTCATGCTTTCCATCACCATACCGCTGAACGATGCGACGTTAAGAATCAAATCGTTGAGAAGCGCAAGAATATCACTGAGAAGGGAATCGCCCATGCGGGTCGGTTTGCGAAATCGCTGTTCGAGGTCGTGAATGATCCGCCAGCTGTCGAGCGAGATTCGGTCGCGTACCAGCGCGGTGGCAAGATGTGCCGAGACAATCATCGATCTCAAACTGGTGACTTCGTTTTCGTCGAATATGCTTGACGGAAGAATTTTTTCGATCGCGGGAAGAGGCTCTTTGATTCCCTGAATTGCGAAGCCCGGTTCAATGTGGCCGAGTTCGGCAAGAGAACGTAACAGCATCGGCAATTCGGGGACGTTACGAGAATCGGCATCTCCCGTGAGGCGAATCAGCACGGTACGCAGCAGGCGGGCGGCTCCGTCGATTCGTTCGACCTTGCGACCCAGCCAGTATAGATTGTCGGCAACGCGGCTGGGGAGTTCGGCCCCGCTGCGGCGGAGCTCGATCATTTGCCCCGGTGGTTGCAGGAGACTGACAGTATCGACCGGATTCTCCGTCAGTACCCATGTATCTTTCGATCGCTGGCCTTCGGCAATCGATAATCCGAGGCGATTGCCTTGAGGAGACGTCCGCGTCAATCCCCCCGGCATGACCGTATACGAATCGTGCGACGCGACGAGATAGGTTCGCAGCATCATCGGCCAGGCGTCGAAATGGTCGCTTCCCCAGACGGGCAACGACGAGGGGGACTTCAGGGCTTGAGCGACGTATTGATCGGGGTGTTGTTCGATCAAGCCACGTACCCGCGCGAGGTCGCTGCTGCTCAATTCGTCGCCGAAGTAAACATCCTGGTTTCCTTGACGAAACGCCGGGCGGATTTCAAGTTCCGAAAGGTGGTCGAGAACATACGGCAAGGCATTGGTGTCGCCGCACCACCAGGTGTCGACCGAAGGAAGCAGTAGGTCTTCGCTCAATAATTCTCGGCAGAGTCGCGGGAGATACGGAAGAAAGATCGGCGATTCGAGAATTCCGCTGCCGAAAGCATTGGCTAAAACGACGTTTTTACTGCGGACCGCCTGCAACAGACCAATGACACCCAGCGTCGAGTCGCCGCGAAGTTCCAGGGGATCGCAATCGATCGCATCGACGCGTCGCAAAATGACTTCGACCGGAAGCAATCCGCCGAGCGTCTTAAGCATCACGCGATTGCTGCGGACGGCGAGATCGCCTCCCTGAACGAGGGTGTATCCGAGATATCTCGCAAGATATGCGTCTTCGAGAAAACTGATACGGTGCGCTCCCTGGCTGAGAAGCACGACGCGCGGATTGTCTTTATAACGAGGAGCCAGCTTCTGCAGGGTTTCTCGAACCGCGAGAAAGTACGAGGCGAGCCGCTCGACATGGCAATCGTGAATCAGATTCGGAAACATCCGCGACATGGCGATACGGTTTTCGAGCGCGTAACCGGCCCCCGAAGGAGCCTCGGTTCGGTCGCCGGTAACTTTCCAGGTTCCGTCGGGGAATCGCGCCAGTTCGGCAGAATAAAAATAAAGATAACGATCGTCGATTGGCTGATGGCGATAACACGCCCGTTGAAAACCGGGATGCAGAAAGATCAGCGACGGTGGCAACAATCCTCTGTTGAGCAATCGCTGCTTACCGTACATGTCGGTCAGAATCAGATTGAGCAACCGCGCCCGCTGCTGAAGTCCGGCCGAGAGACTTTGCCAATTGTTGGCGTCGATGACCAACGGAATCGGATCGAGCTCCCACGGCCTGGCGGTCGCTTCGAGGTCACCGCTCGGCTGAAAGGTAATCCCCGTCTCTTTGAGTTGACGGAACGCTTCGTCGCGCCGCCGTGAGAGTTCGGGCCGACCGATCGCGTCGAGGGACTGCAAGAACGATTGCCAGTGGGGACGAGGTGCTCCCGAATTTTGAAATGCTTCGTCGTACCCCTCGGGAGGGGGGCGATATCCGGTAAAGAGCGGCATCGGGGCAGGCAGATCATCCGTTGGAACTGAATTCATGCGGTCACGTAAGTCAAATTAATGAATGAGTCGTGCAGAAACGAAATGCGTTGTCGATTGCAGGCTCATCGATCGTCTCATTCTCTCGATTATCAACGGCGGAGGTCCAGCGTCAATGGATATTCGGGGTTAGGTTCTTCGGAGGGAACTCCCATCGCTCCCCCGGTATGACCCATCTTAAAAAACCGGGCTGCACGGCGACTCTCGGCTTCATAGGCATTCACGGGAAATTGTGCGAAGTTCCGCCCGCCGGGATGCATCACATGGTACGTGCAGCCGCCGACCGATCGTTCTTGCCAGGTATCGAGAATGTCGAACACCAGTGGCGAATGAACGGGAATTGTGGGATGCAGACAATGGGCCGGCTGCCACGCTCGAAATCTTACGGCCCCGACGTATTCGCCCACGGTTCCGGTCGGATGCAACGGTACGCGCCTGCGCTGACAGGTGATGATGTGCCGGGGATCTGTCAGTCCGGTGACTTTGACTTGCAGGCGTTCGACCGACGAGTCGACGTACCGCACCGTTCCTGTCGCACCCGCTTCTTCGCCAAGCACATACCACGGTTCGATGGCCTGACGGATTTCCATCGCAACGCTCTCCCATTCAACCTTGCCGAGGAGCGGAAAACGAAACTCGAAATGAGCCCGAAACCACTCGGGTTGAAACTCGAAACCGGCGCGATTCAAATCGGCGATGACCCAGTGGAAATCCTGCCAGACAAAATGCGGTAATAGAAATCGATCGTGAAGTGCGGTTCCCCAGTTCACAAGTGGCTCTCGGTACGGCGATTCCCACATCCTCGCGACCAGCGCGCGAACGAGGAGTTGTTGGGCCAGACTCATACGCGAATGCGGCGGCATCTCCATCGCCCGCAGCTCGACGAGCCCTAACCGGCCCGTGCTCGTATCGGGAGAATAAAGCTTGTCGATGCAAAACTCGGCACGATGCGTGTTGCCGGTGACATCGACGAGCAGATGTCGAAAAACGCGGTCGACCAGCCACGGCGGACAGTGCCCCGATTCGGGAATCTGCTTGAAGGCGATCTGCAATTCGTAAACGGCGTCGCGGCGCCCTTCATCGGCACGCGGGGCTTGACTCGTCGGCCCGATGAACATCCCCGAAAACAAATATGAGAGCGACGGGTGATTGTTCCAGTACGCCAGAAAGCTGCGGAGCAGGTCGGGTCGCCGCAAGAACGGACTGTCGATCGGGGTCGCCGCGCCAAGCACGATATGATTTCCCCCTCCCGTTCCCGTGTGTCCGCCGTCGAGGTTGAATTTTTCGGTACCCAGATTTTCCTGTCGTGCGAGGTCGTACAAGACCGTGGTGTTTTCGACCAGTTCCTTCCAGGTTTCGGAGGGATGCAGATTGACCTCGACGACGCCGGGGTCGGGTGTGATCTTTAACTCTCTCAGCCGTGGATCGACCGGGGGATCGTATCCTTCAATCACGATCGGCATCTGCAAATTCCAGGCGGTCTCTTCGATAGCAGTAATGATTTCGAGATAATCTTCCAGCGTCTCAACCGGCGGCATGAACAGATACAACCGACCCTCGCGGGCTTCGACGCAACAGGCCGTTCGTACGAGGGGCGTTTTATGAAGGTCGATTTCCTCGTCGCGGTCTTCGTCAGTCTCTCTCGATTTGTTGTCCGCGACCGATTTTGCTTTCGTCGACGTCGAAGCGGATTTTGTCCCCTGGTTTGACGCCGTTTGCAAATGCTGTTCGTTGATTTTTTCCGGCGGTAAATCGAATTTCTCCGAATGCAACATCGGTTGCATTTTTAGACCGCGGTGTGGAGGCAAAGGGGACCGGCTTTCTGTCGGATCGAATTCGGCCAGCGGAGGATTCTGCTGCGATGAAACGACCGGCAACGAATCCAGGGGTAAACGCAAACCAATGGGTGAATCGCCCGGCAACAAATAAAGATGTTTCGAGCGAACCGGCCAGGGGCCACTCGTCCATTTCGCCCGATCTTGCGCCTGCCACCATTGACGCCGAATAGGCAAGACATAACCGACCGGTAATCCGACCCCCTGAGACAACACCCTTTCAATCCGTTGTCGCTCTTCGGCGTTTTTCAATTTGGGGTCGCGCGGATTGATATTCACCGGCAGACGTTGTTCTTTCCACACATAATGAACGACGTCTTCGAATACGGGTTGAATCCAGCGGGTGCCGACCTCCAGGCGATCGGCCAACTCACGAATGAACTGATGCGCTTCGTCACTGCCGAAGCCATAGTCGATCGTTTCATCGGCAATCAGCGAATGATTGAGCCAGATCGGCTGGCCGTCTTTTCTCCAGAAGCAGCGCAGCGCCCATCGCGGCAGCGATTCTCCCGGATACCATTTCCCTTGACCGTAGTGCAATAGTCCCTGCGGTGCGAAATGTTTTTGCATCCGCTGCATCAAAGCCAAGGCCCGTTGACGTTTCACCGGACCGAGGGCCGCCGTCGTCCATTCTTCCGATTCCATATCGTCGACAGCGACAAACGTCGGCTCACCTCCCATTGTCAGTCTGACGTCGTCGGCTTTCAGCCGGGCATCGACTTTTTCTCCGAGCGACATAATCGCCGCCCATTGCGTTTCGTTGTATGGTTTGGTGACGCGCGGCTCTTCTTCGATGCGTGTCACCGTCATCTGCACATCGAACTCGACGTCGCAAGTGTCGGTTGCTCCCGTGACCGGTGCGGCCGCCTGAGCATCGGGAGTGCATGCCAGAGGGATGTGACCTTCTCCGGCGAGAAGCCCCGATGTTGGGTCGAGACCGATCCAACCGGCACCGGGAAGATAGACCTCGGCCCAGGCGTGCAGATCGGTAAAGTCCGTAGCGGCTCCTGCCGGTCCGCTGATCGGTTTGACGTCGGGAACAAGCTGCACGAGATACCCCGAGACGAATCGCGCTGCCAGTCCCAGATGACGTAAAACCTGCACCAGCAACCAGGCCGAGTCGCGGCACGATCCCCGTTTAAGTGTTAGCGTTTCGTCACACGATTGAATTCCCGGCTCGTGACGAATGACGTAACTGATATCCTTCCACAATTTCTGATTCAATTCGACCAGAAAGGTGATCGTATCGGTCGGCGTGCGGTCGATTTGGGAGACATATTTTTCGAGCTTGGGTTCCGCCGCGTCGAGAACCAGAAACGGCTGGAGTTCTTTTTCGAGCCACGGTTCGTAGGCAAAGGGAATCTGATCGCACGACGGTTCGAGAAAGAAATCGAACGGATTGATGACCGTCATATCTGCGACGAGATCGACTTCGATCTTCAGTTCTCGCGTCGGATCGGGAAAGACGAACCGCGCCAGAAAATTCCCCTGTGGATCCTGTTGCCAGTTGAGAAAATGTTTCTCGGGAACCACTTTGAGCGAATAACTCTTGATCGGCGTACGGCAATGCGGGGCCGGTCTAAGACGGACAATATGCGGACCGAGGGCGACCGACCGATCGAATCGATAACGGGTCTGATGATTCAGAGCGATTCGAATGGCCATAATATAGCACCAACCCCCGGCGAAAAACTTGTTCCCTCAAGATGTCCGACGCAGAGTCGGTGGAACAAAGGTTAGCTACCGAACCGTCGACTGTAAATGGTGAGATGCCGGGAAGCACGACTGCGTCGAACGTTACGATCGGGTTCGACCGCGTTTTTGGCATGAGCAACGCATCTTCCCCGCCAAAAACCGGGTCACGCGGTTCCCCGGGCCCTGTATATCTCGTCGTACCATTGATTCTTACCCGTTTCCTGAGTACGTTGAGGTGAGGGAAATTTTGTGAAAACGAGTGTGAAATTCCTTGTATTCAGATTTTTATCATGCTCACTTTTTGATGCTTCCACGAGAATTTGTCAGATGAGTATTTTCCACGTTTGCCGACTTCGTGTTTACCGTTCGATCTGTACAACGTTTCCGACGACGTTGTCTTGCTTCACCGTGTGTGTATTCTTATTGGGGATCAGCACCTCCGCTATGGCCGATGACGACCTTGCCGATCGATTCGAAAAGCTCGTGTTCGAAAGTTCCGACAAGCAGATGCTGCCGTACCGGTTCTTGAAACCGACGTCACCGGCACCCGATCAGAAATATCCGCTGGTCGTCTTTCTGCACGGTGCCGGTGAACGGGGAGACGATAATGTAGCTCCGCTGATTCATGGCGTGAAAACGTTTGCGACCGACGAATACCTCGAAAAATATCCGTGTTACGTCATCGTGCCGCAGTGCCCGGCGGAGATGAAATGGGTCGACGTCGACTGGACGCTCGATGCCAGCACGATGCCGGCCGATCCGACCCCCCCCATGCGATCGACTCAGGAGTTGATCGACAAACTCATAGCCGATTTCCCCGTCGACGCCAATCGACTGTATGTCACCGGTCTTTCGATGGGAGGTTTCGGTACCTGGGATGCCATTCAACGGTATCCCGAAAAATTCGCCGCGGCGGTGCCCGTGTGCGGGGGAGGCGATCCCGCTCGGGTCGAGCCGTGCGCGAACATTCCCGTCTGGGCGTTTCATGGTGCGAAAGATTCCGCCGTGAAAGTGAATCGTTCGCGAGAAATGATCGCCGCGATCAAGGCTCTGGGAGGTAAACCGCGCTATACCGAATATCCCGAAGTCGGTCACGATAGCTGGGTTCCAGCCTACAAGACGTCCGAACTGTACGAATGGATGTTCGCTCAGTCGAAATCCGAATCGCAATGATTCCGCGAACAAACCGCGACAACGCAGCGGTTTCCCAGCTTTCCAGAGCGATATCGTCGCTGCAACCGATCCGAATTCAAAACTTCGATTCCGACCCCCGATTCGCTGATCCGGTCGCGTTGAATTCTCGTTCCCCGTGCCGTAAGATCGAGCAACGTTTGCCGCATATCAAGGCACGGACCGTCGTCAACGGCGTCCCTGATCACATCGAGATCACCAGAATAATAGAGATGAGGAACTCGCCATGAGCCAGAGCTCAGCCGGTAGCATTGAAAGCGTATTGCAGGAAGGTCGTAAGTTTGCTCCCCGGGCCGAATTCACTGCCCGTGCCAATATCAGCAGCGAAGCCGAATATGAAAAAATGTGGAACCGGGCCAAAGACGACCCCGCCGGTTTCTGGGGCGAACTCGCCGAAAACCTCACCTGGTTCAAAAAATACGATTCGGTTCTCTCGGGCAATATGCCCGACACCAAATGGTTCAACGGCGGCAAGATCAACGCCTCGGTGCAGTGCCTCGATCGGCATCTCACGTCGTGGCGAAAAAACAAAGCCGCCATCATCTGGGAAGGAGAACCGGGCGATACGCGCGTGCTCCGTTATCAAGACCTTTATCGTGAAGTCTGTCAGTTCGCCAACGTACTCAAGTCACTCGGAGTAAAAACCGGCGACCGCGTCACACTGTATATGCCGATGATTCCCGAACTCGCCATCGCCATGCTCGCCTGTGCCCGCATCGGGGCGACGCATTCGATCATCTTCGGCGGTTTCAGTGCCGATGCCATCGCCGATCGCAACAACGACGCCAAAGCCAAAGTGGTCGTCACCGCAGACGGCGGCTGGCGCCGCGGCAAAGTCGTCTCGCTCAAAGCCGCCGTCGATGAGAGTATGGAAAGATCCCCCAGCGTCGAGAAGGTCGTCGTTGTTCGTCGCACCGGTAGCGACGTCACGATGACCCCTGACCGCGATTTCTGGTGGCACGACCTGATGCAGGACGCCGACACCGACTGCGACCCGGTCGAACTCGACAGCGAACATCCGCTGTTCATCCTCTACACATCAGGCAGCACCGGTAAACCGAAGGGAGTGCTGCACACCACGGCCGGCTACATGCTCGGCACAATGATGACTTCGAAGTGGGTCTTTGACCTCAAGGATGACGACACCTACTGGTGTACCGCCGACATCGGCTGGGTCACCGGTCACAGCTACATCGTCTACGGACCGCTCGCCAATGGAGCGACCACGATGATGTACGAAGGGGCTCCCAACTGGCCCGATGAAGGCCGATTCTGGAACCTCGTCGAAAAATACAAAGTGAACATCTTCTACACCGCTCCCACCGCCATTCGCGCCTTCATCAAATGGGGTGACCAATGGCCTGGCAAATACGATCTCAGCAGTCTCCGCCTGCTCGGATCGGTCGGCGAACCGATTAACCCCGAAGCGTGGATGTGGTACCACCGCGTGATCGGGCAGGAACGCTGCCCCATCGTCGACACCTGGTGGCAGACGGAAACCGGGGCGATCATGATCAGCCCGCTCCCGGGAATCACCGCCGCCAAGCCGGGAAGTTGTACGAAGCCGTTGCCGGGGGTCGTCCCCGACATCGTTCGCAAAGATGGAACCAGCGTCGGCGCCAACGAAGGGGGGCTCCTCGTGATGAAACAGCCCTGGCCGTCGATGCTGCGAACATTGTACGGCGATCACGAACGCTTCGTCTCGACCTACTTCGGCGATATCGAAGGGTGTTACTTCGCCGGTGACGGTGCCCGTAAAGACAGCGACGGTTATTACTGGGTGATGGGCCGCGTCGATGACGTCCTCAACGTCGCCGGCCACCGCTTGAGCACGATGGAAATCGAAAGCGCCCTCGTTTCGCATCCCAACGTCGCCGAAGCCGCTGTTGTCGGCTTCCCGCACGACCTCAAAGGGGAAGGGATCTGCTGCTTCGTCTCACTCAAGTCGGGCGACGGCAACGACGAACTGATCAAAGAACTGACCGCCCACGTCCGCAAGCAAATCGGAGCCGTCGCCACCCCCGACGTCATCCGCTTCGCCACGGCGTTACCGAAGACGCGCAGCGGAAAAATCATGCGCAGACTCCTGAGAGACGTCGCCGCCGGCCGCGTCTCGACGCAAGACACCACGACGCTCGAAGACCTGACGGTCTTGGAGAAACTGCGACAGGACGAAGACTAACGCACGCCGGTTCTTTATCTCCCTCTCCCCACTGGGAGAGGGCCGGGGTGAGGGTGCCATTTCCCTCATACCCGCGAAGCCCCCGCTTCGCCGCTCATGATGTTGTCCCTTCTCGATCCCAAGCTCCCGCTTGGGATCGCAAGTGAGCGAAGCTCCTGCTTCGCCAAACGTGATCAGACTCGCAGTTCTTGTAGGTCAGGCAGAATGCCTGACGAATGCAAACCGTTCAAAAATCGTCAGGCGATGAGCCTGACCTACGTCACTGTTGTCGATGAAGAAAGACCTGATTGTCGTGTGCCACTGGCATTGCCAGTGTACTTCGGGATCGTTTGCAACCGCGTAATGCCAATGAGCGATAGATGCCTTCTCGCTCAAAAAAGGCAGAAGATCAAAGGCACACTGGCAAAGCCAGTGGCACGCGAAGAAACTGATTCGAATGACGACGTATTTCGACAGTGTCACCCGCCGAGGAACCTTAATATGCTCGGCAACACTGGTAGAATGAAGGAAGACGCAAGCACGGCCAACAGGAAAGGAGTCGCCGATGCCTTCAGATACACATATTTCTTGCTGGGCCATTCAATCAGTCGATTTCCCGTCCGTTGGATCGCTCTCGGAGCGACTGCAATTCTTGCTGCGGTACGCCATCCTCGCTCCCTCAAGTCACAACACCGAGCCGTGGCGGTTCCGGGTGCAGGACAGCCGGATCGACGTGCTGATCGATTTTTCACGCTGGCTCAAGGTCGCTGACGACGACCAGAGGGAACTGCACATCAGCGTCGGCTGCGCCCTCGAAAACCTACTGGTCGCCGCCGAGCATTTTGGCCTCAGACACGACATTGTGCTTCTCCCGAAGGCCGATGATCCTTCCTTGGCTGTGACAGTGACCTTCTCTGAGCAAATTCAATCCGCAACCCACCGGCCCCCTGTACTGTTCGATATGATCCCGGTCCGGCACACGAACCATCAGCGTTACGAGGATCGTGCGATCCCTGATGAGGTTCTTCAGCAGCTTCAAGGCATTTGTGTTGAGGACGGCATCAAGCTGCACCTGACTGCCGATCCTGAGATCAAGCGGCAGGTGGATGATCTCGTGGTTCAGGGAGACGCCATCGAGTTTGCTGATCCAGCTTTTCGTGAGGAACTGGCCTACTGGATCGGTCAAGGCGTCTTCGGCACCGGCTGGCTGATGTCCAAGATCGGCAAACTGGCCGTCAGTTACATCGATATGGGCAAGTCACAAGCCACAAAGGATTCGGACATCCTGATGAGTTCGCCGATCCTTGGCCTTCTCAGCAGCGAGCAAGACGACCGGCAATCTCAGTTACGGGTGGGACAGGTTTACCAGCGACTATCCCTGCTGGCGGCTTCCCACGGCATCTGGTGTCAGCCGATGAGCCAGATCGTGCAGGTTCCTGAACTCAAGGCGGAAGTCGCCGCATTGAACCCCGAGTCAGGATTTATCCCTCAGCATCCATTTCGGATGGGCTACGCACAGGCAGAGAAGCACCATACTCCCCGCCGCCCGGTCGATGAGGTGCTGGTGTGACAGCGAGGCGGAAGGCGTATCTGCTGGCATTGGCGGTCTGGCCCTTGTTTCTTGTGATCGCCGTGACACTGGGAGCAGTTCGAGAAAAGCTGATCGCCCCTTCTCTTGGGGAACAGGCTGCTCACGTCATCGGCACGCTGCTCTTCATCACCGCAATGCTGGCCATCATGTGGGTGTTCGTGGTCAAGATCGGCAACTTGGTTCAGCGGATCGACCTGTGGCTGATCGGCGTGATGTGGACGGCGATGACCGTCTGCTTCGAGTTCGGGTTCTTTCACTTCGTGGCAGGCGTGCCGTGGGAAAGGCTGCTGGCGGACTACAACATCTTCGCCGGGCGATTGTGGGTGCTGGTGCTGCTGACGACCCTCTGTGGTCCGGCGCTGATTGGTGTCATTCAAGAACGAGTAGGACGGAACGCCCCCGCATAACCACATCGTTGCGCTGTATCCCTTGAAACTCGTCATCCGTCATTGCTGTCAGCAAACTCTTCGATCATCGCCGCCGCTCGGGGGAGACCGTCTTTGCTGCTGAGTTTGTCTCGAAGTTCTACACAGTGAGATCGCCGGGTGCCACCTATAGGAAGTTTTCTGTCAAGGCATACTTTGGGTGAATCCACGGATGCTCCTC
>JAQCEJ010000081.1 GCA_027618475.1 Planctomycetota bacterium | reverse complement strand
GACTTCCGTGTCGTGCTCATCACCGAACATCAACAGATTTCTTGAGATAAGTCAATAACAGGCTCTAGACTATAATAACAAGACAGAATTGAGAGACGCCGGTTTGTAAATCGGTCGAGTCGGAAAGCATCATGACCATCTCTTCCCGCACGCCTGAAGGTTTTCCCGGCCGTTGCCCAATTTGCGGCGGGACTGCGAAAATCGATCCATCGGCCGATACCGGAGATGCTCCTTGTCCTCAATGCGGCCAACTCTTGTGGCAGATTCGTGAGCGGTTCGCCGAATTGGCGGAGTTGGATGATCTACTTCAAATTGCAGAGTTGGATTCACTCGACGTGGTCGAAGTCGTTATGTATATCGAGGAGGAATTTGAGATCCAAATACCTGACGAGGACTACGAAAAGATCAGAACCATCGCGATTTGATTCGTTATGTTCGGTCAACGAGGTTCCCGTGATGGAAATCCGGAGGCGAGTAATTCATGAGAACGACAATTCTACTTGCGGGAGGCATCATCTTCCTCTGTGGCTTGGGCATTGAATTCCTAGCCGTTGCAGCGATGGCATTTTATCCGATCAGAAAACGATTGCCGTTCGACTCGCCGTTGGATCTCCAAGACATTGGCTGTAATTGCATCACGCTCGGGCTCGTGACGACTGGCTTGGGAACAGTGATTCCGTAGGTACGCTTCTTTCGCTTTCATATCAGACTAGCGCTCCGCGGCGCGGAGCCTTTGTGTCGCGGCTAACTTTTTTTCTCTTTGTCTATTTCATCTTTCGCTCTTCCATCCGCGCGATCCACTTTTGGGGATCTTCTTCGAATGCCGCTTTGCAGCCCGAGCAGCAGACGTAAAACGTTTTGCCTTCGTAGTTCACCGCAATCGTTCCCAGTCCTTGCGAGATGATGCACGTCTTGTCGCCATAGTCGGTGTCGCTGAGAGCGAATGAAGTTCCCTCGCGCTGGCAGGCGACGATGTCGGCGACATGCCAGTTCTTGCCGCGGCGATCGGCGAGTTCCATCTGATAGCGGTTATTGTCGATCTGCCGCAGTTTGACGCGACCCAGTTTTTTCACCTCCGGGGGCGAGATTTGCTCGAACGTCAGTTCGAATGTCCGCTGCAATTTCTTGTCGTCGCCGGGGACATCCTCGACTTCTTTGGTGAAACCCCCTTCATAGATTTTTTCTTCATCGTTCACATCGGTTGTCGTGAGTTGAAACGTGTCGCGATCGGCGAGGTATGTCATCCGGGCGGTTTTCACATAATTTCCCATCGGTGAATGAAACACCAACGCCGGTTGATGCGGATCGGTCTTCAAATCCCAGACCCAGTCGACCGCTTCCATGCCGTTGAAATCATTGACTTTATTCTTCGTGATACCGTTCCAGTTGCCGAGGACCACCTGCAACGGTTTGAGAGCGGTCATCACGTCTTCCATATTCCGGTGAGATTCGGCATCGTGACCGTCGTGATCATGTTCGTGAGCCGACGAGTCGCCCAACTGCACCGGGCGGAACGTTCGCTTCTTCGGACCCGTTTCGGACGACGATGCTTCGGTCTCGGGACGAGCGTCGTCGACGTCGTTCTTCTCGACAGTCGATTGGCCTGACGATTCTGTCGGCGGCGGCGAGGATCCGCAGCCGACGGGAGCGATCGTCATCATGCCGATGAACAGAAAGGTGAAAAATCGAGAGAACGTCTGTGGATGATAAGTCATCGTGTTGCTTTCAAAATCGGTTTAACAGCCCGTTGAAAATGAGGAATGATCAAATACTGTGTGTCATGGGTGGCTTGTCGACCCGTGTTTTTCCGATGTCTCGTAACCACACGGCCAGACAAGCACACTGCCGGACAAGCCGGCAGTGCCGCCCATTTATCAATGGGCTGTTAAGGCAAACAAATGCGAAATCACTGAAATCAGTTCTATTTAATTTACCACGAGTTCATGATGATGATTGTTCGGTTAGAGAAGGACTGTTCGTACAAAGTCGCGAAACTCACGCAGTGGAAAATTCAGATTTCGGTTTCTGTGTTGTGTTGCGAACCGACAAGTTCAATCACGGTTTCACACGGGAAGTTTTTTGAGTTCTGCGACGACATCGTCCACCGGCATCACATCGCCGAGATCGATATCGATGTCGAGCAAATTGACTTCGTGCATAATCTCGCATCGCTCGCCGACCGCTTCTTTGGGAACGATCACGCGGAAGCTGTCGGTTGCATCGCGGCAGGTGGCGTAGACGCAGTGACTGGTGCTCGCTCCGGTGACGATCAGCGTATCGACGCCGAGCGACGTCAGCATTTCGTGCAGGGTCGTCCCTTTGAAGCACGAGGCGTAACGCTTGAGGATCAACTTCTCGGTCGGCTTGCGATTCATCCGTTCGTCGAGTTCGAAAAACTTTTCGTCGCCCGGTTTGATCTTCATCTGCAGCTTGACGTTCTGCGGACTGGGGGGATCGGCGGGATCGTAGGCGAAACTCGTAAAGAAAATGGGAATCTTCGCCTCGCGTGCCGCCGCAAGAACTTTCAGTGTGCCGTCGATTACTGAATCGAGATTCGTGCCGATCTGCTGCTGGGGCTGTGTCCAGAATTTCGCGAGATCGATAACGATGAGCGCAGGCCGTTTGCCGAAGCCGACCGGCTGACCCCAGCCGCGGGCAAGATAACGCTGCTTAAGGTCGCGCAGATGAGCCTGTAACGGCTCGCGAAGGTCGGGGGGAAGCGTCAGGTCAGAAGATCCAAACGGCAGTGCAGAACCATGAGATGAAGCAGTCGTGGTGCTCATGAAGAATGTCCTTGTGCAAGTGGCTCGGAAATCCTGACGACGACGGCGATCATACCAGTTTAGACAGAAAAATGTCAGCGGTGACAAGCCGTTATTCACCGGCGGGTGTGGCGATGAAGTAGAAATCGGGGCCGTGATCCCAGTTGTGGCAGAATTGCAGTAACGTCAGTGGAGGTTCGTTTTCCAGCCAGCGTCCCATTGTCGAGAGTCTGTAGCCGAGCATTGTTTCGATCAGCACGTACAACGCGGTGGGGCTGACACCGTATTCGCCGGTGGAATTTTTCCCCGCTTCGAACACAATGACGGGTCGGCAGCGCCGTATCGTGTTGACCGCGCCTGTCAGCGCATGGAATTCTCCCCCTTCGATGTCGATCTTGATGAAAGCGATCGGCAGGTCGGGTGGGATGATCTCGTCGATTGTGCCGACAGGGACTTTGATCGCAACGATCTGCGGATCGGGACGATCGTAAATACGGCGTTTGAGACCGCTGTACGCCGGGTCGTTCTCCACGTGTTGAAATTCGGCTTCGCCGCTCTTGTCACTGACGGCCATCTGATGAACGCGAACTTTCGGAAACTTTCTTCTCAGTCGCGCGGCATAGTCGGGAAGAGGCTCAAAGGCATGATGAGTCCCCGCCGGGGCCATTGTGAGCATCTGGCTGAGAATATCGCCTCGATGGGCGCCGATATCGATCCCATTCGAGTTGCGTTTCAGCACCCTTCGCATCACCTCGATGGTTTGCCGGTCATAGATGGCGTTCAAATCGAGATGCGACAGCGATTTATTATCGGTCGGCGTGTCGATCGAGTTCCGAACGAACCGGCCGAAAATTGAACCCTGTAGTTTGTCCTTGAGCCATGCCATGCCGAGACCTTATTGTTGTGAACGTCAGCTGCCCGACATGAACCGAAATGAATCTATTTCATGCCGGGGAGCTGGCTGATTTTCGCAATCCCGTCACGTTGGTTCTAATCATCCCCTCCAGCGCCGTCACCGGTTCGCCGATGCAGAGGAAGGTGAAACCTCGTTGTTGCAGTGTCGGGCCGTCGCCGATCATCCACATGTTTTTTTCGGCGCGCCGTCCGGCCTCTCGAATCTGGTCGTAGACGGCGAACATTTTTTCGCCCGTCAACTCCCCACAGACCCCCAGATCGGCCGAGAGATCGTACGGGCCGATGGCAATCGCCGTCGTGATTTCATGATTCGCGATCGCGTCGGCATTGTCGAGACCTTCTTGCGATTCGATTTGCGGCAGGACGATCCAGTCGTTCTCGACCTGTGCGGCCCACGCGGGCTGCGTGTAGTCGGTGGTCCAGCGGTTACCGTGTCCGCCGGGACGCCGTTTACCGCGCGGCGGAAGATACAACCCGTCGCGCACGTCGTCGAGCATCTGGCTGTTTTTGACTTGGGGAAGCAGAAACCCGCACGGTCCGAGATCGGCAGCAAAACGAACGGTGCGATAATCGGATTCAGCGGGACGAATCAGAATCGGGAAGTCGATCATCCGTCCGATCGAACAGGCCGTCGCCAGTTGTTCGGCGTCGTGCGGACCATGTTCGCCGTCGAGAATGAGATAATCGAGCCCGGCCCGCTGCGCGATCTCGATAAAATCGGGCCAGAGATGCAGCGTGACCAACATGCCGAGCGTAAGCTGTTGCGAGTTGATTTTATCCCGAAGAATTTGTGCGGATTTCATGGCGGTACCGATGGTGTATTTGCGAACGTCGAGCACAACGATGGCCATTATCACCATCGGAGGTAACGAAAGCTACCCGCGCAAGATGATCCTTACCGGACATCCATCAGATAAATTCGTCGATCTCGCCGTCCATGAAAACTCGGAGAGCGTTCGTACGATTACTCCAGACACCGCTTCAGGTGCTCGGGTGAAATGTTCGCACCAGACGCGATCAGCACAATCGTCTTTCCGCGAACTCGATCGGGGATCGACAACGCTCCGGCCAATGCCGCCGCGCCCGCCGGCTCGACGAGCGTGCGGACTTTTTCCAGAAAGTGCCGCACGGCGTTTTGCAACTGCTGGTCGTCGACCATAAGGAAATCGTTTAATCGCTCCCACAAAATCTGCTGCGGAAGCATGAACGGTTCGTTGACGGCGAGACCTTCGGCAATCGTTGGTTCGACCTCGGCTTCGGTCCGTGCGAGGTGCTTCCAGGTGAGATACGACGCCGGTGCGCGCTTCGCCCCCACGCCGATCACTTCGACACTTGGTTTCATCCCTTCGACGGCGAGGCACGCCCCGGAAGCGCTGCTGCCGCCGCCGATTGGAACGAAGATCATGTCGACGTCGGGAACATCTTCGATAACCTCGACGGTACATGTCCCGACGCCGGCGATGAGTTCGGGTTCGTCGCAGGCCGAGATGTTGCGGTAACCATGTTCGGCGGTGAGGTGTTCGCCGAAGATACGCGCCTCGCCGGAGTTTTTTCCGTGGGCGATTACATGTGCTCCCCAGCTTTCGATCGCTTCGCGTTTGATCGGGTTGGGAATGCCGAACATCACAACGGTCGCCTTCACGCCGAACAGATGTGAGGCATAAGCAATCGACTGCCCATGATTGCCAGACGAAACAGCGAGTACGCCGCGGCGTTTGGTTTCGTCATCGAGTTGTGAGACGAGATGGATTCCCCCGCGAACCTTGAACGCACCGGTCGGCAGATGGTTTTCGTGTTTGACGTAGACCTTCGCATCGAGCAATTTGTCGAGCAGCGGATATCGGAGCGAAGGTGTCCGCAGCAAATACGGTCGAATGACATCGCGGGCGGCAAGCACATCGGTAAAGATCGGTAACTGCATAAAAATTCTCGATAGTTCAGCGAAAGAAATCTATCCGTTGTCAGAACTAAAGTGTGGTACGCAGATGTTCGCAGATTGACGCAGATGAGGAAAATGTCTGTGAAAGTTTACGGTTAAAATACCTGATATGTCCTAAAAAACAGTCAAATCATTGCTCTTATACCGGCTATTGGTTCTCAGCTGCTCTTATCTGTGTTCATCTGCGAAAATCTGCGGACAGATTCGATCTCCTCGAACAGAACGGTTTCAATAGATTCATCCGGGATTCTATTGTAACCTGAATATGCAGAGTTCAACATTCATCGACCTCGACGAAGTACGGAGGATCTTATGAGAAATGTCGTTGCTGTTCTGATCGTGATGCTTGCTGTGCCTCATCCCGTCTACTCCGCCGAGGAAGAGTTTCCCGAATCGCTCGAACGCATTGCGTTTGGTTCGTGTGCCGAGCAATTTAAGTCGCAGCCGATCTGGGACGCCGTTGTTGAAAAGAAACCGCAATTGTTTCTGTTTCTCGGCGACAACATCTACGCCGATACCGAAGATATGCAGTTGATGCAGGAGAAATACAATCAACTCGGCGAACAGCCCGGTTACAAGAAACTGTTGAAGACCTGCCCGGTACTGGCGACATGGGATGATCACGATTACGGTGTGAACGACGGCGGGGCGTGGTATCCGAAAAAGGTTGAGTCTCAAAAAATCATGCTCGACTTCTTCGGCGTGCCGGACGATTCGATCCGCCGAACGCGTCCTGGTGTTTATGGTTCGTTTGCCTATGGACCAAAAGGCCGGCGCGTACAGATCATTCTGCTCGATACTCGCTACTTCAAAAGCCGACATACCAAAGACGAACGTTCGGACGACGAAAAGAAAAAGCTGAATCTTGTCGGCTGGTATGTGCCAAATCACGATCCCGATGCCACGATACTCGGCGCAGCGCAATGGGAGTGGTTGGAGGAACAATTGAAGGAACCGGCCGATGTGCGGCTGATTTGTTCGAGCATTCAAGTGATTGCCGACGAGAAAGGGATGGAATCGTGGGGGAATTTCCCGCTGGAGCGCAAGCGGTTGTACGATCTCATCGAACAGACAAAAGCCGATGGCGTGGTGTTTCTTTCGGGAGATGTTCATTTCACCGAAACGTCGAAGACCGACGACGGGCCGTATCCATTTTACGATTTCACGTCGAGCAGTCTGTCAGTTGGCATCCCCAAATGGGCCGAAGCGGTTAACAGTTTTCGGGTCAGCAAGACATCGTACGCCGAGCCGACGTTCGGATATGTGGAAATCAAATGGGGCAAAAGCCCTGCAATCGACTTGCAGGCATATGGAGAAGCGGGTGAGTTGATCTTCGAGAATCGAGTGACGGTGAGCGCGTTGCGATGATCGAAACCGTCCGAAGTAGATTAAACTCGATCTTGTCTGACTCTGCGATTCTCTGCGTTTCCATGAGTATCATAAGCAGAGGATTTGAAACGCAGAGATCGCAGAGGCCGCAGAGAGTGAACATGACTTGTTGTGCGAATTTTGCGTTTTTTTGCGGCCATTCTTCTTCACGGCTCTCGATGACTTCAGTCGGCTAAAGAGTGACTTATTCTCTTAAATCGAGCGCGAGTCGATTGAGCAGTTTGTTTTCGAGTGCCCCGTCGCGGCCCTGGTGAATCCATCCCGAGGGAGCCGTCTGTCCGACCACCGCAGCGAGATCGCGATTGAGCGGCTGATATTCGTGAAATGTCGCCGCACCGGGAGAATTCGCGGCGTTCCCGTCGAGATCTTCGAGTTCCTTGATCACTTCGAGCGTGAGGAACTGACCGCCGTCCACCGGCGTAATCGTGATGGAGACTCGTCGGCGAATCGATTGCAACGTGCTTTCGAGCCGTTGACTCAGGCCGACTGAATCGCGATGCCACGGTTCGACCAGCGACGCGCCAACCTTGTAATGTGTTTCGATGACTCCATCCAGACGATTTTCGCGTGCTATCTCGAATTGATACGCATGGAGCACGTCGATGGTTTTCTCCCAGACGACGTCGCGATCTTCGATCGGTATCACCAGTCCGTCATCGAGTTCGGCGATCGGAACACTCTTCTTCGAAAACATACGGCAACCGCTCGTCGTCAACGACAGCGATAGCGAAAGAAGCAGACAGACCAGGGCGCATGCCGACCGCCATCGTTGCCGCGGTCGGGTTCGAACCTGCTCGCGAATGAGGATCTCGGCACTGAATTGTGATGGGGCATCGTGTGCCATTATGCGGCCCGGCGGGTTGACTGTTTCCGCGATGTGCGTACAACCGGAAGGGGCAACGTCGGCGATTCGGTTGACGACTTCACAGAGGACTGCGCCAACCGATCGGCTTCGACCTGTAATTCTTCCATCGCCCTCTGCACGCGTTCGACGTAGTATCGAACTTCTTCTCGTGAGATATCGGGAGGAACGTGAATCGGATCCCCGGTCAGTAGATAGAATTTTGAAAACGGCTTCGGGACCATCAGATCGGTCCAACGGCCTTGAATTCGCCAGCAGCGCGTGGCCGAATGCCCCGTCGGAATAATCGCCCGGCCAGTCTGCGACGCGAGAAAGACCATCCCCGCTTTCATTTTTCGGCGTGGACCCTGCGGCCCATCGGGGGTGATCGTAATATGTTTATGCTTCGTGACGTCCATCATCCGGCGAATCGCCGCTGCACCTCCGCGCGTGCTCGAACCACGAACCGTCATCATCCCTAGTCGTTCGAGCGACTGTGCGAGATACGAGCCATCCTGATGTTTGCTGACGAGAGACGCCATGTACTTCTGCGGACCGGCGAAAATCGGAACGAGCATCAAGTCATGCCAGACGGCGAACAAGTAGAGGTGCCCGTCGGGACGTTCGAAGGCATTCGACCCCGGCGCAGGAAACCGCAACTCTCGCCTGAGCGTCCAGAACAAAAGACGTCCGGCGGAAACAATCAGCCAGGAGGCCATGCGAGTCAGAATGTGATTCCAATTCATCCGAAATCCATTTCGGTGAAAAACGTGAATAGGACAAGACCATCGCTACCGACGCGCAGCAACGAACCGATCGATCCGAGATCGGAGGCGAATTGTACCAAAGGAAAAAACTGAGGAAATGCCAATTTCCCCAACGGACTAATGGCGATATAACTATTTGTTGTTAAATAGGTTACATATTTTTGTGTAGCCGCAATTCACCCCTGAAGTCACCACTGACTTATCCTTCATGCCCCATCCTTCGCCTTTCCTCCACTCCCTCCTTCATCGAATGTCGACTTCCGCCGGAGTAAGTGGTGATAGCTTTGTGCGAATCGGTGGGCCTCGTCGCGAAGGTATTGTAGAAGCCTCAGGGCATACGAATGCCGGCTCAACCGGCGGGGCTCCGACTCACCGGGCAAGAAAATTTCTTCCTCCTTCTTGGCGAGTGAGATCACACAGGGGGGGGGATCGATGCCGATCTGTTTGAGAGCATCCATCGCAGCGCTCAACTGACCCTTCCCGCCGTCGATCAGCAGAATATCGGGAAAGGTTTCCCCTTCTTGCGAGAGGCGGCGAAAGCGCCGGCTGACGACTTCCTTCATCGACGCAAAATCGTCGACCCCCTCGACTTCGCGAATTTTGAACCGCTTGTATCCCTGTTTGAACGGCAGACCGTCGATGAACTGCACCATGCTGGCGACCGTTTCGCCCCCTTGCAGATGGGCGATGTCCATCGCTTCGATCCGCCGGGGGAGTTTATCGAGCTTGAAGATTTTCTTGAGTCCCGAAAGTCCCCGCTTGGGGTCGATGTAAAACACCTCGGGCTGTGCGTGCTCGTCGAGCTTGCCGCGAAGCTTGAGATTCTCCAGGGCACGAATTTCATCACGGAGCCGAGCCGCCTTTTCGTATTTACGCTCGGTAGACGCCTGCTGCATCTCTTTATTCATCTCTTTAATAAGCGACGCCTTGTTGCCGTCGAGCAACATCTTCAATCGGCGGATATCTTCGCGGTATTCCTCTTTCGTGATTCTCAAATTGCACGGTGCCGTGCATTGGGCGATGCTCGCCAGCAGACACGGCCGAAACCAGCGCCAGCGGTCGTCTTCTTCTTCGATGTCGAGCGTACACGTGCGGAATCGAAAAATCTTCTGCATCACCGAAATCGCCCCGCGTAACTTTCGGGCATTGGTGAAGGGACCGTACAGCTTGACCCCTTTCGTCTTCGGCTTGCGCGTGAATTCGACCCGGGGAAAATCTTCGCGCGTCGTGATCTGCAGATAAGGAAACGTCTTGTCGTCTTTGAGCTCCTGATTGAACCGCGGCTGTACGTCTTTTATCAGGCGGGCTTCGAGCAACAATGCATCGACTTCGCTTTCGGTCGGAATGAAATCGATGTCGTGAATCTCGGGGACCAGATCGGCCGTCCGGCGATCGACGGCCGCCGCCTGTGTGAAGTAGCTCCCGGCCCGGTTTCGCAGATTCACCGCTTTGCCGACGTAAATCACACGGCCGAGTTTGTCTTTCATCAGATAAACGCCCGGCGTCGTCGGGAAGGTACGGACCTTCTCCGCAGCAGTCAGCGGGGTCTCCATCGGCGATGAGGGGATCGGTTCAGACTCGTTCATGTCCCCCGATTATCGAGCATCTTTCGACAAAAGGGAATGCGTTTTTGTTCACAGACAGGCGATCATTTTTCCGAATCATCGTTTTTATCGGTCCGTTTCTCGATCTTGTTCACCCTTCGCGCCGATATGTACACTATTATCCGGTCGTTGCGTGTCCGATGATTGACAGAGCGACCATCAAGAACCGGCCTGCTATAGCGACCAGATTCTTCCAGCCGCGAGAACCACATGACGAGAATTTCACTCATCGATGCGATGTTCGTGCTGGCAATCGCCGTGATGCCGGCGACGCTCGTTGCTCAAACGGAAACACAACCGTTCCCCGAATGGACTGACGTCGAAGCTGCCGTTCAGATTCAGCTGGCGGAAATTTCCTATTACGAGCCCGGCGATATCATCGCCCAGGACGACGTCGCACCGTTGTGGGACCAGTTCGCTGAGATCGGCTGGACCGTCGACACGGATGTCCGGAAAGAATACACGCAGCATCTGCTGCCGAGCAGCGATTTTCTCGTCAAAAAGCTACGGGAGACGAAATTGTCGCGAAAGTTCATGCGACAGATTGCCCGCCTGCCGAACGGTTACGATCGCACCGATCGCCTGCGGCGTCTTCCTTATGGCGAGCGGCGCATCAAAGAACTGATCCGCGGTCCCGACGGTTACAAACTGATCGAATACATGACGACGAGCGAAGGGGGCAAGAATCTCGGTCGCCAGCTCAGCCGCGACCCCGGCGGGAAAAATTTCAATAGCACGACGGGAATTCTCTACACCGAGACGATGTTGCTGGAGAGTCTGAAATCTCGGTACGACGAAGCCGTCGCTGCGGCGAATTGATGAGATCAGATTTCGTCACTTGATCGTTGTAGCGCTTGTGTTGTCGTAGTCCGTACCGCAATCAGACGGCGTTCATTGACTGGCGGATACCCCATGCGTTTTCTTTCCTCCGGTCCGTCCATCTCGAAACAAAACGACCAGGTCGTGATCAGAACCGGAATGTTCTCTTGCGTGCTGACGTTCGGGCTGTTTTATCGTCAAGTCGTCGTCGACCCGCGACGAAAACGGGTGTCGATTCGCTCCCGGTATGCCTGGTTCTTTTTGAGGACGCGCGTCGTTCCGTTTTCACAAATCCGTGCCATCACCTACGGCTATCGCGATATCGGCTATCATTCGATGCTTTCCACGGCCTACGATTCATACGATTGCTTCAAAGTGGGCGTCAGGCTGAAAGATGAATCGGAAATTCACTTCTTCAATTTCGTCGGCGAAGGTTCGTTCGTCAACGAGAGTGTATTTCCCGACTGGGCGTATTGGAGCGATTTCACATTCGACCTCCAGGGTTCGCAAGAATCCGATTCACGCTTGCTCGTTGATCTGCTGGCTGAGATGATCGGTGTGACGGTGATTCCTCCCACACGATAGAATGACGCATCAATCCGAGCACCACGTTCATGAACTGGCTCGTTTATCATATTGTAAGCGGTCAATCGTTTTTCAGCGGCGGTGTGCTGATCGTCGCCTCCGTATTGGCGGCAAATTCAACCCAGCGACGAATACGCCGTGCATCGATATTGGGTTTTCTGTTAGGAGCGATCATTGTTGCGTTTTCCTCGACACCGCTCCCCTATTGGGGTTATGGGATCATCGGCGTCACGACCGTTGTCTGGATCATATCACAATGTACGACTTCGAAACGTCAGCCGGGCTCGTACACGCTCGCCGTAATGTTTATCGTTGCGATGGCTTGGGAAGCAACGTTTCATTTTTTGCCGGCATCGATGTCATCAGTTGTGGGACGCCCCGCGCTAACGATCATCGGTGATTCCGTTACCGCCGGCCTGGGCGAAAACGAAGCTGAAACGTGGCCCTTCATTTTGTGGCGCACGCATGCCGTCGATGTCCACGATTATTCACATGTGGGAGAGACAGCTTCGTCTGCACTTCAACGCATCAGTGACAAACCACTCTCGCCATTGGTGTTGATTGAAATTGGTGGAAACGATGTTTTAGGTTCGACGACATCCGCGCAGTTTGAAAACGACCTGGAAGCGTTATTGGACTACCTGGCACAAGACAATCGTCAAGTGCTGATGTTCGAACTCCCTCTGCCGCCGTTCTACAATGAATTCGGTCGCATTCAGCGAAGACTTGCATCGCGCTACGGCGTGTTGCTCATCCCGAAGCGATATTTTCTCGACGTTCTCGCCGGCGACGCATCGACGCTTGACACCATCCACCTTTCGCAAAAAGGACACCAGCAGATGGCAGAAACGGTGTGGCAAATCGTCGAGCCGATGTATCGTCTGCGATGACGGTCATTCACCTCTTTCCGAATGTGAATTGATATTTTAAAGTGCACGCATGAAAACTCTCACTCAAGAACTCTGGATGAACGTCCCCGCGCGGCGGGCGATTGTCTCGATTCACGACGACGTCGAACGCCTCGTCGCCGAGTCTGGCGTGGCCGAAGGCCTTGTACTGGTCAATCCGAAACGGCGTAGCGTACTTTTGCCCCGGAAACCGGAATAACCTCAACCCAGAGGGGCACCGACTGCGGGTATTTCTTGCCCGTAGGCTCAAAATGCACGTCGATTCGGTCAATCAGCCGCCGTACCGCTTCGGCCCGGACCCGCAAGCTCCCTTCCTTCCCTTTTTTCTTTTTGGCCCCTGCGATGGCCTCCCGTAGATCGGCAAGCTGGGCAAGATGCTGGGTGGCGATTTCCGACTGGTCAACCAGTTGCTTTTCCACAGAGTCGATGGAGTCTTCCACTTCCAATAGTTCGTTTTGCTTCTTTTCCAACGCCCTTGGTGCCCCCTTGAACCGTTCGATGACCTTCATCAGCCGGTCATGTTTCGCCTCATGCTGGCGAAGTTTGGCTTCCAATTCGGCCTTTGATGCCGCATAAGTCTTTCGGTAAAGTTCGATGAATTTGGGGTAGAATTCCTCCTTGAGTTTTTTCGGATTCTTCCCCGTCAGCAACTTGTCGAGTTCGTCGGCCCCACCGTTCATCACGATGAACACCCGCATCATCTTGCGATGGACCTGCGATAGCATCAGCGTGTAATTGAACTCTTCTTGCAAACTATCCAGTAAGCCGAAGTCCCCCGTTGCGTTCGCTGCGAACAGGGTTTCAACCGCTTCCCCAATCTCAGCAAGGTACTTCTCCACTACCTCTTCGATGAGTTCGTGATGGACCGTGTTCCGAAGGCAGGTAATATCCTTCTTGCCGAATTTCTTTTTGTCTCCCGTCTGGCAAAGGAACTGGACGTAGTTGGGTCGCTTCTGGCCCCTCATTCGTTTGCCGCATTGGGCACAGTGAACCAACCCGGCCAACCATATTGCAGAATTTTTCGGTGCCCGCTTCTGCCGATCCCGCTTGTCCCGCTTCTCACGAACTTTATCCCAGATATTTTTCGGGATGATCGGATCGAACACCGGCTTGTCGGGAAAGACCCATGCACTCCGGGGGCGCTCCCGTCGCCCTTTGCTCATGGTGACGGGTTTTACTTCCACCCCATCATCTTCGAGATATTCGCCGCCGCCTTGCTTGTTCCAAGCGGGAAGGCCGATATAGGCGAAGTTGTCCAAGATCGTGACGATATGGGAACCGAGCCAAGTATCGTTGTAGGTCGGCTTGACCCCTGTTTGATTCAGCTTTTTTGCAATTTGATACGTCGAAATCGACTGTGTGGCGAAAGCCTCAAAAATCTCTTTCACAACCGCAATACGGTCGGGCGGGCCGGGTTGAAGTACCAGCTTCTCTTTCAAATCTTCGATAGCGGGCAAGTTGCCCTTGCCGTTGTATTCTTCCTCCCGACCGTTCGGGAAAATCTTTTTTCTTACAAAATGCCCGTACCAGCGAATCCGCCATTTTTCTTCGTTGGTCTGGCGGTCGAAGCACACCACGTCCAGTCCATAGGGAACGTATCCGCCGTGCCATTCGCCGGCTTTGGCCTTTTGTTTTTGACCTCGGAGAACACCTTGAGCCTTGGCGATGAGTTCTTGCTTGCTCGCCCCTGCCGTCAGTCCACCTTGGAAAAAACTCAGGGCGTCATCGCCGGATAAATGCTCCCCTTTGATCGTCCAGACTTGGCAATGATGGGTTCGGAACTCGTGAATCAGGGAAGCGTAGTGCCATTCGTCTTTGCCGCCGATACGGTGCTGATGATCGACAATCACCCACTTCACTAACCCGGCCCGAACCGCTTCCATCAGCTTTTGAAACTTGGGACGGGTTTCGGGTGAGTGCCGGGGCGTGTACCCTTCGGCGTCTTCGTATTGGTGGATTTTCTTTACATTTAGCCCGTGGTTCGCCAGCCAGCGCTTCACGTTCTCCCGTTGGCTGGTCACGTCTTGAGCGACTTCATCCAGCGATACCCGGAGATACCACGCCCCCGGCGAGTTCAACAAATCTTTCGGTGTTGGTCGGTCGGCCATGAAGAAATTACTCCCCAATAACCTTGACCAGCACACGCTTCGCACGGTTGCCGTCGAACTCGCCGTAAAAGATTTGCTCCCACGGGCCGAAGTCCAGCTTGCCCTTGGTGATGGCGACCACCACTTCACGCCCCATCACCTGCCGCTTCATGTGAGCATCGGCGTTGTCTTCGCCCGTGCGGTTATGGTGGTAAACTTTCGGATCGGGATTGAACGGGGCCAGCTTTTCCAACCACACGCCGTAATCGTGATGAAGGCCCGGTTCATCATCGTTGATGAAAACGGATGCTGTAATATGCATCGCATTGCAAAGGACGATCCCCTCAGCCACGCCCGACCGCTTGACCACTTCTTCAACCTGCGGGGTGATGTTGAGGAAGCCCATCTTCGTTGGCAGGTTGAACGTCAGATATTCGGTGGTGGACTTCATCGCCGCTGCTTACCCTGCCTTGTTTTTATTTTTGATTTTTCCTGAATCGTCCCCATGACTTCATCAAGCGTTTTGTCGTCGCACCCTGCCAAGGCGGAAAAGACTTCGGGGCGCTCTAGCACACGCTGGCGTATGTCGTCGGGGACTTTTTGAGCCAGCAACAAAAGTTCGCTTTCGTCCCCGTCCAGCACTTCGGCCAGTTTTTTAATCAGGGCTTCACCGGGGAACTGGCCGAAGTCGAGTTTTTCGTTTTCGACCTTGCTCAAGTAGTGGAACCCGACGCCGACCAGCGGGGCCACGTCCCGAAGGGTCATCTTTTTTTGTTTTCGTAGCTCTCGGATTCGCTCACCGAACTTCATCGTCTGGCCGCTCTCTGGCGGATCGCCTACGGAGGTTGCTGTTCCCCTTCCCGTATCGTAGGATAGTTGCTGTCCGAAGGCAACAACGGGACGCCGACGATCAGCACAGCCGGGGAACACGGGACCGATGGCGAACAACCATACTGAAATTGAAAAACGCCTCTGGGCGTCTGCCGACGAGCTACGGGCCAACAGCAAGCTCAAGTCGTCGGAATACTCCGTGCCGGTGCTGGGGTTGATCTTCCTACGCTACGCCGACCACCGCTTCACACAGGCCGAAAAGGAACTGGCGGGGAAAGGGACCGGGCGGCGGGGTATCGGTAAGGAAGATTATCAGGCCAAGGGCGTGATGTACCTGCCCCCTACGGCCCGCTTCTCCCATCTGCTCGCCCTGCCCGAAGGGGAGAACATCGGCTAGGCCATCAACGAAGCGATGAAGGCGGTGGAAGCCGAGAACGAAGAACTCAAGGGCGTGCTGCCCAAGAGCTACACCAAGATTGAAAACTCCACGCTGGTCGCCCTGCTCAAGACGTTCTCGCAACTGGCCGTCGATGCTGAGGGGGACACCTTCGGCAAAATCTACGAATACTTCCTTGGCAATTTCGCCCGTGCCGAAGGGCAAAAAGGCGGGGAGTTTTTTACTCCCACTTCGCTGGTCAAGCTGATCGTGCAGATCATCGAACCCTATCACGGTCGAATCTTCGATCCCGCTTGCGGTTCGGGCGGCATGTTCGTCCAGTCTGCCGACTTCATCAAGGCCCACAAGCACAACCCCAGCGTCGAAATCTCCGTGTACGGGCAAGAGCGGGTCGATGAAACCCGCCAGCTTTGCTTAATGAACCTTGCAGTCCATGCCCTCTCTGGTGACATACGGCAAGGGAACACCTACTACGAAGACCTGCACGAATCGGTCGGCAAGTTCGACTTCGTGATGGCCAATCCGCCGTTCAACGTGGATAAGGTCGATAAAGAAAAAATCAAAGACGACCCCCGCTTCCCGTTGGGGATGCCCAAGGCTGACAACGCCAACTACCTCTGGATTTCGTTGTTTTATTCCGCCCTGAATGCCAAGGGACGGGCGGGTTTCGTGATGGCCAACAGTGCCGCCGATGCCCGGCAATCAGAAATGGAAATTAGAAAGAAGTTGCTGCTGGCCCATGCCGTCGATGTGATGATCGCCATTGGCCCCAACTTTTTTTACACCGTCACGCTCCCCTGCACCCTCTGGTTCTTTGACCGGGGCAAGGCCAAGACCGACCGGAAGGAGAAGGTGTTGTTCATCGACGCCCGGCATATTTTCCGGCAGATCGACCGTGCCCACCGCAAGTTCAGCCCCAAGCAGATTGAGTACATCGCCAATATCGTCCGCCTGTACCGGGGCGAAACGCCCGAATTCATCGCTGGCAATGATGAGGATTTTCCCGGTGAAGAACCCAACCTGAAAGCGACGTTTCCCAAGCTCAAGTACGTCGATGTTGCCGGGCTGTGCAAAGTCGCCACGCTCAAGGAAATCGAGGCCCACGGGTGGAGCCTCAATCCCGGTCGCTATGTTGGGTTGGCTGAGAAAGAGGAAGACGATTTTGTTTTTGCCGAGCGGCTGGAAGAACTCCACGAAGAACTGGAAGTTCTCAACAGCGAAGCCCGTGAGTTGGAGGAACGCATTGCGGGCAATGTCGCCAAGTTGTTGGAGGCGGCGACGTGAATAACAAGTGGCGACACAAACGGATTGGCGATCTGGGCCGCATCGTCACCGGCAAGACTCCATCCTCTAGCCGACCGAAGTGCTTTGGCGACGAGTACCCATTCGTAACGCCTACCGACATGCACGATAAACGGTATGCGTCCGTGACCGAGCGGTTCTTGTCTCAAGAGGGTGCTGAGAGCCAGAAAACGCTTCTCATTCCAGCAGGTGCAGTTTGTGTATCTTGCATAGGCTGGCAAATGGGGAAAGCGATCGTAACGTCTCGCCCGTCGTTCACGAACCAGCAACTTCACAGCATCATTCCATCATCCGATGTGAACCCGCTGTTTCTTTACTATTCCCTTTCTACAAGAAGAGAGGAGTTCCTGTCTCTCGGCTCTGCCGGTGGGGTTCGTACCCCGATCATCAACAAGTCAGTGTTTTCGGACTTGAAGGTGCTGATGGCAGACTTATCCCTGCAACACAAAATCGCCGGGGTGCTGTCGGCGTATGACGATCTGATTGAAAACAACACCCGACGAATCGCCATTTTGGAAGAAATGGCCCAAGCGATTTATCGGGAATGGTTCGTCAACTTCCGCTTCCCCGGCCACGATAAAGTAAAACTAATTACTTCGCCGCTGGGCAAGATTCCAGAGGGGTGGAAGCCACTTCGCCTTGGCGATATGGCAAAGGAAGTGCGGCGGGGCGTCGATCCATCGCAGGTTGCTCCCGATACCCCGTATATCGGATTGGAGCATCTGCCCCGTCGTTCCATCACCCTTGGCGAATGGGGAAAGGCAGCGGACGTTCAAAGCACGAAGTTGGCCTTCAGGAAGGGTGAAATCCTTTTTGGAAAAATCCGCCCGTACTTTCACAAGGTCGGCGTTGCTCCGGTAGATGGGGTTTGTTCTTCTGATGCCATCGTGATCGTTCCCACTTCTGCTTCGGCCTTTGGTCCGGTCGTGTGCTGTGTTAGCAGCGACGATTTCGTTCGCCATGCCACCCAGACTTCACAAGGTACGAAAATGCCACGGGCCAATTGGGACGTGCTGGTGAAATATCCGCTGCCTATCCCACCCGATGATTTACTCAATCATTTCAACGAAACTATTTCGGACGTGGTTGGAACCCTTCGGTTGTTGATGATGAAAAACCGCAACTTGCGAGCAACCCGTGACCTGCTGTTGCCCAAGCTCATTAACGGGCAACTAGACGTGGAAGAACTCGACATTGAAACCGGGAAACCGCTGGTGGAGGCCACAGCCGAGTAGACCATGCCGACCTACAAGCCCTTAGTCCTGAATAACCGTGACCTTAGCTTACCGAAGGCTATTGTCGCACCCGAACTTGGGGCACGGACGGTCCTGACCAACGAACCTTGGGACTTCGTTGAACTCGCCCTTGTTCGACAAAAGAAAACCGACGCTCAATTCTACTGGCAACAGGCGAGAGAGTTTTACACGGTCGCTCAAGGTCTGCCGGTCCAGTCGGCACCGTTGCTTTTGTATTACGCCTTTATGAACGCAACGAAGGCGCTGCTTTCCGCAAAGGGTATTGCCTTCGATCCAATGCATGGGGTTGGGGAATGGAAACCAACCGCAGGAGCAAAGACCAAAGGTTTGGCGGCGGGCGTGAAAATCAAAACAAAAGGCATTCTTCCGTCGCTGGCGTCGTATTACGGTGAAACAGAACCAGCCAACCAGCATTTGTTGAAGGATATTCTTTTTAATCTGCCGTACATTCACCGGACGTACTGCCTTACATACACTTCACAGTCCGAAATGTTCGTGCCGATTGTGAAGCCGCTTTTTGTCGTGGAGCAGGGCACCAAGAACGTCTATTTCTCCGCTCAACTGTCGGCTCATTACACTGCTGCCAGATTCACGAATCGCCTTCCCGCTACCTTCACAGCGAATAACGGTGCGTTGCTTTCTTCATCGTCCGTGGCAGTCACTTCGACTCGGAAGCCGACTGCTACGGACATGACTACCTTGGCGACTTTTGCCAAGTCGTTTCGGGACGATCTGTTTTATATCAACGGGGCACAAACGCTCTGGTACGTCAAGGCGACGGTCACGGGAAAGAACCGCTTGCTTCGTCAATCAACCACGTTGACGCTTGCCGCCATGCACCGGCTAAGTGAAGTGTGTCGTTATGCTCCGATGGAACTCGCCAAGTACCTTGAAGGGCAAAAGAACTGGTTGCTGAGCGAGTTTATCCGAATGTCCGGAACTCAGTTTATTGACGAGATTGCATCCGAGATTACGGGCAAGAACTTTTTGGTCCCCAACGTGCGACCGGCCAACTGAGGGTGTCGTTTGAAGGTTTACATTGCATGTGCCCTGACCCACGTTCCCCGCAACCATTTTGCGGAGTACGCCAGTTTCTTGCACGGTTTGGCCGGTAGCGTTGCAAAGGACGGCGGCAACGAAGTGAAGTATGCCCTTGTGAATAGTGACCCACAGTTGGCCACCAAGCCTTTTGATGAACGTGCCCGCTTGTGTTACCTCTGGGATGCTCGAATGGTCCAAGAGGCTGAAGTGATTGTTGCCGAATGCAGCTTTCCGTCAATTGGGCTGGGAATTGAGTTGCAACTTGCAGCCGAGAACGAGACGCCCATCATCATCATATTCAGGGACTTTCACGACAATCGTGCTGCCCCTGTTCATTACGTCAACCCCGATCATACCGAGCATGAGTTGCAAATTGGCGATGGCTTCGTGTCGTTGATGGCACTTGGTCTTCCGACAGTTTTCAAAGTTCATCGGTATTCGCAAGTGGAAGAGGCCATCCGACAGGTGAGCGAGTCGCTTAAGCTACTCGAACAGTAAGGTGGTGAGGTCATGCCGTCCCAAGAAACCGACTACTCCGAGAACGCCTTGGTAGAACAACCGGCGATTGCCCTCTTTGACGAGTTGAGCTGGCCGTCCGCCAATTGCTTCTACGAAAAAGTCGGCACCACGAATTCCACCTTGGGCCGGGAAACCACCAACGACGTGATTCTCTGGCCCCGGCTGAGGGCGGCAATCAAGAAGCTCAACCCCGGTATTGCAAACGACGCCGTGCAACTGGCGATGGACGAACTGGCGAAGGATCGCAGTGCCATGAGCCTCGCCCATGCCAACCGGGAAATTTATAAGTTACTCAAGGACGGGGTGCGGGTCAGTTTTCAAAATGACGACGGCGAAGAAACCGATGAGACGGTGCGGGTGATCGACTGGAACGACCCCAGCAACAACGATTACTTTCTTGCTTCGCAATTCTGGGTGTCCGGCAACATTTATAAACGGCGGGCCGATCTGGTCGGATTCGTCAACGGCCTGCCTCTGCTGTTCATCGAATTAAAAAAATCCCACGGCAAGCTGGAACACGCCTACAAGCACAACCTAAAAGATTACAAGGCGACGATCCCGCAACTGTTCTGGTTCAATTCGCTCATCATTTTGTCGAACGGGAGCCAAGCCAAGGTCGGCAGCGTCACGGCGGGCTGGGAGCATTTTTCCGACTGGAAACGAATCAACACCGAAGGCGAGCAAGGCATCATATCGCTGGAAACGGTGATCCGGGGGACGTGTGAGCAATCCCGGTTTTTGGACCTGACCGAGAACTTCACCGTGTTCGATGAGTCCAAGGGCGGACTGGTGAAGGTGACGGCGAAGAACCATCAATATCTGGGAGTCAACAACTCCGTCGATGCCCTGCAAAAAATAAAACAAAATCAGGGGCGGTTGGGTGTGTTCTGGCACACGCAAGGGAGCGGCAAATCGTTTTCGATGGTGTTCTTTTCGCAAAAGGTCTTGCGAAAGATTCCCGGCAACTGGACCTTCCTTGTCGTCACCGACCGGGACGACCTCGATAACCAGATTTACAAAAACTTCCGTAACACCGGGGCCGCAACCGAAGAGTGCCAAGCCGATAGCGGGGTGCATCTCAAGCAACTCTTGTCCGAAGACCATCGCTTCATCTTTACGCTCATTCAGAAATTCGGCACGAAGCGGGGCGAGAAATACCCGAAGCTTTCTGACCGCAGCGACATTATCGTGATGACCGATGAGGCCCATCGTTCACAATATGACACGCTGGCCCTCAACATGAGGAACGCCTTGCCCAAGGCGGCATTTATCGGGTTCACCGGCACGCCGTTGATGGCGGGGGAAGAAAAGACCAAGGAAGTTTTTGGCGATTACGTTTCGATTTATAACTTCCGCCAGTCCATCGAAGACGGGGCCACGGTCCCCCTCTTTTACGAAAACCGTATCCCCGAACTGCAACTGGCCAACGAGAACTTCAAGGAAGATTTGGAAGCCCTGATCGAACAAGCCGAACTCGATGATGAGCAAGAAAAGAAATTGGAACGAGAGTTCGCCCGTGAGTACCACCTGATTACCCGTGACGACCGCCTTGAGAAAGTGGCCGAAGATTTAGTTGCTCATTTCATGGGCCGGGAGCAGGGCGGCAAAGGGATGGTCATTTGCATCGACAAATTGACCGCCGTGAAGATGTACGAAAAGGTCAGGAAGCATTGGGGCGCTTACCTTGCCGATCTGAAAGCCGAACTGCCGCTGGCCGACGAACTCAAACGTCCCGGCTTGGAACAAAAAATCAAATACATGGAATCCACCGATATGGCGGTGGTGGTGTCCGGCCAGCAAAACGAAGTCGATTATTTCAAAGAAAAGGGCTTCGACATTACGAAGCATCGGGAGCGGATGGTCAAGGAAGACTTGGAAACCAAGTTCAAAAACGCCGACGATCCCTTCCGGCTGGTTTTCGTGTGTGCCATGTGGTTGACCGGGTTCGATGCTCCTAGCGTTTCCACGATCTACCTTGATAAGCCGATGAAGAACCACACCCTGATGCAGACCATTGCACGGGCGAATCGGGTCTTCGGAGAAAAAAACAACGGGCTGATTGTCGATTACGTCGGCGTGTTCCGTGATCTGCAAAAGGCGTTGGCGATTTATGGTTCATCGTCGGGCGGTGGAGTGAACCCCGGCGAATGCCCCATCCAGAAAAAAGAGGAACTGGTCGCCGCCTTGATCGAAGCGATTGCCGAGGCGACGGCGTTTTGCACCGAACGGGGCGTCAATCTCACTCCCATTTTGCAGGCGGCGGGTTTTCAGCGGGTTGCCTTCCTTGATGATGCCGCTACCCATCTGGTTGATAAGCAAGTGGTCGCCGCCGTCGATGATTCGGTGGAAAAGATCATCCTGAACGACGAATTGAAAAAGAAATATATTTCGTTGTCGGGTCAGGTGGTACGGCTGTACAAGGCGATTTTGCCCGATCCCAAGGCCAACGAGTTCGCCCCGGTTAAAACGTGCCTTGCAGTGCTGGCGGAAAAAATCCGGTCATTCACAGAGGAAGCCAGCATTGACGACCTGATGGAAAAAGTCGGGCAACTGCTGGATGAGTCTATCGCCACGGTCGGCTATGTTATCCACGCCACGGAAGAATCATCGCTCATCGACCTGAGCCAGATTGATTTTGAGGCGTTGAAGGCCCACTTCGCCAAGGGGCGCAAACACACTGAGGCCGAAAAGCTCAAGAGTGCCGTGAGCAAAAAACTGACGGCGATGGTGCAACTCAACAAGACCCGCACCGATCTGCTGGAAAAATTCAAAAAGCTGATCGAAGAGTACAACAAGGGGCTGGACGTTGACACCTTCTTTGCCAAGCTGTTGTCGTTCACTCAGGAATTGAGCGAAGAGGAAAAGCGGGGCGTCGGCGAGCAACTGACCGAAGAGGAATTGGCCCTCTTCGACATTCTGATGAAGCCGGAACTCGACATGACGGCGGCGGACAAGAAGCAAGTAAAGTCGGTTGCCCGGAAGCTGCTGCAAACCCTCAAGGAAGCCAAGCTGGTGCTGGACTGGCGGAAAAAACTGCGAACCCGTGCCGATGTTTTTTCCACGGTCAAAACCGTGCTGGACGACCTGCCCCGGATTTTCACGCCGGAACTGTACCAGCAAAAATGCGATACCGTGTACCAGCACGTTTATGACAGCTACCCCGGCGAAGGGCAGAGCATCTACGAATCGGCGTGAGCGAACACTTGCAATATGAAAGGCGAGTGACCGCACATGGGCACCCGCCCGGATGGAACCGGCCCCAGAGGAATTACAAAATAATTATCGGAATGTTTATTTTGCTTTTGTTCCGAGGTCCACGAATTTGCCGCTAGTATTCGTCAGGTGTCAGCACACAGGTGCTTTCACGGTTTCCACGATCATCGGCAGCGGTTGTGATAACCCACAATTTCGACTGGTCCGGTAGGACGTAAACCGAAAAGATGCGGCCCCCGTCTTCAAGGGCTTGCTCATTGGCCTCCCGGTCGTGTTCATCGACCGTGCCCCAATCCCCGGCAATATGCCTGCTCAACAGGGACCATGCCGACATTTTATTTTCGGTCAACGCTGCCATCGCCCCCGGCGTGGCGACGACCTGCCCCATCTTGAACCTTGGCTGAATGGCAATCAATTCGGGTCGCTCCGTGGGAGATAAGTTAGAGTTTTCCATACGGCATTCTGGTACTACGCAACTTCAACCGCCTCTTGGTTGAGGTAGCGATACACCGACCGTTCACTCAATCCCAAGGCGGTTGAAATCTCAAGGATGGTCAATCCCCGATCCCTGAGTTCTTTCACCCGGTTCGGCTTCGCCTTTTTCGTGCCCGGCTTGCGACCCTTGTACACGCCCTTTTTCTTGGCGACGGCGATACCAGCCGCTTGGCGTTCACGGCGGAATTCGAGTTCGATTTCGGCCAGCCCCAGCAAGAGGGCGGCAAGAGTCTTGCCGATGGCCCCGGAGAATTCGATTTGCTGGGTGACGACGACGATCTTCACATCCTTTTCCGCCCAATCCGCCAAGGTGACGATGCCATCCTTCAAGCGGCGGCTGAGCCGGTCTAATTTCCAGAGGATGACCTGCTTCACTTTGCCGCTGAAAATGTCCCCCTGTAACCGCTGAAACTCAGGGCGAACCATCGACTTGCCAGTGACGGTGTCGCTGTACCACTCGACTTGCTCCGGGTTGATCCCGTTGGCGTTCAACCATTTTTGAATTTCATGGCGCTGCGAATCATCCTTTTGCCGGTTGGTCGAAACCCGAACGTAAGCCGCAATCATGGGGAAGTCCTGTCAGTTTTGGGTATAGTCAAAGTGTCAGCCGTCAGATGATCCGCTGACTGCGAAAAACAGGCTGGTTTTACTCACAGTTTTTGCCCGACCCTTTTTGGCAGTCACCGGGTCGAATGAAGCTCAAAAGGAACTCCACACCCCGGCTGGCTTCTTCCGCCGCTTGTTGGAGGTAGAAGGGGTCGTCGGCCAATTCATCGAGCCAATGAGCGATATAGGAAGTGTGATTGGCAAGATCGTCGGAGGCGGGCACACCGAGTTCGGCCAGCAAAAAGCTACTTCCGATTTCGGCCCTCAACTCAAGGAACTGCATCCCGTCCAAAACATTCAATCGGGGTTCCGTCCAGTGCATAAGCTCATGGGCAAGTGTTTGGGCGTAAGATTCGTAGTCCGGGAACCGGAACCGATGCGGAATGAAAATCACGTCCAAGTCGTAAACGTACATGGCCTGATCGCCTCCGTGAACGATCAACGCCACGGTTGCATCGACTAACTCATCAAATTCTGAACGGATTCCGGGCGTGTAGGTCGGCGGGACTTCGGGTACGGGAACATCCACACCTTGAACTTGGGCCAAATTAAAAACCTCAGCCGGAAGATACCCGGTTGGGAATCCGCCCTTGCTCCATATCGGGCGGACGATCTTCTCTGGTCCCTCATCGGGCAAGATGCTTCCGCCCGCCCGTGCCCATTGGGTTGCGGTTGCCCAAAGTCCGGTGGGATACTGCCGCTCTTGCTGGGCAACCCAAAGGGCCATTTTGTTCAACGGCCCGTGGTATTGTTTCCGGGTGAGGAAGTTGGTTGGAAGTCTGGTCGGATCGCCCGTGGTCCATACCTTTCGCCACGGCACTACACCTTCCCGCAGCTTGGCGACTAGCTTCCCCAGAATCTCGTTATGAACAGCGTTATCAACGGTTGGATTGACCATGCGTGTGCCTCCTGCAACACGCTGGTACGCCGTAACTTTTGGTGACATTTTCACCAAAGAAAACTGACCTGACCCGCACAGCCAAAAAGGTACTACAGCACTCCTACAACTGAATCTAACTGCCGTACAAGAAACAGGTTGCGAATGACATGGATTTTGAGCGTGAAATAGCACTCAGGCGTTTGGACGGGCACAACATCGGCCAGTGGCCAAAAGATTTAATTCCGGCCCTCCTGTGCGTTTCTACGGCCATTTGCAAGGCGACCGGATGCGTGGCCGGGACTTGGTTCGCTTTCTGCATAGTAACGGACGCTGGGCTTTATCACGGAGTAATGTCGGCGGTGCCAAACGAAGGCGGGGTAAATCGGCAAGAGTGCGTTTCGGCGGTGTTGTTGGTACACAATCTCCATTGCAATCAACGATCTTTTCGGCGGCAATCTCCATCGCTCGCAAATGGTCAAGAAACTTGTCTTCTTGTTCGTCCTGCCATATCCACAAGCTACGGCGTTCCAAGGCTCTTTTCAGCTTACCGTCGAAATAATTTCCGCTTTGGAACACATGCCGAAGACCTGAACCAGAACAAAAAATCAGTTTGTCCTCGCTTCCCAGCTTGAACCCATAAGTCGTCGCTCCTTTGGCGGTGGTGACTTGCTCGCAATAACAAACGGTCGCAATCGTGCCATGTTTGCGGTTGTGAGACTTGAGTTTCTTGTTGAGAAATGCGGCAGGGTCGGGGAGCGTTGAGCGGATGAGGACGTGGTAGTGTACTGAACCATCCGGTTCCGGGTTCATTACTCCAAATATGGCCAAAGTACCGTTGAACGATTTGGTGATTTTCTTTTTATTTTGGTAGCGAATGGCGGTGCCAAGTGAGTCCAAGAGGGTGTTGATTGTGTCAACACGTTCAATGCGGTTGAATTTAATGGTTGCCCAATGGGTCGGTTCCGTCGATTTGTGAAGTTCGTCAAGTGATCGTAAATGGTGCGAACCCCATCGGTCATGCGTCTTACGGTTGAACGTGGGACTTTTTGTTGACGGCGGTCCAAAATGGCGGCGCGGGGGGAGTGTTGCGGCGGTTGAAACTGGCGGCGCGC
>JAQCEJ010000009.1 GCA_027618475.1 Planctomycetota bacterium | reverse complement strand
CAAACTTCCGTTGCCGAATCTGGTGACCTGTGAAGTTCCCGATCAGACACATATTACAGTTCGCAGTATCGACAAACAGGCGGTCGGACAATTCGCGGCGGTGATTCGCCACGTTCGTCCTCCGGAACCATACAAGGGAAAGGGAATTCGCTACGTGGGCGAATACGTCAAACGCAAGGCGGGAAAAGCATTTGCCAGCGGCGGTTGATCGTACCGTACTTACCGCCAGAAACGCCTCTGTCCCAACGATTTTTCAGAATCCCATCGGTCATTGGCTTTCGTTTTAGAGATCGTCGTCGGTATCATGATTGTGTGACGGCTTCCGTTTGACAGAGCCACGAGAGAGTCCAAAGGTTCGAGTTTCATGACCATTCAAAAAACCATCGCAAAACAAAGACGACGTCGGGTATATCGCGTCCGAAATCAGGTGCGCATCGCCGGTCGTCCTCGGCTGTCGGTATTTCGCAGCGGGCGTCACATGTACGCTCAGATTATCGACGATAACGCCGGACGCACGCTGGTTTCGGCCAGTTCGGCGGAGAAGGATTTTTCATCGCCCAAGACCAGCACGTGCGAAGCGGCATCGCTCGTCGGAAAGCTATTGGGCGAACGGGCTGTAAAGGCCGGCATTTCAAAAGTTGCATTCGATCGAGGGCCTTATCGATATCACGGTCGCGTTGCGGCTCTGGCTGATGGTGCTCGTGCATCGGGTTTGGAATTTTGATCGACAATACGTCGACGGACGATCGTTTCCGTCGAGTGCCGATTTGAATATTAAAAGACAGGCGAGAGAATTCGGGAGAAGTGTTCGTGGCGACAGCAGATGTTCAAAAAGCCGGTCCGGAAACGGTCGTTCAGATTCGCCGATGCGCCTGCGTGGTTAAGGGAGGTCGGCGATTCAGCTTCTCAGCATTGGTCGTTGTAGGAGACAACAAAGGACGCGTCGGCATCGGTTATGGGAAAGCGATTGAAGTCCCTATGGCTGTCGATAAAGCCGTCAAAGTGGCGAATCGTTCCATGACAACGGTTCCCGTTGTTAACCAGACCATTCCCCATGCCGTTGAAGGACGTTACGGTACCGCTCGAGTTGTCTTGATTCCTGCGAGTCCCGGTACAGGTATCAAGGCGGGGGCCACCGTGCGTGCCGTCGTTGAATCCGCCGGTATTGCGAATATTTTAACGAAAGTCCGGGGTTCGAGTAATCCCATCAATCTTTTGAAGGCAACCATCAACGCTCTGGGGCAATTAAGAACTCGTGAGACCGTTGCTCGTCTGCGAGGAGTGGAATTATGATTCTGAACGACGTACATCGCGGCATTACAAAGCACCGTCCGACGAAACGCCTTGGCCGAGGTACCGGCAGTGGACAAGGGAAGACGGCGGGGCGCGGGCACAAGGGAGCCAAGAGCCGATCGGGATATGCTGCGCGACAGGGGTTCGAAGGAGGGCAGATGCCCATCTTCCGTCGTGTTGCCAAGCGTGGATTTAACAACAAGCAGTTCGCCACGTTGGTCAAAGTCGTGAATGTCTCGACGCTGGAAGCGATCTTCGAAAATGGGGCGTCGATCGACCCTGCGACACTCGAACAACACGGCCTGATTCGTGGGAAATATGAAGAACTCAAAATTCTTGGCAACGGTGATCTGACGAAGAAATTGAACGTCAAAGCCCATCAGTTCTCGAAATCCGCCGAAGAAAAGATCACTCAGGCGGGGGGAACGGTAGAACGTATCTTGTTCTCCTGACAGGCTTTTCCCGCTCCAGCGAGTTTCTCGTGACAAAAATCAGGTTCTGAGATAGATTGAACAACCGTTGACTCGATGCACGATGTCAAACCATCTGCCCCGGTCAACGGTTTTGTCGTTGGCGTCAATGCAAGAATTTTGGCCGCACCGCCGGTCGAATGATGAACCACCATTGGTTCTTCACGTTGGAATTGATATAAACCCCCTTTCTAGTTAAGAGGTTCTCCCGGACTGTTGGACAGGTCGAAGTGATAAAGCGCTGCCGACTTCCGATGTCTTGTCCCCGTTCTGGATAATTTCTGAAAAATACGTCGACTGCGAAAGCCGCATCTGCGAGACCCGAGAAACGGGCATTAAGGACCAATTCAGATGTTTGACAAGATCTTGACGGTGTTCCGAATCCCGGAACTGCGACAGAAAATCCTGCTGACAATCGGCTTGCTTGCCGTTTACCGCATGGGCTTTTGGATTCCGTTGCCGTTTATCGATCAGGCACAGCTTTCAACCTACATTGCCGATCTGCAAAAACAGCAGGGGGGCTTTGGCCAGGTGATGCAGATCGTGGCGTTGTTCTCGGCTTCGAGTGTCGGTAACAGCACGATCTTCGGGCTGGGGATTATGCCGTACATTTCGGCATCGATCATTTTCCAGTTGATGGGAAGCGTCTATCCTCCGCTCGAACGTTTGCAGAAGGAAGGCGAAGCCGGCCGTAAGAAAATCAACGAATATACCCGATATGCCACCGTGCTCATCTGTCTGGGACAGAGTTATATGTGGGTGCGGGCCTTATCCGGCGGGCTCGGCTCGGGGCAGGGACTGATCATCCCCAACTTCGATACATTCTATTATCATATCGTCTGTACGGTCACCATGACTGCCGGCACGATTCTCCTGATGTGGATGGGAGAACAAATCGATGCCTACGGTATCGGCAATGGGATTTCGCTGCTGATTATGGCGGGTATTCTTGCTCGCATGCCGCAAGCCGGCTGGTCGTTGATTGAACCCGCGCTTGAACAGGGAGTCAAACTCGGAACGGAAACCGGAATCGAGCGCATGCTGCTACTTGGCTGCCTGTTCGTCTTCGTTGTTGTGGGGGTCATCTTCATGACTCAGGGACAGCGTCGTATTCCGATTCAAAGTGCCAAGCACGTTCGCGGTCGCCGCGTCATGGGCGGGCAACGTCAGTCGCTGCCGTTGCGGGTCAATCAGTCGGGCGTCATGCCGATCATTTTTGCGTCGAGTTTGCTGATGATCCCGTTTTTCCTGTTCCAGCAGCTCAGTAACGTCTGGCCTCAGAACCTGACGTTAAGCATGTTGTCCGATGCCTTCGGCAGCGGTCGCGGTTATATCTATAATATGTTCTATATTATTCTGATCTACTTCTTCTGCTATTTCTGGACGGCGATCACATTCAACCCCAAGGACATCGCCGATAATCTCAAGGACCACGGTAGTTTTATTCCGGGATATCGACCCGGTTTTCGCACGGCCGATTACCTCGAAAAAGTCATGGTACGAATCACCTATGTGGGGGCGGCATTTCTCTCGCTCGTCGCCATCATTCCGACGGTAATCTCGTCGGCGATGGGAATCAACTTTCTGATTGCCAGTTTTTACGGTGGTACGGGACTTTTGATCGTCGTCTCGGTCGCTTTGGACCTGGTACAGAAGGTCGACAGCCACCTCATTATGAGGAATTATTCGGGATTGATGGACACTGAAGAAGGCCGTTAACCGGTAGATCGATTCCGGGTTCCTGCATTCGGCGTATCGACCGTGATCATTCTCAAGACCGATACCGAGATCGAATATATTCGGCGTGCCGGGAATCTCGTAACGGCGGTTCACCAGAAGATCGCATCGTCTTTGACGCCGGGTACGAAGTTAAGTCATCTGGCCTTGCTGATCGATGATATTTATCGGCAACAGCAAGCCGAACCTGTTTTTGTTCTGACCGATCGCAGCGGTCGGAAATGTCGAATGGCGGCTTGCCTGTCTCTCAACAATCAAATCGGTACTCCCGTCGACAGCGAACAAATGCTACAGTCGGGTGACGTGCTGAACCTCGATACGGGATGCCGCCACGAAGGATGGTGTGCTGACGGAGCATGGTCGTACGCCGTTGGCGAAGTGGACGGCGAGCGAGAGAACCTGCTGAACGGGCTCCGACAGACATTCGATCAACTCACGGAATTGTTAGTCTGCGGGCAATCCTGGAATCGGATTTCTCACGTCATCGGGGAGTATGTCAAGAAATCGGGCTTCCGGCTGATTCCCGAAATCGTCGGGCACGGCATCGGTCGCGAATTGCACGAAGATCCGCAACTGTCGTGGAACCTTGAGCCCTCCGACTGTGTCGATTCCGTCGTCATGCGAGCGGGAATGGTGTTTGCGGTCGAATGTGGCCTGACGACTGGATGCGGTTTGTTGCAACCGCTTCCTGATGGCGGCTGGAAAACATACGACGGGGCATCCTGTGTGCATGGTGAATTGACGTTTGCGATGACGGAACGAGGAATTGATGTTTTGGCGGGCCGGATCGTTTGATTGTCGGCGAATTGAATCGTTAATATAGATCGATTCAGTGATTTCAATACAAATAGATTCATAACCCCCTGGACGACAATTTTCTTCTTTGGCGTTGACGGTTGGATATGCCGCCAACCGGGTTATGAAACCAGTTTTAGGAACAAAACCAAGATTTAGGGAGTAATGGCTGTGTTGGAGACCGTGGGAGTTATCGGAGCGACGGGTGCTGTCGGCCGAATTATCGTTCAATTGCTGGAGCAACGTAAGTTCGAGGCGAAAGCGTTTCGCTTTCTGGCCTCAGCCCGCAGTGCCGGCAGTCAAATACCGTTTCGCGGTCGAGAATACGAAGTCGAAGAATTGACGAAAGACTGTTTCGGCGGTCTCGATCTGGTAATCGCCAGCACTCCCGACGATATCGCGGCCGAGTATCTTCCATTTGCGACAGCGGCCGGTGCCGTGGTCATCGACGAATCGGGTTATTGGCGAATGAATCCCGATGTTCCTCTGGTCGTTCCCGAAATCAATCCCGAAGATGCATTTACGGGTAACGGGATTATCGCCAGTCCGAATTGCTCGACGACACAGATGGTCGTCGCCCTGAAACCTTTGCATGACGCGGCCAAAGTGCGCCGTGTCATCGTGAGTACCTATCAGGCGGTGAGCGGAGCCGGTCTGCAGGGATCAACCGACCTTGTTGAAGGTACAAAAGCGGCGCTGAACGGTAGCAAGTACGATTACAAGGTCTTTCGTCACCCGATTGCGTTTAACGCCATGCCTCAAATCGGCGGTGTGAAAGAAGAAGGCTACACCAGCGAAGAGATGAAAATGGTGTACGAGACCCGAAAGATTCTCGGAGACGATTCGATGCAGATTGCCGCGACTTGCGTGCGAATACCTGTCGAGAATTGTCACAGCGAGACCATCACCGTCGAGACCGAGCGTCCCGTATCGCCCGATGAAGCCCGCCAACTCTTTGCGTCATTTCCAGGGATCATCGTTCTGGACGACACCGCCAACGGGACGTACCCGACCCCGGCCGTTTGCTCGGGGCGCGATGAGGTTTTCATCGGTCGCATTCGCCGGGATCTTTCGCATCCCAATGGGCTCAATTTCTGGTGCGTCAGCGACAATCTCCGCAAAGGTGCTGCCACCAATGCGGTCCAGATCGCCGAATTGCTTTCGGCACGCTGGTCCGAAAAACTGGCGGCTCGGTCGACTTAGGAACGCCGAAGAAATTCCGCAATTTATGGCGGAGGCTCTCCTTCCGAGTAAATAAACGGACGAAAATGTCTGAATTGGGTGCTGAACGAAGAATTTCCGCCAGGAACAGGGGCGAACACGTCGGTTCTGACGCAGGCTGATCTTGACCAAATTTGCGATTTGGTCGATATTTTCGTCCCTCTTGACGAATCCCGTTTGCATGCCCGATGCATGTCAACGACATTCTCACCACTCCGACGCATGGCGACGATGCCGTGGAACGCCGGCCGGGATCGTTCGGCGTCATTTCCTCAGCGAGAAATCCCTACGTACCAAGCACAATCGATCGATTCGCAGACCACAGGGAGGTGAATGCGGTGAATGCACTCAATTCAATCGGAACACACGTCCGCACCTGGACGGTGCACCTGACCATTGCCTGCTATCTCGGGGCGTTGTCGTTCGGCATCTTCAGCCACACCTTCAATTACAACAAGGGTGTGCATCCCGCGATGTACTACATCATCTGGGACATGTTCTGCGGCTGGTCGGCGTACGACTTCCGAGTGCATATTCTGGGTGAAGGTGAAAGCGGTACCATCTATGAGTTGGCGCCCGGCCCCTGGGGACAGGTTTCACCCTACGGAAAACTCGCCCGGCATCATTACGACACGTTCTGCAACGCCGTTTATCGCCAGGCTGTTAACACGATCAACCACACCACGCACGAACCGATCACTCGAATTTTCTGTGTCGAGGAAAGTTGGGCCAAGAAATTTAATCTGGATGATAAAATCTGGAAAAAGCGGTATCCGGAAGTAAAAGACCAGTACAGCTATTACCATCTGCGGGCCATCATGGACGTCGAAGGAAATAATTATCTCAGCAACGGCAACTGGTACAGTTTTCACGCCACGAATTTCATGATGGACAATCCCAGGCTGGTGGGTGATTCGCATCGGTATCAGCCCTTTGCGATCAACTCCGTTCGTACAAACCAGCCGGCGTTTATGTCGGGGCGATCGAATTATCAATCGGCACAGTCGCTTTCCGTCGGGGCTCCCCTGGGAAATTAACGACCACAACGTAACGGACGACTCAAACTCGAACTTCGGCGTTCACACAAATCGAATGAACCACCCGAGATAACATCGGAGCAGAAAGGATGCTGCCATGATGAACTCGTCAAACACGAAACTCGGCGCCCGCCTCAGACATTTTTTTTACGCCGAAGAGGTTCCCTACGGATTAGCGCTGATCCGCATGGTACTGCCGATGATTTTGCTGGTGGTGATGAGCTTCCGCTGGATCCACGCGCGCGAACTCTACTCGCAGGACGGTGCACCCGCCCCCATTGCCGACAATTTCGGCGTTTTTGACATGCTTCCGATTTTTTCCGGCACGGTGACGGTCGCCTTGTTTTCGGCCATGTTGATCGCATTTCTGTTTAGCGCCATCGGCTGGTGTACACGGTTGTCGCTGATCTGTTCAACCGTGTTGTATACGTATTTTTGTCTCATCGATTATCTCAGCACGATCACAAAATTTACGGTTATCGCGACACATGTTTTACTCTTGTTAAGCCTGTCGCAGTGCGGAATCATGTGGTCGGTCGACAGCTGGCTGAAACGGCGTGCCCGCAAAAGCAGCTGGCCGGGGGAACCGACGACGCTTTATCCTCGCGCTTCCGTCTGGCCTCGTCGATTGATTCAAATTCTAGTCTGCACCGTTTATTTCGGCGCCGCTGCGACGAAGGTTCAAACACCGTCCTTTTTCAGCGGCGATCAGATGATTTACTGGGCCATGACGAATGTCAATCACGCGCATCCCCTCGGTGAACTCTTTACGCTCTACCCGATCCTGTTCGTCTTCGGAGGCTTTGCTACCGCAATTTGGGAAATTCTTTTTTCCGTATTGGTCTGGTCGAAAATCGGTCGACGATTTGCTCTCGGTGGCGGTGTGATTTTTCACATCGGTACCATGCTATTACTGGGACTTTTTGTCTTTCCTTGGATTTGTTTCAGCACGTATTTCAGCTTTCTTGAAGAACGGGACATCCAGGGTTTTGCGGCGTCGTTTCGGCGCTGGCGTCGACGGTTTGGCGGTCTGAAACGATCACTGATACCACAACCCGTTATGCAACTCGCGTTCCGACTGCAAAATGTCCGCTGGTACCACTCTCCGCTGTCTTACGCATTCGTCACGGTGACTCTCATCATGATCGCCGTCGAAAGCGAATATCGTATGGACGTGTACGGTATGCGTCGTCCGGAAGGACCGTATTCTCTAAAGGTGATTGACGACCCGGAACTGATCGCCAGAATGATGAAAACTTCGGAGCCGATTCGGGATGAAGACAAGTTTCTGGCGTTCGATATCGGAACCGGTCTCGTCGCCGGGCATCTGGTCAATCGTCGCGACACGTTTACACAAGGTGAAAGTGTGATCGCACAATGTTCTCTGAGTCCGCCTCATGAAGACATGTGGGTCGAATGCAATCTTCACGATGCCGACGGCCCGATTATCGACCGCGTGGGAAATGTCATTACTCGCGAATTGGCGCGGACGGAATTCGTATACAACCTCAGTGAATCGCTGGAGCCCGGCGATTACATGCTGGTGATTAGAACCAAAGGCCGTGAAATCACCCGTCGGTATTTTACGCTGCTGCCAAAATTGACGGCGCATGCCAATTAACGTTCCGGACGTCGCCAAGTCTCGAATTCTCTCTCTCGGGTGCCAAAAAAGGGCACCCGTTTTTTTTCGGGTGCGAGAGATCTCGTTTTCGATCCCCGTACTTTCGCTCTTCTGCGTTCTTTCCCTTGAACCCGACCCGTACTTGGAGTCAAATGAGCAGACATCAACGAGCCCTTTCATCAAGGAACTGAATATGACATCACCAACTGATGGTATACTCGCCGGCAAAGTTGCACTCGTCACTGGCGGAGGACGAGGATTGGGTCGATCGTTTGCCGAACATCTTGCCCGCATGGGATGTGCGGTCGGTATCCACGGAATGCGCGAACATGGTCCGGCGGAATACGGCGAAGGAACAACGCTCACCGAGACGGCCCGACAGATCGGCGACACGTTCGGCGTGCGGACGGTGAGCGTACTCGGCGATCTTACGTTAGCCGATCACGTCGAACGGGTTGTCGAATCGACGACTAAAGAACTCGGGGAAATCGACATCGTCGTTCACAACGCCGGCGGCGACATCGCGGCGGCCGGAGGAAAACCAAACCCGAACGATGCCGTTATGATTAAGGAGTGCGACGTTAAAGCTGTGCTCGATCGTAACCTGCTCAGTACGATTTTGGTCTGTCAGCAGACGGCAAAACGTATGATGCCGCGCAAGACCGGACGGATTCTCGTCATCAGCTCGATCGCCGCATTTCGCGGAAACGAAAATGGTGCGATCTATTCCACGGCGAAGGCGGCGGCTGTCGAATACACGCGTTGTCTCGCGGTCCAGCTTCGTCCGTATAACATCAATGTTAACAGCCTCGCACCGGGGGATACGCGCACCGGACGTTTTCTCGGTACTCGTCACGTCGATCCGGCTCGACTCGTCGAAGAGGGAACACTCGATCGTGTCGGTCTCGTTGACGAAGTGACCCGTGTGGTCGAATTCTTCGCCGGACCGCTCGGCGACTTCGTCACCGGGCAAGTGCTTCGTGTCGACGGCGGTTCGCAATGTTGGCCTTCGTGACTTGCGGCCGCTTCGTCAGATAGGCCGTTGTACTGCGAGTTTCTCATTACGACACCGGTTCGTGTCACAATTTACCAGACTTTATTAGAGGACCATTAACGATGCTGAAAAATCGTCCCCGCCTGCACCGTGCGTATGGATTGTTTTTTATCGCCGTCGGAGCATTGATCGCACAGTCGATGTATGTTTTCAGCCAGAAAGACAATACTTCCACTTCCATCAAAGGCTGGAAAAAAGGTGAAGGATGGGGCTGGATCTGGGGCGAAGCGGATGAAGTCGGCTCCCTCAATGCGATGACCCCGGAGTCCGTCGCTTCGGCCATGAATATCGCCCGGCAAGGACGAATCTACGACCTCGGCATCACTTACAGTCGGCGAAGTTTCAAGTGGCCGGGACACAGTCCGGGAGAGGTGATGTCTTACCGCAGCCCCGAAGGAATCCAACGCCAGCTCGATCACGATTTTGTCTCCCCCGATGTCAATAAAATCGCAACCGCATGGCATAGCTGTGCGTTGTTTATCAACGATAATGTCGCCACTCAGATCGACGGCCTGGGACACATCACCGCCGGGGAAGACCATCACTGGTACAACGGTTTTCGCGAGGGAGATTGGGGAGGCGATTTTGGATTGCGGAAATGCGATGCGACGACGATTCCCCCGATCGTCGCACGCGGCGTAATGCTCGATGTTGCCGGACTGAAAGGTGTCGATCAGCTCGATGCCCATTACGCCATCACTCCCGAGGATGTCGAAGCATCGCTTAAGAAACAAAAGACGCAACTCCAGCCGGGCGACGTTGTGCTTTTCCGCACCGGAACGTTACGGCACTGGGGTGACGACGGCTCGAACGTCGATGTGCTGAAAGAATACGATACCGCCGGCATTACGCTCGAAACGGCAAAACATCTGGTCGAAGAGTATGGAGCAATGCTGATCGGATCGGACACGAGTGGTCTCGAAGTCGCCCCGGCGCCGGACGGGTCACCGACGTTTATTCCGGTCCATAATTATCTACTCGTCGAGCAGGGAGTGCATATCGGAGAGTTTCATTACCTCGAAGATTTGGCACGCGATAACGTTTACGAATTCTGTTACGTGGCAACCGTTAATAAGATCGCCGGAACGACGGCCGGTTTTACACTGCGCCCGATCGCAATTCGGTAAGTGGTTGTCGAGTCATAGAGGTTTTTTCGTTTGGGGATGATAGTAGGTACCATTGAATTCGTATGGGAGGTGTTCACACCTGTTGCGAAAACCGTGAACGGAACGGACTATTCATCGCGGGGGGCTTCGAGTACAGTCCTTAAACTCACGGTTTTTCATTCTCTTTTTATGCCGATCAACGCCATCCATGAGGATCGAATCGTTTGCCGCCTATCATCTGCGCGTACCGCTCAGGATGACGATCAAACATGCTTCGCACACCCGTCGCGAAAACGATGCCGTGGTGATCGCGTGCACGATGAGCGACGGTACCGTCGGTTGGGGCGAAGGTTTGCCGAGACCCTATGTCACGGGAGAGACGATCGAATCGGTCTTTGAAATGCTCGAATCGCCCAACGTCATCGGGCATTTTCTCGGGCAGTGCTGTGCCGATCTTGCAGCAGCCGTTTCATTGTGCCGGTCGGTCAATCTTGGATTGCAGGGGAGGGGATTTGGTAATTCACTTCGCTGTGCACTCGAGCTCAGCATCCTCGATGCCGTTACGCGATCGATGAAGGTGCCGATTTCTGCCGTGTTCGACGCGATCCCCGAGATACAATCGCTGCGACGGATGACAAAAACGGTACAATACAGCCTTGTGTTTACTGATCTTCCCGTGCGAAAGTTGATTTTCTATTCGTTATGGGCTCGGCTGGCAGGGATTCGCTTTGTCAAACTCAAAGTCGGTGTCGCCGGAAACAACGATCTCGCCCGCCTTAAGACGGTTCGCCGCGCTTTTGGTTCTAACGTCGATCTCCGGGTTGACGCCAACGAAGCGTGGACGCCGGAGGAGCTGACTCAACGTCTCGAAGATTTTCGCGATGTCGGCATTTCCTCAGTCGAACAACCTGTGCCGCACGTTCGGCTCGCGGAGCTGGCCGGTCTGCGTGGCAAGGCGGCGGTGCCGATCATGCTCGATGAATCGGTCTGCACACGAGATGATCTCGATCTGGCGGTACGAGAAGGCTATTGCGATCTCATCAATTTGCGTATTTCAAAATGTGGTGGATTGATTTCAACAGCACTTCTCGCGGCGGCTGCTCATGATCAGAGAATCGGTTATCAGCTCGGTTGCCAGGTGGGAGAAACCGGTATTCTCTCGGCGGCGGGACGGCATTTGGCAACCTCGCTGGATCACATCAGATATTTCGAGGGGAGTTATGATCGCTACATCTTAAAGCACCCATTGACGACACCCGACATCACGTGCGCCTGGAGCGGCCGCGCCCCGATGCTGACTTCCCCTGGACTGGGTGTCGACATCGACACACATGCGCTTCGGCAGATGACCGTCAGTGAACGCCACTGGCATGCGGAACCGCCCTCCGTACTCGCAGGAGGCCGTCAGGTATGACGATTCGGTGGGTGGTCTTCGATGCCGTCGGAACGTTACTGGCACCCTTTCCTTCGGTGGCAGCGATCTATCATTCCGTCGGTAAAAAATTCGGCAGTGCACTGACACTCGACGAAGTCCATTCGCGATTTCGCCGGGCGTTTTCGGAGAGTGAATTCTGTCGACCATTGCCGGAAGAAACGTGGGCTGATCCGGAAAATTTGCGGACGAACGAGCAAAACGAGACCGGCATCTGGTCGGCGATCGTCGCCGATGTGCTCGACGACGTTTCCAATTCTGAAGCATGTTTCAACGAGGTATTTCAGCGTTTCGACGACGTGAACTCGTGGAACGTCTTGCCAGGCGCGGCCGAAGGATTATCGGCACTTCACGATTCCGGATTTCGCCTTGCCATCGCTTCGAATTTCGATTCACGGCTGAATACGCTGCTGGATAATATTCCGGCGTTCGCACCGATCGAATGCAGAATTATTTCGTCGGAAGTCGGTTATCGCAAACCGAGCCTTTACTTTTATCGCGCGGCGGAATCGTTGATGCAGGCTACTCCAGATGAGATACTGATGGTTGGAGATAATCAGGTGAACGATATCAGGGCCGCCCAACTGGCCGGCTGGCAGGCACTGCGAATTCTGCCGCGACATTCAGATGTTGCGGTCGCAGGTAATGACGAGGTCGCATCGCCGGCCGACGTACTCGATTGGATTCACCTGCGGAGAAAGAACTCGGCGTGACGGACGAACTTAAAGATTCCGAACGCAACCCATGGGTTGCGATTCAGCGCAACCCGACATCGGGATCGGGCCGTGGACGTCAATTGATCGTCGAACTGATCGCCGAATTACGGCGATTGAACATCCGGCCGCGACTCTTCTCCAACCGCGAACGGATGCAACACTATTTGTCCTCCTCGCACGATCGGCATCCGCCGATGTGCATCGTCGCCGCCGGAGGAGATGGAACGGTTGGCGATCTCGTGAATCGATATCCGCAAATGCCGATTGCCATCCTGCCGCTGGGAACGGAAAACCTGATGGCCCGTTACCTTGGAATTAAACCGTCGGGAACAGACGTCGCCCGCATGATTGCCGTAAATCGACGGCAACATTTTGACAGCGGTCTGGCGAACGGCAGACGATTTCTGATTATGGCGAGTCTGGGATTCGATGCTGATGTGATTCATCGTATGCAGAAAAACCGCCGTGGGAATATCTCCCGATGGAGTTATCTGCGGTTGATCGGAGAAGCGATGCGCTCGTTTCGACATCCAGAGATGCGCATCACCGTCGACGGAGCACCGACGTCGGTAACGGGCCGGTTAGCGATCATTACGAATGTTCCGATGTACGCGTTACAGCTGCCGATCGCCCGTCGTGCCGATGGGACCGATGGGCAACTCGATCTCCATGTCTTTCGAGAAGGTTCTCTGTTCCATCTGGTGAGATATCTCTATCATATCGTGCTTGGTACACACGAACGATTGCCGGATGTGGTACACGTAACCGGCTGCGAATTTCGTATCGAATGCAGCGAACCGGTTCCGATGCAGATCGACGGCGATGCCGCCGGCACAACGCCTGTGACCATCGCCGTTCAACCGCAGTCGTGCGTGCTGATTACGCCCTCATAAATTCAAGATTCACGCTCCACGGAGGTCCGTCCCGTGCCCAATCAACCCGTCACTCTCGGCAAAATGAAATGCGGTCAGGGGCAGCCGTTGCTGTTGATCGCCGGTCCTTGCGTGATGGAAAGTGAAGAACTCGTGTTGCAGGTTGCTCGCCAATTGGCGGCATGGCGCGATGAACTGGGGCTGCAAGTCGTCTTCAAATCGAGTTTCGACAAGGCCAACCGCACGAGCATTCACAGTTACCGGGGCCCGGGTCTCGAACGGGGGATGGAAATCCTCAGCAAAGTTCGCGAGGTCACCGGTCTACCGGTCACAACCGACATTCACGAGAGCTGCCAGGCCGAACCGGTGGCAGCGGTTTGTCAGATCATACAGATTCCGGCATTTTTGGCACGGCAGACCGATCTGATTCAGGCTGCCGCCGAGGCGACCGCGAAGCATGGTGGAATCATCAACGTCAAGAAACCACAATTCGTCGCTCCGGAAGATATGATTCACGTTGTGAAAAAATGCGTGGAATCGGGAAACCCAAACATCCTGTTGACCGAACGGGGAACGACGTTCGGTTACGGTCGTCTGGTGAACGACATGCGATGCCTTCCCATCATGAAGAGCTTCGGCACGCCGGTTATTTTCGACGCCACTCACAGCGTGCAGCTTCCTGGTGGAAGCACGACTGGCGGACAGCGCGAGATGGTTTTTCCGCTGGCACGGGCGGCGGTGGCATGTGGTGCCGACGGCGTCTTTTTCGAGACGCATCCCGACCCCGACACGGCCAAAAGCGACGGTCCGAACATGGTCGCGCTCGACGACGTGCCCCGTTTGATCGACCAACTGGTGCGGATGCGACAATTACTGAACGATCTGTTACCATAACAACTGGTGTAACAGCAAATTCTGGTGCCGAATTTGCAGAAATTCGAGAATATTCACCCATACAATTTGCGAATCCTACCGCGAATTTCGTAAGAACTTTATAGACTCATTTCCGGGTCGGGGACGAACCTCGTTCAGGTTGATTTCCTCCCAGTTTTTTATCCCTATTCTTTCGGTCTGATTGATCATGAATGTCGAAATCTGTCGATTTCAGAATTTCCGCGTTGTTCCTTCGGCCAACGTGGCCGGGGCGTTGCTGATGATGGCTTTATTGCAAGGGTGCTCAAGCCAACCTCCGGCCCCCTTAAAATCAAACGAAACGGATGCCGTAACCACGCAAAGCCAGGCCGACGATGATGACTGCAACGACATCATCAACAGTATTTTCGATATGGTGCAACCGGATCGGTTGGGCATCAGTTCGGAAATCAAGAGTGCCGTCACGCTGATCAACGAATGGCGCGGCTCGTGCGGCAACCAGAATGACAACGATACAGAAACCTTCGAGGTGAGTCCGGAACTCGAACGGCTTGTTCCAGAAACCTTTTTGTCGGATTTGGCGACGTCGCGGTTTCTGACGCGAGACATCATCCATCTGCGAGACTGCCTGATGTTCCGCAAGATGGCCCACGCGGCGGTCGAAAATTCCGATGACGAACTCGGCCGTATTGTCGATCTGTTCTATTACGTAACCCGCAACATCGCGGCCATACCGACGCTGGAAGAGACGATTCCATTGTCGACCTTCGATACCGTCATTTTCGGCCGCGGAACGGCCGACGCCCGCGCATTGGTCTATGCACAGCTGCTGAGACAATTGAATATTGATGCCGTCATCATCCGCCCGCAAGTCAAGGTGGCCTCTGCTGAAGACGCGGCGGCCGTCGACGAAACGGAATCGGAAGACGGGGACGATACGGTCGATGAGAAAGATGCGAAAAGAAAGTTCACTCCGTTTCTGATCGGAGTTGTTTCTGGCGACAATATCTACTTGTTCGATTCGCAATGGGGATTGCCGATTCCATCGAAAGCGGAAGTTACAGGGACGACGTGGGATATCCGCCAGCCGGCCACGTTAGCCGAAGTTCTCGCCGATGAATCGATACTTCAGGCGATGTCTTCCGATTCTGAAAACCCTTATCCGATTCAGACTGCCGATCTGCAAAGCCTCCGTGTCGAATTGATCGGAAATGCGAGTTTCTGGGCGCGGCGGATGCAGTCACTGCAGGATACGATGAGCGGCGACCGCACGATATTGATTTACGATCCGGTCGAAGATCTGCCCGATCAGATCGGGATGCTGACGCGAGTAGCATCGGTAAAAAATGTGCCGTGGAAAAAACAGGATATCGGCATCTGGATGAATCCCGAGGAAACAATTCGCGCCATCGAAAGTCTGGAAGAGAATGAATACTATCTTCAACGTTTGTTTTCCCAGAAACTGGTGTTGAATGCTCCTCTCGAGGTGATGAACGACACCGCTGGCGCGCAGTTCGGACCGCCGACGGGAAGTGTTTTCAAAACCCGGATCCAACAGGTGATCGGCAACTATAAAGAAGCGATTACAAGCTACGTGACGATCAAGCTCGATTGTCGTACTGTCATCAAGACTCCTTTTCCCGCTGAAATGAAGAAGGCGGAACAAGACTTGAAACAACTGCATCTGATGGCTGGCGACGATGCAACTTACTGGATTGCCCTGTCTCAGATCGAAATTCAGGATGTGAAGGCCGCCGAAGATTCGCTGCGAGGTTACGCCTCGCAGTATCGCGGAGGACGCTGGATGATGGCGGATTTGAGCACATTCGCCCAGGTTCTGGCCCAGCAGGGGAAGTATCTGGGTGCGATTTCATTTCTCGAACGAACACCCGATTTCGATCCCCAAAAGCCTTCGTATCCTTTTCTCATCGAACGCTGGAAGCGGCTGGCGAAAGCGCAGGATGAACAATAAGCCGCATCGGCATGATGTGGCGGCGATTGATGCGGCGAATTGGATTCGAGCAACTTGTACGTTATGATGTGATGCAGAACGTATTCGCGACGGTTCGACGCATCCCTCATCCTTTAAAGAATTTCGCTTCATGTTGTGGTGGATGAGATTCATAACGCAGCAGTGGTTTCTTTCGATCCTGGTTGTCATGATCGCAGGGGGAATGACGCTGGGGGCAAAAGGGGGCCCTGATACGGTGATGGCGATCACCGGTTTCATCAGCCCCGGCCCCGTGACTGCGATCGTGCTCTTTCTGATGGCATTCACACTCGACAGCCGGCAACTGCTCGACTCGTTTCGGTTTCCGCAACCGGTGTTGTGGGCGTCGTGCGTCAATATGGTTCTCTTGCCGCTGATGGCATGGGGATTAATGTCCTGGCAGAGGTATCCCGATTTTTCGGTGGGACTGATGATCGCCGGCAGCGTTCCCTGCACGCTTGCCGCCGCTTCGGTCTGGACTCGCAAAGGGAGCGGGAATGACGCCGTTTCGCTGTTGGTCACGTTGCTCACGAACGGCACGTGTTTTCTGATGACGCCGTTCTGGTTGTCGTTTGCAACTCAATCGGTGGAGGTCGAATTGCCGACGGCCGATATCATTTCGAAACTCATCTATGTCGTATTGCTTCCGACGGCCGTGGCCCAGATTTTGCGGTTCAGTTCGATCTGCCGCGAGTTCGCCTTGCGCCGCAAGACCGCGATGGGTGTTCTGGCGCAGGTATTGATTTTATCGATGATCGGCACGTCCGCCTGTCAGGGGGGCTTGCGGTTGTCGTCCTTTGGAGCCGGTCCGACGATTTCCGCAGTCGTGATGGTCTGGGGGTGCTGCCTCGGCATCCACATTGTGGGATTGCTCATCAGCTACAACGGCGGACGATTGTGCCAATTCAGCCTCGAAGACCGCATCGCGGTGGCGTTTGCGGGGAGTCAAAAGACACTGCCGATTGGCATCTTGCTGGCAACCGATGCGGCGATTTTTGGAAAGCAGTTTCCCTTCGCCGTTTTTCCGATGCTGATGTTCCACGCCACGCAATTGTTTGTCGATACGGCTGTGGCCGACCGGTTCAGCAAATGGGTGGCGCAGTCAAAGTCGGATGAAGGAAACGCCGGGCTCGCGACGGAATCGTAAGAATGGCGGAAAAAGCGGCCGCGATCAGAAGCTCGGGAGTTCCACCGACATCGAATCGTAGCGGGGGTCGCGAAACACTTCGACAAACGTCATGCCGAAGCCCATGCCGATTTCGTATTCCGCCCGTTTCGACCAGGGGGTACGAGGGTGATCTTTAATCACGTCGATGTACATGTCCCGCGCCAGTTGTTCCTGACGTTTGAGTTCGCTCATATCGACCTTTGTCACCTTGATTTGCTGTTCGTCCGGTTCGAGCATCACAGGCACACGGGCGAGATTCCAACGATTGCTGTTTTTGTTCATTGGTTTGGGAGCGTCTTTGTTGTGTTTGTCCATGGCCAGCATGAACTGAAACAACCGCACCTTGTACGACAGCAGCTGAGCATACGCCAAGTCGTACGCCGCCCGCCAGCGCATCGAATCTTCTTTCGCCCGTAACGGTTGGACGTCCTCGAGTAACTTGATCGCCTGGTTCACCAGCGTCATTGCGTAAATCGCTTTCTGGAATTCAATCGCCCCCTCCGAACGGAATTGTTCCGGATCGATCGAATACCACAATTCGCGTATGCTGAGTTCTTTGTCTTTAACGGGGTCGAGTTTTTCGATCACCGCATAAATTGTCGCGCGAAACTTGCTGGCCGATCGGGCTTTGGCATACTCGGGGCGCGACATCAAGAGAGGCTGATATTCTTTCATATCGAGAAAGTCGAATCGCCGCTGCTCGTGTGCGCCGGCCCCGGAAAGATTTTCTTCTTCCCCGGGGAGCAGAAAGAAGATACCCCCCGATTCGCGGGCGATTCGCACCTGAACGTAAGGGCCGAACCCGCTGGAGAACGAGTCCCACCGGGCGTGCAGGCCGTCCCATTGCAGACATTCCGGATATTCCGTTTCCGGTCCCCGTTTGATCGGGAGCCAGTAGTCGAGACCGTTTACGGGATGGTTATACCGAATGCGGGCCAGTTCATATCCGAAGATTGCTTCACGGCTCATGAAATAAACAGGAGCATCAGCTCGTTTGGTCTTCTGCACGACATCTTCGATGTGGTCGCCGTCGTCTCCCGATTCATCGCTGACCACAATGATAATCATCTTGCGTTTGTTTTTGCCGGTTATGCTGCGGTATTCGTCGAGAACCGCTTCGATCGCCTGACAGGTATTTTCGAGCCCCGACTTATCGATGGGAATCTTGTCGATCGCCGCGCGGATTTCTTTGATATCCGCCGTCGGCTTGCGAATGATGGGATTGATCTTTTCACCGTAGCTGATGATTGATGTCAGCAGGATTTCCTGTCCGCGGCGGAGGTTATTGTCCTGCTTCTGTGCGATTCCCAGTTCTTCGTAAACTTTATGGAAGTTGTCGCGAATGATGAGCTGATCGTCCTTCATACTTTCGGATTCATCGAACAGCCAGACGACAAGAACTTTCTCTTCGCGCATCATGCGGATGATTTCGAGCGTCATCCGGCCCATCGCGTCGCCGTAGCCTTCAACGACCGCGCCGGTTTCACCCGTAATTTCCCCTTCACCGAGATCGGTCGCCAGAACATCGGAACCTGGTGCGGCGATATCACCGACGGCGACTTCCAGATCGGGTTCTTTGAGGCTGTCAGAAGCTTCGACTTTCGCTTGCGAAGCCGCGGCACCGGTTGCACCCGCCATGCCGGCTCCTCCGCCGATGTTGGTGGAGACGACTCCCCCTGAGACAACGCTGATCGACTCGGCGACCTGCATGTTTTCTTCGATTTCCTGAACGAATTCTTCCTGCGCGCGATCTTCGGCGAAAAATGTTTCGATTTCCACTTCGGGTTGGGCCTGAATGATGTCCATGTGAATCAATGCCATCGCAATCAAAAAGACGACGTGCATTGAAATCGAAATGATCAGTCCCGAATACGAACCTTTACGCAACATAGCAGGCAAACTCCAGACAAATCAGGGCCGCGTCTTTCTCGACGTTTCTGCAGCCCCACTCAACTCCCTTGACGATCGCATTTCATCGACGCGACCAATGCGCCGATGGAATGGAGTTTAAATCTTTATCGGAGGTTTGGCGAGTTTGCGGGCTCGCTCCATCCGTTCTCGCTCTTCTTCTTCGAAACGAGGATTGTTTTTGCGTTCTTCTTCCCGTTCGGCCGCGGTCATCACTTTGCGTTCTTCCCACTCCCAGCCGAGCGGTTGGCTCAATTCCAGTTCTGCCAGTCGCGCCCACGGTGTCCCCGGGTGTTCGTCGATCACCCGCGTCAAATAGGCGGTCGCTCGTTTCGCCAGTTTGCCGACAGACATCCCCGAAGTGATCTCTTGTGACGGGTTCAACTGCCAGAAATTGCTGTCGGGATTTTCGAATGATTTCGGTGTCGACTTCATTTCTGCGAGCATCGCATTATAACCGGCAGCCCGCACCTTCATGGCCAGCACGCGTCCCATAGCGAGATCGTAACCGGCACGCCAGCGAGATTCTCTTACTTGCGGACGTGTCTTTTCTCCCATTTCCAGCACGTTCGATAACTCCATCAATCGCGCCTCGAGCCGGGCGATCGGCATCTGGGCGTTCGTAATCTGCTGCCGCAGTTCGGTATCGTTCGGAGCCTCGAATCCAAGCTGAGGGTTCGGCACATCATCGCTCCACGTCAGTAGCGACGCATTCAACAGCGCCGACTTCGTCGGATCTTTGCGAACTCTCTGATCGAACGTCTTCACCGGAAGGTAATCGGGCTGATACCCCCGCATCACTTCGTGATCGAAGCGCGGACCAGGCGTGTCGGCCGAGACGAAATACAGGCCGTTGGTTTCGGCGCACAGCCGCGTCAAGGCGTACGGTCCGAATGCCGAGGACATCTTTTCAAGGTCGGAACCATTCGAAGCCCAGAACGGCAATTGCAGCCGTTCGGGGAAAATCGATTCGGGCCCCTGATCCATTTCTGCCATCACGATGTCACCGTTGTCGAGTTCCCATTCGGTGCGAACCACACGGCGTCCAAAGGGGGCGGCGTTGCCGACAACGTAGCAGCGGATGCCGTACCGTTTGGTGTAATTGATGGCTTCTTCCATTGCCCCCTGGTCGGAACCCGCTTCATCGGTCACCACGATGATCATCATTTTGCGGTTTTGCTTCGTGCGGTAATTGCTCCATTTCTTGGCGACGGCCGATACGGCCGAGAAGACGTTTTCATCACCGGATGTATCGGGACTGATCTTCCGGATGGCCGAAACGACGTCTTTCACATCGTCGACCGGATCGGGCGTGACAAATGTGGTTTGTGCACCGAACGCCGCGACAGCCGTTTTCAGCGATTTGTCGGCTTGAACTTCTAATAATCCCAGTTGTTTGTAAACGTTCTCGAACCGATCGGCAATCACTTCGCGACGCTTACTTAACGAGGGGGAGACATCGAATACCCAGCAGACCAGCGTCTTTCCTTCTCGCAACGACGCGGCGATTTCCAGCGTCAGACGATCGATGGCCCCTTCGACGCCTCCGACATTTTCGGTTGTCCCTGTCGTGTCGACTTCTTCCTGAAGATCGGCCTCGTTCGGTTCGACGATCATATTCGTCACCGGGATATCGGCGGCGAGCAGTTCGTCTTCCAGTTCCTGCTCGGCTTGTTCGTGCTGCTCTTGTCCCATCTCGGTCGCCGACTGTTGCGCTTCGGTAATCTGCAACGAGTTTCCATCGGTCCCAATCTGATCGAGAACCGACGTGTTGGCGATGAACTCGGGCTCTTCGAGATCTTCGACAACCGTCAAAATGTTAATCTGCTCATTCAGCCCGGTAGCGTGCGTGATCAGCGCGAGTACGACCAGCACGGCGGCATGCATCAGCACGCTGATCATCCATGCGGGCATTTCCCGTTTCAACTTGAGTCCACCGAACTGATTGGGCAAAAGATCGGAGGGTGACGACATCGCAGATTTTGTGCTCACAATCACGTTCCTTTTGACTTGTCAAACAGGATCTCAGTGTGAATTCCGGTCAAGTGATCGCACACTCGACTTTGCGATTCCCATCGTATTGTCGGGCGAGGCGGTTTTCAGGCGAGACAGTTTTCGGACGAGTCAGACGGGTTCCAGATAATCGGTGAGATAGATTTTCTACTCAACCAGGCTGGAACGTACCTTCCTCGCCCACCAAATATAACCTTATTCTACGAGAACATGAGACCTCTCGCAATCCATGATCGGCACAAAATTCCCTATCCTACGACAGGAAATGGGGTTATGGAAAATCAATTCCGCTGTGACGATAACGCAATGGGAAAGAGACAGTCGATAATCGTAACCCTCTTCCGGCCCCTTACAATGAAACCCGTGTTTTCACAAAACCTGCGGAGGGACTCGGGCAATTCTACCCGATCGGGGAGACATTATTGAGGGGCGTAATTCTACGCTACGGCGAGGCATTCACTCACGCCGCTGGCAGAAGGGGAACACAGGCTGTATATTCGGTCGATCTTGGTGAATACTCATTTTTTCGGATTTCAGCCGATGGGATATTGATTGATGATGAACAGAAATGGTTCGCTTCTCGTGCCGTGTCTGATGCTGCTCGCTTCAGCCGGTTCCCCGTTTCTTGCTCTCGATCGACTTCGCGCGGCGGACGACGAAACCGAACAACCTGTCACGTTCAACTCGATTGTCGAGACACAGACCCGAGAAACGTTTCGACTGGTGAGCGAATATCTGGAGTCTTATCCGCAGGCCGGCGATAAGGAATATGCGACCCGCTGGTTGCTGAAAACCGCGCGCGAACAAGGTTGGGAAGGCGATTCGATTGAACTGGCTCAACAGGCGGCAGAAGACGCGAAACTAGGGCCGGAAACCCGCACGCTGGCGATGGAGGTCGGCTGCATCGGCCTCGCCCGCACTGGAAAACTTCCCGAGGCAGTCGAGAGCTTTCAGGAGTATGCAAAAACGTTCCGCCTGCGCTCGGCCGAACGCATTCTGACACTCGCCGAAGCATTGGGAAATCAGTGTCAACTTGCCGGGGAATACGAAGGAATGCGGGTGATCTATGAAGACCTCTCGTCGAAGTTCTTTCTCAATCAGCAGGTGCGGGAACTGTGTCAGATCAAACTCGACAAACTCGACCTTGTCGCGATGAGCGCTCCCCGCGTGCTGGCACACGACATCGGCGGCAATCGGTACGATTCAAACGATTCCAAAGGAAAGGTGCTGCTGATCGATTTCTGGGCCACGAATTGCCCTCCCTGTCTCGACGAATTTCCCCGCATGAAGAAAATGTACGAAGAACTGCATCCGCTGGGGTTGGAAGTCGTCGGCATCAGCTTCGACGACAAGGTCGAAACGGTTCAGGATTTTCAAGCTGTTACGCCGTTGCCGTGGACTCTGGTGATGCTCGACAAGGTTCAGGGATCAATCCGCAAGCAATATCATGTCGAGACGATTCCGGCGACGTATCTCGTCAATCAGCAGGGAGAGATCACCCAGTTCGATCTCCGCGGGCCGGAATTGCATCAGGCGGTGAAAAAGCTGCTGCAACCATGAAGCCACCCGTCGAAGAAATCGTGACTACGCCGGACGGTATTCCTCTATCGACATTGCGATACGCCGCAGAAAATCCGTCTGCGGGAACGATCCTCTTCACACACGGAGCCTGCGAACACTCCGGCCGTTATCTCGTCATCTTCGCCGCGCTGCAGAAGGCGGGATGGAATGTGCTGGCGTGGGATCTTCGCGGTCACGGCCGGTCGGGAGGCCTTCGTGCTCACATCGATTCGTTTGAGGATTACCTCCGCGACGTCGATCTTCTCCGCCAACACTTTCAACTCGAAGACCACTCGACGGCGATGATGGGGCACAGCATGGGGGGGCTGGTCACGATCCGTTATGCGCAGACGCGACAACTCAAATGCCGTGGCCTGGTGCTGTTGTCGCCCCTGTTGCGAATCGCGGTTCCAATTCCTTCATGGTTGTTGACGATCGGGAAATGTCTGAAATGGCTCGCTCCCCGCCAGCGATTTCGCAACCGGGTCCGGCAAAAAGATACCACGCACGATCCTCAACAACTGGCAATCCGCCGGCAGGATCCCTTTATCCAGCGAAAGGTGACCGTCAACTGGTTTTATTCCGTCGAAACGGCCATCGAACAGGCCTGGCGCGACGTGGGAGGGTTACAAAGCCCGGCACTGATTCTCCAGGCCGATGACGACCGCATCGTCTGCCCCGAAGCGACGAAACGCTGGTGCGAACGGGCAACAGGATCGGAGACGACATACAACGGCCTCGCCGATCATTATCACGAATTGTTACACGAAGCCGATCGACTCGAAACGCTGGAAATGTGTGTGGGATGGTTGAATGAACGAGTTGATTAATTCGTGCATCGACATCATCATGGTTGATCGGATTGAAACGAATCACAATGAAATTGGCATTAACAACCAAGAGGCTCGATCATGATTCATCGCATTAATTGTTTCGTTTTAGTCATGGTCCTTGTCGGATCGTCGATTCCCTCCCTCCACGCCGCCGATCCTGTTCGTGTCGGTATTCTCGGGTTGGACAACTACCAGGCGATCGAGTACGCCGCATTTTTTAATAATCCCAAGGGGGAAGAGGTCTTCTCCGGGTTGCGCGTGACGGCGGCTTATCCGGTGACGAGTCCCGATTATCCCAAAAGCGCCGAACTGACGGCGATGTGGCTCGAACAATTGGCGAATCAGTTCAAAGGGCAACCCGATGCCCCTCCGCCGGTTGAGATCGTCAAGTCGACGGCGGAATTGTTCGAGAAATGCGACGCCGTGATGATCTGGTCTCTCGACGGAAGAACGCATCTAGCGCAGGCGACCGAAGTGATCAACGCGGGCAAACCGCTGTTCATAGGCCGGCCATTGGCGTCGTCACCCGAGGACGCCGTGGCGATCTTCAAGCTCGCTCACGACGCGAACGTCCCCTTCTGGAGCTGTTCGCAGCACCGTTACAGTCCCGGTTTCATCGGCATGCGCAATCACGACGAAGTCGGCAACGTGCTCGGCTGCGATGTGTATGGCGGCTACGATCCGAATGCCCCCGAAGCTGATCGATTTATCCGCGCGCTGCACAGCATCGAAACGTTGTACACCATCATGGGGCCGGGCTGCGTGAGTGTCTCGTGTACGTCGACGCCGACAACCGAATCGTTCACCGCCGTCTGGAACGACGGCCGCGTGGCGACCTACCGTGGCATTAAAGATGGAGCCGTCAAATACAGCGCAACGGTTTTCGGCGACAAGGGAGTTTCGACCGCGGGAATCTACGGGCACGGCGTTCCCGTCAAGGGAATCGTGCCGACCGACGACAAATACATGGGCTATGGCGGCCTCGCCATCGAACTCGCAAAGTTCTTCAAGACGGGGGACGTCCCGGTCTCACCGGCCGAGACATTGGAAATTTACGCGTTGCTCAAAGCGTCGGAAGAAAGCCGGGCACAAAATGGCGCGGTGGTTGCATTGCCCGACTTGTGGCCGGTCGACGATCAATAAACAGCGGTTTGGCTGGCAATCAAACAACCTGCACGATTTCTCCGCGTTATCCGATCCTTCGACTTTCGATCTTAGTGTCGATGAGCAGGATCCCAGCCGGCGACGACGGCGTCGGGGGCGAGAACGAAGATTTCGACGCGGCGGTTTTGCGCTTTCGATTTTCCATCGCTGTTGGGGGCGACCGGTTGGAACATGCTGTAGCCGGCTGCTCCCATCCGCTTTTCGCTGATTCCAACTTGTGCGAGCTTCAGCACCACTTCGTCGGCACGGTCGGTCGAGAGATGCCAGTTCGTGGGGTGTTTCGCTTTCGTCGACGCCTTCGAGATTGGCGTATTGTCGGTATGTCCTACGACGAGAATGTTGAGTTGCTGGGCCTCACCCTGGTTCATAATCTGGGCGAATTCTCTCAGAAGATTTTCGGCCGACGATTTGATCTGATCGCTTCCTAAATCGAAGAGAATGTCGTCGCGGAATTTGCTCACGCCGGTGGCCGGGTCGAACTCGAATTCAGGATAACGCCGCGCCAAATCCTGAAAGCGTGATGTCGCTTCGGGAGAGAGGGGGCTCTTCTGATTGCGGTTGAGCATGCTCACATATTTTTCGTTCAGCTGCGATCGCTCTCCCTCGAGATTGCTGACCCGCGCATTGAGGGCGGCGTTCTGCTGTTCGAGTTGCTGCTTCTGCGCCAAAATCGATTGCAGCGAACCGTTGGACATCTGATTCTGTTGATGCAGTTGCCGATTTCGCAACTGGCTCATACGGTATTGGTTTTGTGGCACCATCTGGCAACCGGAAACCACCACGAGAAACAGACAGCCGCACAGCAGAGCAGGGATGCGAATGGAGGTAGGCATGGACGAGACTCCCTTGTGGAGAAATTCAGGCCTGTGCCAACTGACTTCAGGAGTGGAGAAGACGGGGATGAAGTCAACGGACAGGGTTTGCCAGATCGTGTTACGACTGGCTATGGGTGAAAAACGTCAATATCGAAAGGTGATCAACGGAACGGAAATGTCATCAGGATGTGCTGAGTCGTGTTTGTTATTTCAGCGAGCGGTTTGAATGTATGCGTTGTGTCGCAGACGTTTCGTCCTTCACGGCAATAACAACAGACTGCATGTCAAAGGCTGGGCTGCGTTATTTTTTTGCTTCGGTTTCATGTCCGTTACAAAAAGAATGATTCGCAGTCGGGCGGGGTTTATAATCGATCGTGTAAAACGTGGCTAGACGAACATGCAAAAATTTCTATTCGGGCAAAGATTTTCTCAAGTTTGGCGTACAAGGGGTGTTCGTGTTGACGAAAGACCAACAACGATGTTTCCTCTGTTCACCACGAGAGAATGCTGTATCATTAAAGGTGGATACCATTTACACTGGAGCGTTCACTGTAAAAGCGGCCGGTCGACTTCGCGAAAAGTATGGTGCGAAATCGACCGACGCAGCCGCATTGGGACATCCCCGTTCGTGTCACGTTTGTAAAAATGACACAGCACGAATGTAGAATTGGGCGATTCATCGACCGTCTATCGGCTTCGCCGTCGGTCGCGGGTTGGCAGTCAAAAAAGGATTTGACGATGAGGCAGAAACTCCGCAGAAGTGTCGCCGTCGCGGTGATTGTTGTCGTCTTCGGTCGAGCGATCCCGGCACACAGTGCCGATATTTCGAAAGAACAGGTACTGCGTTCGATCGAACTGGCGCAGAGGTTTCTACTGCACAGCCAGAACCAGGACGGTTCGTGGGCCGGAAAAGAAAGCCGTTATCCGACCGGTGTCACAAGTCTGGCGCTGCTGGCGTTGATTAACTCGGGGATGACAGCCGACGATGAAGAGATTCAGCGCGGACTGAGATGGCTTCGTTCCGTGAAGGAACCCGATCCGCTGATGACCTACGAAATCTCGCTGATGATCAGTGCACTCGCGGCGGCAAAAGATGGAAATCGCGATCAGGCACGCCTTGTGATCCTTGCGCAAAAACTGGAATCGAGCCAGATTCAAGCCGGCGACAACGCCGGCAGTTGGGATTACGGAGCCACGGGCATCAACAACGGCGATCGGAGCAACGGTCAATATGCCATTCTCGGTCTGCGCGACGCCGCCTACGCGGGAGTTCCCGTCGACAATGCGACGTGGGAACTGGCACGCACCCACTGGGTCAATTCACAAAACAGTGACGGAGGATGGGGATATAGCGGACTCCATAACCAGGCGAGTTCAGGGAGCATGACCGTTGCCGGGATCGCGACATTGGTGATTATCGACAGTCTGCTGCGAGACAAAAACGAACTCAACGCCGACGGAACGCCCAACTGTTGCGGCACTTCCCCTCCTCATCAGGAGGCACTCGACCGTGGCGTCCAATGGATGGCGAATCATTTCTCGGTGGGACACAACCCCGGCAACCCGAACTGGTTGCTCTATTATCTCTACGGACTCGAACGTGCCGGGCGATTAAGCGGTGAACGGTTCTTCGGCGAACACGACTGGTATCGCGAAGGGGTGCGATACTTAACCGAACAGCAGTCATTGCGAGAGGGAAGCTGGAGACGTGAAGGCGTCAATACGTTCGACAACGATCCCGTTGTCGCGACGAGCTTCGCGCTGCTGTTTATCTCGAAAGGCCTTGCTCCGGTTTTAATCAACAAGCTCGAATATGGTACTCCCGACCCGATTCAGGGGCGTCGCATGGTCTCGACCTCGTGGAACAAACATACCCGCGATATCCGCAATCTCGTCGATCACATCAGCGTCCTACCGAAATGGCCGAAACTGTTGACGTTTCAATACGTGCATCTCGATAACATCAAACGGCACGGCGGAGTTCTCAATCTGCTGCAATCGCCGATGTTGTATATCAGCGGCGACGTGCGTCCCGAGTTTACCGACGAAGACGCCGCGTTATTCAAAGAGTATCTCAGCCAGGGAGGTTTCGTATTCGCCGTGCGAAATTGCCAAGGGGCCGGTTTCGACGCCGGAATGCACGAACTGGTGAAGAAGATGTTCCCTGGAGGAGAAGCTCAATTGAAGAAACTCTCTCCCGAGCATCCGATTTATCGTTCCGAATACCTGCTCGATGCGGAATCGGTTGAACTCTGGGGTGTCGATCTCGGCTGCAGGACGGCGTTCGTCTATTCTCCTGAAGATATTTCCTGTTTGTGGGACAAATGGTTGCCACACGATCCCCCCAATCGTTCGGTTCAATTAAAGAGTATGATTACCAAAGCCTCGCGAATCGGTGTGAACGTCGTTGCATATGCGACCGGCCGCGAACCGCCGACCAAACCACTCGAAGACCCAACGCTGCCGATAACCGGGCGTGACGATCAGATCGAACGTGGCTTATTGCAGATCGCCAAACTTCGTCATACCGGCGGATGGGACGCCGCTCCGCAGGCATTGCACAATCTGCTCATGGCGCTCAATCAGGTCGCAGGAATGTCTGCCTCGTCGCGTGCCCGTAGTCTCCCGGCAACCGACCCGAATCTGTTCCGTTACCCACTGCTTTACATGCACGGGCAGAATATTTTCAACCTCAGCCAGAAAGAACGCGAACAACTGACGACGCATCTGTCACGTGGCGGGTTGTTGTTTGCCGACGCCTGCTGCGGTGCCAAGCCGTTCGATACCAGTTTCCGCAAGCTCGTCAAGCAGATGTATCCCGAGGCCGAATTCAAACGGATTCCCCCCGATCACGAACTCTTTACCACGACCTCCGGAGGATACGACATCCGCGAAGTCCGTCGGCGAATACCGGAAACGAACCGAAAGGATGTAGCCCTCAACTCGGTCGTCAATCGGGGTGAGCCGTTTCTGGAAGGGGTTGAAGTCGATGGCCGACTGGTGATCATCTACAGCAAGTACGACATCAGCTGTGCGCTCGAGAAGCAGGCATCGCTTGAATGTGCCGGTTACGTTCCCGAAGACGCCCTCAAAATCGCGCTGAATATCGTCCTGTATGCGATGCTGCAGGATTTGAACTGATACCGTGCCGGATTCAACCACGCGACCGTTATGAAACATATCATTCTTTTCAGTCTCTGTCTTTTTTTGGCGGGTCTGTCGACGCTTGATGCGGCAGAGCCTCGGCGTCCTAACATCCTCTTCGCCTTTGCCGATGACTGGGGACGGATTGCCGGTGCCTACGCTCAGATCGACGGTCCCGGTTCGATGAACGATGTCGTGAAGACACCGAATTTCGATCGAATTGCGAGGGAAGGAATTCTCGTACGGCAGGCGTTTGTTTCGGCACCGTCGTGTACTCCCTGTCGGAGTGCACTCCTCACGGGACAGCATTTTTGGCGAACGGGGCGCGGCGCGATTCTTCGCGGGGCCGTGTGGGATGAGACAATTCCCGCGTTTCCCCTGCTGTTGCACGATGCCGGTTATCACATCGGCGAGACGTACAAAGTCTGGAGTCCCGGCACGCCGAACGATGCGCCGTATGGAGCAGGGAAGTTCGGTTATGAATCCGCCGGAGTTCGATTCAATCAGTTTTCGCAAAACGTGACGAAAATGGTTGCACGCGGATTGTCGATCGCCGAAGCCAAGCAGGTTTTATATGATGAAGTGCGGAGCAACTTCAACGATTTTCTCGCGAAGCGAAACGACGATCAGCCATTCTGTTACTGGTTTGGTCCGACGAACGTGCATCGGACGTGGATCGCCGGTTCCGGCAAAGCCTTGTGGGACATAGAACCGAGTGACCTGGAAGGAAAGTTGCCCCCCTTTCTCGCTGATGTGCCGGAAGTCCGCGAAGATCTCGCCGATTATCTCGGAGAGATTCAAGCATTCGATGCCGCACTCGGCGTGTTGATGACTCAACTGGAAGATCTTGGAGAACTCGACAACACGCTCATCGTCGTCAGCGGCGATCATGGTCCGCCGGGGTTTCCGCACGGCAAGTGCAATCTCTACGATTTCGGTACGCAGGTTCCGCTTGCCGTTCGCGGCGCGGGGACGAATGGAGGGCGCGTTGTCGACGAGCTTGTCAGTCTGGTCGATCTGGCTCCGACGTTTCTTGAACTGGGGCAGGTTCCGATTCCCGAAACGATGACGGGAACGAGCCTTGTGCCGATGTTGATGTCCGATGGATCAGAACCGCGTGAATCAAACCGCACAGAGGTCTTCATCGGTCGCGAACGGCACGTCGAAAACGCGCGGGCCGATTTCACGCCGTATCCGCAGCGCGCGATTCGAACGCACGAATTTCTTTACATCATCAACTTCAAACCCGATCGCTGGCCGTTGGGCGATCCGTATCGACTCGACGGCGATGATCCACCAACGGAACAGGAGTTGATCGGGAATACCCGCGTCACGCTTCCCGACGAAGACGCCGGCCCCGCGAAAGCCTGGCTCGTGGGCAAGCGGTACACCGCCGAGTGGAAGCCGTTCTTCGACCACGCCTACGGCAAACGTCCATGTGAAGAGTTGTTCGATCTCAAGCACGATCCGCATCAGATGCACAACGTGGCTGGCGATCCGCAATACGAAAAGAGACGCGCGGAACTCGAACGCCGGTTGAGGGAAGAACTTCAACAGACCGGCGACCCCCGCTTGACCAACAACGGCAAGTTCTTCGAAACCCCGCCGTTGGCAGGGCCGGTGGAATAAGAATGACGGGCCGTTCGCATGATGAGCGAAAATCTTCACCTCTCCGCGCGGGAGAGGTCGGCTGCACAGCAGCCGGGTGAGGGGAGTCGTGGAACGATTATTGTCCTTGCTCGCGATCGAACGTCGAACCGGAGCTACCCCGCTGTCGGGGTGGTGTCATCGCAGCTATTCGATTCGGCCAATATTTTTCGTGCGTGCTCCCTTTGATTTAACCTTGAAATCCAATCGGCAAGAACCCCGAATTCCAGGCTGATTATTAAGAACGGTAACGGTAACCCATGCAGTCTGAAATAGGGCTCAATTGAACCGATGTCGAAGAATTCAAGAACGGTTCCGAAAAGCAGGCCCGCTGTTGTGAATTTGAGACCGACCTTCCATGTCAGGGCAACATACAACAGCAGACTCCCAACCCAGGCAGAAGGGTACATCCAGATGAAATTGGCAAGAATTGGCCAAACAACTGTAATTGCCCCGATGATTATCGACTTACGACGTTCGGCACGTGTAGAGCCAAAGTAGAAAAAGCGAAACCGGTCGTCTTCCGCATCCGGGATATTCAAATCAGGGTTCATGACATCACGATTTAACTAGGATGCAAGGTTGGATAGTTCTCCTTTTAAGTATTACGCCGAGTCGCATCCGACTGATGGATAATTCGATACGACTTCAACGTGGGAATTCGATGAGCAGCGATGTTCCGTGAGAATCGAGAAATCTGTGTTCAACTGTGTGAATCTGCGGACCCTCTTTTGTTCTGTAGAATTATCAACAGGCTTTCTGCGGTGGGGCTGGCCGCTTACTTTGTGCGTGGCTCTTGTTGCGTGATTTTGAGCGATCGATGAACTACTACTCGACTCTCTCACGACCACGACTGCCCATCGAGTTCGATCACCCCTTCTTCGATCAGATGCTCTGACTTTCGTTCCACTTTTCGATAATATTGCTGTTGCTTTTCGGTGAGTTCCTCGAACGGCAACTGCTTGAGGATGCGGAGAGCGTAGCGGGGGCGTGTCTGCTGCTGCAATACAATGCCGGCGAGCGTGAGTTCCAGATGCAGGTCGTTGCCGGGGAACCGGGCGACGTATTCTTCCATTAACGGAACGACGGCCGTCCAGTTTTCGGTCTCCCAGACAATTTGAATCAACTGGCGCAGTTCGGTTTGCGGGAGTTGAAATGAACTCCACATGTGCTTCAGATTACGCAGTTCGCCGAGGGCAGCGCCCGGCTTGGCATCGCTGATGTGCTGCCGGAGTTTCTTCAGCGTCTTTTTCTTGAACGCTGACCGTTGCGAAGAAACCTCGACGGTGTCGTCGGTGTTTTCAACCGGATTGTCGGTTGCCCCGCTCTTCGTATCGTGCAGAATGCCTCCCGAACCGTAACGATACGTTTCGAGCGAGTTGGCGTTGCCGTGACTCCCTTTCCAGACGGCAAACAAGTCCCAGTTTTCGCAGTCGACCCACTTCTGTTTCAGCATCACGGTGCCGATGGCAAAGCCGAAGAGGGCTCCGGTCAGGTGCAAGACCTCGCTGGTGGCGACAAACCGCTCCTGCAGCAGATAATCGACCCCCATCCAGATCAGTTCGCTGATGAAATAAATGATCGCAAACGTCAGTATCGTGACTTCAAACGTGAAAGCGCGAATGACAAAGGCGAACCAGATGAACGCAAAGCAGATGAATTCATTCTTGGGAGCCCAGACCATCGAAATGGCAAGCAAACCAAAAATGATGCCCGAAGCTCCCCCGGCGCCACGGGATGTGCCGTCGTAGCCGAGCATCAGCAACTGAATGCCGAACGCATACAACAACCCGATGCCGAGATACAGCAGCAGGAATCGCCACCATCCGAGTTTCCCTTCGACGACGAGGCCGAAGCCCCAGAGGAAAATCATATTGAACAGGAGGTGAAAGAAGCCGAAGTGGATGAAGTTGCACGCCAGCCATTCGAGAGGATGCAATCCCTGGCCGTAGGTGAGAATCCAGCCGTTCCATTCGGGGGAAACGACACCGAAGAGGGAGGCGAAATAAAGCAGGGTATTGGCAACGATCAGCGACAACGTCGTCCATGGCCAATAATAAATCGGGGCATCGGTATTGACGGGGATGAGAAAAAAGAACATCTCTCACGTCCTGCTCGCCGGGGATTTCGGCTACATGGCCCCTGCCCGAGAATGACCGAATCGATCGAACCATCCGTACCGAACTGAAACGAACAACTATCGTTTGAGGTTCAGCTTAAAATGCTCATCTTGCGTAGGAATTAACACATCCAGAATGTCGCGCAATACCTGAGCGGGAGAAGCGGTGGCTTCGATTCGTGAAATGATCTCCGACGGATAATGATTCAGCACCGGTTCGGATTGATCGCGATAGACCTTGAATCGGTGTCGAATGACTTCTTCATTGGCATCGTCGGCGCGGTTTTCGTGAATGGCGCGGCGCTTGATGCGATGAATCATCTTGATCTCGTCGCTGCACACGAGATAAATCACTCGGAGGACACGAACGTCTTCTTCGAGCATTTTCGCCTGATTGACGTTTCGAGGAATACCGTCGAGCACCAGCAGATCTTCGCGAGGCTTGTACGACGTTAATCCGATCTGCCCTTGCAGACCGTGCCGCCAGATGTTGATCGTCATTTCGTCGGGAACAAGCCGGCCCTGCGAACTGAATTCGTAGACTTTCTGCCCCAGTTCCGAGCCGATGTCGAGTGATCGAAAGACATCGCCGCAAGAGAGGTGAAAGAACCCGGGAATCGTACCCAGAATTCTTCCTTGTGTCCCTTTGCCGACGCCGGGCGCTCCAAACAAGAGCACGGCTGGCTTTTGTTTGTCTGCCATAGTGCTGTTTCCAGACATCAGATCGTCGTTTTCAGAATTCTATGTGCCAACGCAAAGGTGATGCCGATGCGGCAACGTCATTTCCACGTCTTCGGTCGTCGTAAGTGCTCGAGCCGGAGTTCATCGAATACCGGGTTCGATAACGCATTGAGTGTTACCGGCCCAGGAAAGCGACAACCTGGCCGACGTCCACTGGAAGCGAAACGTCTTCGTACGAAGGATTGGTAATCACGCGGGCTTCGAGCCCCTTCTTATCAAAGGCAATCCAGTCGGCGCGCTCGCCACTGACCGATTCGACCTGTTCCGCATAAATTTTCTTCAGGTTCGGTCGGTTGCGAATCGTGATCACATCGCCCGGACGAACCCAGATGCTGGGAATGTCGACGGTTTTACCATTGAGTTGAAAGTGAGAGTGCACTACCGCCTGACGGGCCTGCATGCGGGTGTTGGTGAACCCGGCCCGGCGAATGACGTTGTCGAGACGACGCTCGCAGAGAATCATCATATTTTCCCCGGTGTTGCCGGGCATTCGCTGGGCTTTATCGTAGTAACGTCGCAGTTGGCGTTCGCGCATACCGTAATAAAACTTGATCTTTTGTTTTTCGGCGAGTGCCAATCCGTAATTCGAGAGTTTGCGACGGCGACCATGCATACCGGGAGGGTTCGGTCGGCTTTCGAGCACCTTTACCGCACCGGAATTTTCAAAAACCATGGAACTCAATCGTCGATTGATCCGTCCTTTGGGGCCAAGATACCTTCCCACTCAATCTCTCCTTGCCGTTTCAATTAGGCGCGTTACGGAATGCTGCTGAATGATTGTTATGTTTGTTGAACCGTGGCATCGTTGCCACTGAATTATAGTCGATTATTCTCTCGATTCCAGCGACGAGAAGTCCCCCGTCATCGGACGAAAATGCGATCTGCACCATCGCCCATGATGAAATTGATTCCGAGAAACTATGACTGTATCCATCCCTATCTCTGAATGCAAGTAAGTATGAGTCCTGTTTTTCCGTAACATGAACCAACGGCTTTATGGTGGAGATGCCCGTGTCGAATGCCGGTCACCCGCAGGTGAAAGGCAGAGGTCGGCGGCTTTCGCTCGGGGAATCTCATAAATGGGGACTCCGGACCCTTGATTTATTCGTGCACGTAACTCACTATTGTGTTTTGCGTTACGGCTTTTGTTCTGTGCTGAAATTTCCAGTCCCTTGAAATGTACATCGCTCTGGAGTCTCGATCTATGACGCCGCACCGTATTTTATCTGTCATTCGGTTTTTTTCCCGCCGACCAGTTTCGAACGTGCTGATCGCGGGGAGTTTCGCGGCAGTGTTATTGTTTTCCCCGGTTCGTGCCGACGATCTCCAGTGGAAACGGATCAAACTCGACGAGCGGTTTCGTTCTGAAGGAGTGGCCGCCGCCGACATCAATCACGATGGATTGACCGACGTCTTTGCCGGTGATGTCTGGTACGAAGCCCCCGAATGGAAAGTGCATGCTCTTCGCCCGGTCGGTAACTTCGTGGCGGGGCAGGGGTACAGCAACAGTTTTGTGAACTTTGCCCACGACGTCAATCAGGACGGCTGGGCCGATCTGATTCTGATTGGATTCCCCGGCGATCCCTTTTTCTGGTACGAAAACCCGAAGAACGCCGAGGGGAACTGGAAGGAGCATGTCATCTGGCATAGCGCCTGCAACGAAGGCCCTTATTTCGCCGACCTGACCGGCGATGGCAATCCCGAGATTCTGCTCGGTTCACAGCCCGAAGCGCAACTGGGGTTTCTGTCGGTTCCGGCCGCTGAGAACGCGACCGAGAAATGGAACTTCGTTCCGGTCGGCACACCAGGAGTCCCCGAAGAAAACGGCACCTTCAAGTATTATCACGGCCTCGGCATCGGTGATATGAACGGCGACGATCGGCTCGATGTCCTTATCGCTCACGGCTGGTGGGAAGCCCCCGAAAACCGCGAAACCGGAGAGTGGAAGTGGCACCCTTATATTCTCTCGGCCGACGGCAATCTCCCTGCCCTCCCCGTGAGCGACATTCACGCTATCGATCTCGATCTCGACGGCGATCAGGATTTGTTGACCGCCTCGCCACATCAGTTCGGCATCTGGTGGTTCGAGAATGTCAGCGAAGGGGACGAGTGGAAGTTTCAGCGGCGGGTTGTCGACGAATCGTTCTCGCAGACGCATGCGAGCTTCCTGGTCGACATCAACGGTGACGGTGAAAAAGACTTCGTGACCGGCAAACGCTACTTCGCCCACAACGGCGGGGACCCCGGTGCCCACAACACGGTGGTCATGTACTGGTACGAAATCAAACGCACGGCGGGAGAACGACCGCACTTCATCCCCCACGAAATCGAAGCCGGCCGCGACACCGGTGTTGGCACACAGTTCGCAATACAAGACTTCAACGGCGACGAGAAACTCGACATCGTGCTATCGAACAAGAAGGGTGTAAACGTGCTGTTGCAGGTTACGGGCGAATAACATCGTTTAGCCGCGACGCAACGCGGAGCGCTAGCCATTAGAAGAACAACGACAATGACACAAAAAGTACGATTAGCCATTATCGGCGCAGGAGCCGTTTCGGATTTTCATCACGTGCCTGGGATCCAATATCATCCGCAGGCCGAGTTGGTAGCGGTTTGTGATCCCAACGAAGTACTGCTCGCACAACGCCAAAAAGATTGGGGACCGACGAAACAGACGACGAATTACGAAGAGATCGCCGCCGATCCCGAGATCGACGCTGTGATCATCGCCACGCCGAACTTCACGCACAAGCCGATCGCGCTCGCCTGCATCGCGGCGGGGAAGCACGTGATGTGTGAAAAGCCGCTTGGTCTCAACTTCGCCGAATCGGCCGAAATGTACCGCGCCGCGAAAGAGAAAAGCGTCCGCCACATGACGGCGTTCACGTATCGCTTTGCACCATCGATGCGTTATTTGCAACATCTGCTAAGAACCGGCGCACTCGGCCAACCGCGGCATTTTCGCAGCCAGCGTTTTCTCGATCTCCCCGAAACCAGCTGGAGCTGGCGGCAGATCAAAAAGCTCGCGGGAGCAGGGGATCTGTTCGACATGACAATCCACCGCATCGATTTCGCCCAGAATCTGCTCGGACCGATCACTGAAGTCTGCGGTGCCGTTGCTCAGTTCGCCAAACGCGATACGACAGCTGATGGCCAGCCGTGTCCCCCGTCGGAAGTCGACGATTGGTCGGCCCTGATCGGGCGATTCGAAAATGGTGCCGTCGGCGTGTGGGAAGGGAGCACACTGATGAAAGGGCATCACAACAATGGTGTCGGGTTCGAATGGGCCGAGATCAACGGCAGCGAAGGGTCGGCGGTTTATCAACTCGTCGAACCGAATTCGATTCTCATCGGCAAGCATGGCGGGAGCATGGAAAAACAGGTCGTGCCGCCGGAGTTCCTCAAACCGGCATCGAGTTTGCGCGATCCGAGTGAAGGTCTGCCGAGCACGGTTTTCCGTTACGATCTGGTCTATGAATTTGTCAGTGCGATTGTAGAACAACGCGATGCCGTTCCTGGTTTCGATGACGGTGCCTGTGCTCAGGCCGTCGCCGACGCTGTGCTCGACTCGTACGAACAGAAAAAATGGATGACGATCGACGCGAAAATGTAGAGTCGGTCGAATCTGGAAAGGCGAGGATGTGAATCATTCGACACGGATGCCGCTGCATTATCAGATTCTCATAGCGCTGATCTTCGGCATGACCGTCGGCCTGATAGCGAACTTCGGATTCAGTCGGCGAAATACAAACGTTGAACTTCCCGACCTCGTCATGAGCGTCGAACCCGATCCCGAAGTCTTTCACGTTCGGTTCGATGGCGGTTCCGGAGTCCAGCGTCAGACACTCGGAAGTTTTTCGGCGCTCGAGAAACGGTATCCGCGATTGGCCGAACTATATCACCGAGAATTTTCACAAGGAAAGGTATCGTCCGCCGCGACTCTGATCGTAAAAGAGCGTCAACTGACGATTGCTGAAGATCTCGACCGGATCATCTTGACGCATTCCGGCACTTTGGACAGTGAACCATTCACCGACACGATTCAGGCCCGCGACCCCGCCGATCTGTTGAAACAATTTCCCGAATGGGGACCGGCGTATGGCACTTATGGCGGAACGCCGTCCCGCACGTTGGCCGGGTGGGCGAAAGCGGTCGGCGATTTGTTTCTGCGGATGCTCAAGATGATCAGCATTCCCCTGATCGTGACGTCTCTCGTTACGGGAGTGGCGGGGCTCGGGAGTTCCCGGCAGCTCGGTAAAATGTTCGCCAAAACGCTCGGTTATTACATCGTCACCAGCATTCTGGCGATAACGACCGGCATCTGCATGGTGAATCTCGTCCGGCCCGGTGTCGGTGCCATCTTGCCGGGTGAAGGAGCCGGAGCTGTCGAAGGGGGGGATAATACGCTGGGGGGTATTTTCGGCAATCTGCTTAACGATATGATTCCTCCCAATCCCATCGCCGCCCTGACCGATGCCAATTTTCTGTCGATCATTACGTTCAGCCTGTTGATCGGGATCTTCACGATCCGAGCCGGAGAAAAAGCGGGACGAACCTTTCGTGAGTTCTTCGAAGCGGCGTTTGAAGTGATGATGGGGATGACGCAGTTCGTCATCAGTCTCGCGCCGATCGGCGTCGGGGCCTTCATGATTTACGCGACTGCTTCGCAGGGGTTACAGATTTTTTCGACGCTGGCGTGGTACATGCTGACGGTGTTTCTTGCACTCGTCGTGCATGCGTGCGTCGTGTTGCCGATGTTAGTTGCATTTGTGGGAAGGCGGTCGCCGTGGAAATTCGCGCAGGCGATGAGCCCGGCACTGATGACTGCATTTTCAACGGCGTCATCCAACGGGACGTTGCCTCTGACGCTCACCAGCGTCGAGACACGTGCCGGTGTTCCAAACAGGGTCAGTTCGTTCGTGTTACCGCTGGGAGCGACCATTAACATGGATGGAACGGCTCTTTACGAAGCTGTTGCCGTGCTGTTCATCGCACAGGCGACACCGGGTTTCGCCATGTCGCTGCAGGCGCAGATATTGGTGGCGGTAACTGCTTTATTGGCGAGTGTGGGAGCAGCGGGAATTCCACATGCCGGACTGGTGATGATGGCGATCGTCCTTCAGGCCGTCGGTCTGCCACTGGAGGCCCAGGGGGTGATTCTCGCGGTCGATCGCGTGCTCGATATGTGCCGCACCACCGTCAATGTCTGGAGCGATGCCTGCGGTTGTGCGGTGATCACACGTCTTTCCGACGATCAAGCCGGGCCGACCGCGTGAAGTCTTACGTGTGCAGAATGCCACGCTTGCGCTTGTTCCACCAGATCATGCCAACGATCTTGTTGCGCTGGTTTACCTAGTCTGACTGGCACGATCGGCATAATCCGAACAATTTGACATTCGGACGGAGTTTGTCCGAAGTCCTCTAACCGGAACAACCGATACAGGACGTAGATCCTATTGTCTCGGTGTCAGCACCACTTACGGGCGGTCTGTCCGTCCTCACCTTTCAGTCACTCCAGAATGCTGAAGCTCCCCGATGACCAGAATATCAACACTCTTGACGACATGCCTGATCGTGACCTGGATTCTCGGCACTGGGAACACATCCTGGGCTCAATACGGGACAGGGTACCCCCCTCCGGCCTACGGACCTCCCGTCGGGGATTACAGTCATGTCGGTATGCCGCCGGGCGGCCCTCCCAGTTATGTCAATCCCCAGGGAATTCAGTTCAGTGATTCCAACGGCATTGCCATCGGTCAACTTCCTGAAGATCGGGGTTGGGGGTACCAGGATACCGCCGCCGATCGATTGCTCAAGGATGTCGTTCGCGACAGTTGGATTCGCATCGAATACCTCAATTGGACGTTTGAACGTCCCGGCGACACACTTCTGGGAGCGCCTGTTCAGAATATCGATAATCCGCGAAATCCGTTCGATGTATTTGCCGGTGGCGTGCTCATCGGACAAGCGAGAGTACCCGATACGAACGATATTCGTTTGACGAACGTGAATGGTATCCGCGGTACGTTGGGTATTCCGACAACGATGGGCGATTTCGAGGCGAATTTCTTCGGCTTCGAGAATGCAAAACATCTTTCGGTGGCCGACGATCTGCCCTCGCCGAGTCCTCCTGACCTCGGTAACTTCGTCGCCACGAGTACGCTGGTCAATGGAGCGGTCGGCGACAACCTCTTTCTGTACGACAGTAGTTTTCAAACCGACTGGCAGACCAGAATCTGGGGGACGGAAGCCAACTTCATCATCAATCCCGACATGGAGGGAGAAGGTTTGCATATCCGTCCTATGGGTGGTTTTCGCTATATCAACATTCGCGAAAATATGAATCAGGTGGGTGTTTTTGATGGGTTCGGAACAATCGCCCCGCTGACCAGTACCATCGAATCGCGAACCAACAACAACATCTACGGACCGCAAATCGGCATTCGGACCGAACTCGTGCATCGCTGGTTCACCTTGGCCGTCGAACCCAAGCTCATGCTGGGTATGAACACCTACCAGGACTCTGTGAAAACGGTCAGCCTGAGGTCGTTCGCCGACCCCACGGTTGAAACGACGGCGAGCGATACCGATATCGCCGCCGGTGCCGAACTCGGGCTCAACGCCCGCATTCGCCTAAGCGATAATGTAAACCTGACGGTGGGATACAATCTGTTGTGGTTCGGCAACATGCAACGTCCGCATGAAATCATCCGCTACAACGACAACGGACCACTGCCGAACCCCCCCGATGTCGTCACCAATCCGAACCGTGGAGACATCGTACTTCAAGGTCTGTCGGTCGGTGGCGAGATTCTGTTTCGCTAAGTGCAGAGGTCAGCAACGCGGCTTCATTAAAATTCAAGAACGTTCCCCGGAGTGAACACCGGGGAACGTTTTTTTTCGTGTTGGCATTAATCATCGGTGTTGGCAGTTTTGTGCACGAATTAGATCCGAAGCTGCACACCTTCTGGCGCTCGCGACCGATCTCACCGGCGGCATGGTTCTGGCTGAAATTCGCAGCGGGATTCTTCGTGCTTGCCGTGTTATATGACGTTCCGTACGCGCTGCTCTCGTGGAGTCGAATCATTCATCCCTTTTGGAGGTCTGCGGAATCGAATCTACCGATTCTCGAAGTCTGTTTTCCCATCCTGCTGCACCTGTTGGTTTACAGCATTGCGGTTTTGGCGGCTTGTGTCATCCGGCATTCAGTCTATGCGACGATACTGGCCCTGTGTGCCGTTTTGGCGATTCTCTTGCCTCCGTTGTTTACAGATTTGCGACGAATACCCGACTGGTTATCGTTCATCGAATTGTGGTCGAATTCAATCCATCACCATCCTCGCGTCGACCTGAACTTTTTGATCGCCGGCGCGTTCGTAACCGCGTTCGCTCTCCCCGCCACGTTGCTTTCCGCCTGGCTCATCAAGCGTGACATTGCGCTGAATACGTAGAAATTCCGTATTGTTGATCCTCTCTCTCGTACCTGAATTTCCCCTGAATATTGGGGCTTTGCCGAAATTCAACTTGACGCTTTGTCCATCGTGGTTTACCATCCGCGCATCTCAATCGATACTCAATCGAGAAATTGCGCGTGTCAGTTGCCGTGGATCAGCGGCAATTTTTCATAAATCCTTTTGACAAGACTCCTCAACGTTGAGCAAGCTCACAGGATGTGATCGGCATGCTCTTTCAGCAGCACGAGCAATCGCTCCTCGTTCACGCGCCGGCCAAGCTCAATTTGTTTCTTGAGATCCTCGGCAGACGAGCCGATGGTTATCACGAGTTAGATACGCTCATGATCGCCGTCGATTTGCACGATACTCTGACGTTTACCGAGACATCGCCAGGGGTCGCTGACGACGCGATCGACTTTCGCGCCGAATTCGTGGTTCCCCAGCCGGCCTCGGGATTGTCTCTGCCGCAAGATGCGAACAATCTCGTCATCAAAGCGGTCGAACTCATCAAACGAGAAACCGGTTGCCGCCGTGGCGTGCAAATCCGGCTTTTCAAACGAATTCCTCTGGCCTCCGGTCTGGGGGGAGGCTCGAGCGATGCCGCCGCGACGTTGGTGGCGCTAAACCGCCTCTGGCAACTGGAGCTGGACGATTCACAACTGCATCGTCTGGCGGCACAACTCGGCAGCGACGTAAATTTCTTTCTTGCCCCGAACGGTCTCGCGATCTGTCGCGGTCGGGGAGAAGCGATACAACCTCTACAATTTCAACATCATTTTCATTTCGTGATTGCACGAATGCATCAGGGTTTGTCGACGGCGCAGGTTTTTGCCCGTTGCAAACCGTCGAGTCAGCCCCGGTCTGCCGGGCGACTGATCGACGAACTCCAGCGCGGAAACAAGACGGCGGCATCGCAAGCGATGTACAACGCTCTGCAGTCTCCCGCCGAAGTTCTGACATCCGAATTGTGCGAATTGAAAGCGAAATTCAGCGAATTACCAGTCTTGGGCCACTCGATGAGTGGCAGCGGAACTGCCTATTACGGATGGTGTGCCAATCGGAAATTGGCACAGGCAGCCGCCGCACGTTTACGAAGTCGGGGGGTTCCCTTCGTCGTCACCGTCCAAAGCCGGTTCTGAGAGGTTGCAATCAGGAGGCATACCGTGCACATCACCGAAGTCCGCATCAAGCTCATGGATGACCCGCACGATCGTTTGCAGGCATTCTGCTCGATCACACTCGATGGTTCATTCGTCATTCGCGATCTGAAAATCATTCAGGGAACCAAAGGTTCTTTTGTGGCGATGCCCAGCCGCAAGCTGACCGATCGCTGTCCGAAGTGCCACTCGAAAAACCATCTTCGTTCACTGTTCTGCAATCAATGCGGTGCGCGATTGATGGAAGAGCGGGCGCTCAAAGATTCCGATGGCCGCGCCCGGTTGTATGCCGACATCGCCCATCCGATCAATTCCGATTGCCGCGAGATGATTCAAAAGCAGGTGATCTCCGCCTACGAATCGGAACTGGTCAGAGCCCGCGAACCGGGATATATCTGCACCTACGACGATTACGGTGAAGAGAGTTACGCCTCGCTACACGAATCGGAGCAATCTCTCGAATTCATCGAAGGGAACGGTCAGGTGCATCGCATCGAACCGGCAGCGAACGCGCCGCAGCCTCCCCACTCACTCTCGACCCCTCAACGGGATTCGCAGAATCAGAAAGCGACTCAACAGAGTGCCATGCGGCAGGACGACAACCAGTTCGGTGAGGGAATCGTTTGACGCTGTCACCGTTTAGTTACGGTGACAGTCGCTGAAATGTTCGGCTGACCGCGCCGCAGATGCCGGTGTTGTGCACGTCCCGCAACGACATTGGGAACGGTTATCACAGAACCTTTCCTGGATTCATCAGACACTGCGGGTCCAGCGCCCGTTTGATCGAACGCATAACGTCGACCGCCGGGCCCCGTTCTTTGATCAGGGCTTCACGTTTTCCCAATCCGATGCCATGCTCTCCGGTGCAGGTACCCCCTAAATCCAATGCGTGGGTGATCATCATCTCGCTGAACTGTTTTGCCTCGGTAAGTTCATCTGGCCGCTCGGGATCGATCGAAAAGACGACGTGAAAATTACCGTCTCCCACGTGGCCGAACAGAGGGGCGGGGAGCGAGCACGACTGAAGATCCCGTTTTGTGCGACCGACACACTCGGCGAAATTCGACATCGGCACGCAGACGTCGGTGACATACCCTTCGCCCCCCGGTTTGAGGGCCAGAGACGCGTAATAGGCATCGTGGCGAGCCTGCCAGAGTTGATGGCGTTCGGCTTCGTCGGTCGCCCATTGAAATTGATTACCGCCGTGGGTTCGGGCGATTTGCTCGGCTTGCTGCGCTTGCTCGACAACAGAAGATGTCGAACCGTGGAACTCGAAGAACAGAGTCGACGCCTCACTGCAATTCAATTTCGAATACGAATTGATCGCTTTCATCTGCACGTCGTCCAGCAATTCGAGTCGGGCCACGGGGATTCCGGCGGCAATCACGTCGATAGCCGTCTGCGCGGCGGCTTCAAACGAAGGAAACGGGCAAACCGCCGCTGAAGCCGCTTCAGGAATGCGTGCGAGACGTACGATCAATTCGGTGATGATGCCGAGCGTACCTTCAGAACCGACGAAGAGATGCGTCAGGTCGTAACCGGCCGATGATTTTCGCGACCGACCTCCGGTGGAGATGATTTGACCGCCGGCCAGAACGACGGTCAGTCCGAGAACGTTCTCCCGCATCGTACCGTACCGGACGGCAGCACTGCCGGAAGCTCTCGTTGCGGCCATGCCGCCGAGCGAAGCGTCTGCTCCGGGGTCTACCGGAAAATAAACACCGGTCTGTTGTTCTTCCAGGTAACGATTGAGTTGTTTCCGCGTTACCCCCGCTTCGACGACGGCATCGGCATCAACCATCGAGACACCGAGGATGCGATTCATCTTTGTGACGTCGATGCAGAGACCGCGATGAACGGCGACAACCCCTCCTTCGACGGCGGTTCCCGTACCGAAGGGTATGACCGGAACGCGATGTGCTGCACACAATGAGACGGCGTTCGCGACTTCGTGAACCGTTCGCGGAAAGAAAACCGCATCGGGAGGTTGCACGGGGTGATGCGAAACGTCGTGTCCATGTTCGTGTCGAATGGTCTCATCAACGGTGACACGGTCGCCGAATCGTTCCTGAAGTTCGGAAAGAATCGAAGAGACCGTTCCGTACGAATTCGCGGAGGAATCGAGCGGCAAGGGCGTCATGGGTAGTGACTCTCAAACGGGAGAATTCAATCGCAACGTCTGGTCGTAGGCATGATCCCATCTTACCGATTCAACGCAGGGGAGCTCACGGTCGCGACACGCACTTTCGGTATTTTAACTGAAATGGCATTTCGACTTACGATCATCCGGCCCGCTTGTTCAGGGCGACCGGTTGTATCGGGCGTTCGAATTTTCATCGCATGTTTCCTTATGTTAACGCGAGATTTTGCTCAATCGGAATAGTTTGCTCAATTTTGGCGAACTTCGTGTTCTATATTTTGAGGTCAATCCACAGAGCACGGAGATTTTTTTGTCAGATGGCGTTCAACCGCAATTAATAATTTGCATTGAGTTAGCGGGTTTGCCCATAATGTGTGAATGGGTGAAACTGCGGGCAAGAGTAAATATACCACTTCGCATTACAACATGAGATGTACTGACAAAAGGAGAATCACATGCGATTGATTGTAACGGCAATCGTGGCTGCGTTGGCCTTGCTTGCCGGAAATTCAGCTGAAGCCGGTCGCTATTGCGGTGCCGGTCGTTATGGCTGTTGTCCGACCGACTCTTGCGCCCCCGTAGCATGCTACACTGCGTGTCGCGTCGAACGCGAGACATGTTACCGCACCGTCAACGAAATGGTTTACGAACCGCAACAGTACACGGTCAATCGACTCGTGAATGAGATCGTGTACGAGGATCGTAAGGTGCAATGTTACCGCACCGTGACGGAGACTCAATACCAGGATAAAGAGTACACAGTCAGCCGACCTGTGTACGAAACGACCGAGCGCGAAGAACGTCATATGGTGATGCGTCCGGTGTGGGAAACCACCATGAAGGATTGCAGCTACACCGTGCGTCGTCCCGTCGTCGAAACGTCAGAACGGGAATGCCGACACACCGTCATGCGTCCCGTGACCGAAACCGTCGAGCGGGAATGCCGCCGCGTCGTGATGGAACCGGTGACTGAAACGGTCAATCAGGTTCGCTGCTACACGGTTTGCCGTCCGGTGACGACCTGTCGCACCGAACGTTATACCACGGGGAACTGGGTCACTCAACGAGTGTACCACCCCGGCCCGACCGTACCGCGCGTGACCTGGGACTGCGGCGTGCCTCGCACCTGCATGGTGCAATGCCCCGGATATTACACCTGTCGTCGCGTCTGGAATCCACAGGTATGCGAACGTCAGGTGCCGGTGACGACGTATGTGACAGAAGTCGTTCGCCAGAACTGCCCGGTGCAGGTGACTCGCTACTGCCCGCGTGAAATTGTAGAAAAAGTTCCCTACCAGGTCTGCCGGATGGTCGCCGAAGAAGTGGTGACCAAGGTTCCGGTTAAGACGTGCCGCTGGGTCTGCGAAACCGTAAACCGTCAGGTTCCGGTCAAGACCTGCCGCATGGTCGCCGAAGAATGCGTTCGCAAGATTCCGGTGACGACCTGCCGGATGGTCTGCGAAACGAAAGTCTGCAAAGTGCCTGTGTGTGTGACTCGACAGGAGCCATACACGGTCAATCAACGGGTCGCCCGTTGCGTGACACGTGAAGAACCTGTCACGTGCACCCGCATGGTCGCCCGCTGCGTCAGCCGTCAGGAACCGTACGAAGTTTGCCGCATCGTTCCGGTGCAGGTCTGTCCGCAACAGACATGCTGCCTGAGCGGAGATTGCAACGGCAGTTGCCCCGGCGGTAATTGCAACGTTCCCAGTGACGGCAGCCCGTCGACGTTCGAGTCGGCCAAGCCGGTTCCCGATAACGGCGTTCCTGCCGATTCGGCACCGCCGAAACCCGAAGCCGACAACGCCGATCCGGCTGCGTAATCCCCGTGAAAAACCTCCCGGTTTTTCACACACGATGAGTTCCAATCAAAACGCCCGACCTTCGATTCATGCGAAGGTCGGGCGTTTTTCTTTTCAGATCACGGCGAAACCGCACAAGGCCGCTTCCCCGCCGACAATCAAGGGATGAAACGTCCCATCAAGACTGACGATCGTGCTGAATGAACGTCAAGAGTGATCGCTCCCCTCATAGATCTTCGATCGCAAAAGTCATGTACCGGTCATCGGATCGTATAGAAATCAGTTCTAGAAAACATCCGCAGGTCTTCGGTGGTGAGGTTGGCCGCCCGTTGAAAAATGGGTGGCACTGCCGACTTGTCCGGAAGTGTGGTTGTGAGACATCGCAAAACCACGGGTGGACAAGACACCCGTGGCACACACAATTTGATCATCCCTCATTTTCAACGGGCTGTTAGCCGCTGACTTTGTGCGTGGCGCTTTTGGCTTGAGGGTGTGTAGTGGACGATCTACTTGCATCACTCGTGAATTGTTGCGGGCAAAAAAGAAAACTCCCGTCACCCTTGAGCGGGGTGACGGGAGTCGTGAGGCGAGCTGAGAGAATGGGTGATTCGCAAAGTGAAGCGATTAGTAGTGGTGATGTCCCTTCGGCTGTTCCGGCCTGGCGGGATCGCAGGCGATATCGCATTGATTATTGTCGCAGTCGTCAGTCGTATCGTTGAAACGCGAGCCCGAAAAGAACGACTTCAGCTTACCGTTACTCTTTTTCGAAGAGAATCCGCTGTATCCATACGACTGGTTGACCGAACCGATCGCGTCGCCGACATCGTTGAGTTCCTGCACGACGGCGTGTTGCACTTCGCTCATGCCGACGACGAGTCCGATGACAAGAATCGTCGCTACGAGTATCAGTTCCGCCGAGACGATGAATCCCTGTTCGTCGTTCCAAAGGCATTTCAACATGTGGTTTTTCTCCGATTTTTTTGAGTGTTCAACAGTCGTCAAGTCGAGTGATGCAGGAGAGAAATTGCATGAGAGATGCCATCACGGCGACAGCGGAGGCAATTCTGTCGCAGAGGGGCCGGCCTCGTTGGTACGGCGGCTGACGAGATTCTGTAACTCTCGTCCAGAACGCGAATTATCGAGCCGTTATAATCGGACCTTCGAACGAAAACTGTATCCGGTTGGAAACATGATAACTTGACGAATCGTGTTTTTGTAAAGCTCTCTTGACGTGAATTGACAAGAGCGGTGTTTCCCACTGATCGAATTTCTTCACAGTGCAAAGACGAAAACACCCCTGAAGCAACCGCTTCAGGGGTGTTTGATTTCGCATTCTGCATTTCAAGCCAGAGACTCGAAAGTGATCATGCTTATTTAGGGGCTTCCGGCATTGCGGGATCACAGGCCAGATCGCACTGGTTGTTGTCGCAATCGTCGGTGATGTCATTGAACAGCGAACCAGCGGTGAAGGACTTGATTCCACCTTTCAAGCCGCTCTTTTTCGCGGAAAAACCGGTATAACCGTAGCTCTGGTTGACCGAGCCGATGGCTTCGCCGACGTCACCCAGTTCCTGAACCACAGCGTGTTGAACTTCGCTCAGTCCGACGATCATGCCGATGACCAGGATCGTGGCCACGAGGACGAGTTCGGCAGAAACGATGAAACCAGCTTCGTCATTCCACAGTTTACGTAACATAATGAGAGTTCCTTTTCGATATTTGAGAGTCGTTTTGTGATTGAACATGTTGAATCTTCCCAAGAGACGTGTTAACTCTTCGGAGATGTCGACCCGGGACGAATGCGTACGAATCGTCTCGGGTCTGGTGAAGGCGTCGGCCGACGTCATCACCGTAAACCTGCAGGTCAATTCCAATGGCACGCCCCCGTTTTGTAATGAACGGCGGGCTAATCCTCGGTCGTGATTCACTCGACTGACTGAGAACGGATCAGTGAAAATGCACGACGAGTGCCGATGGCACGATGTAGACGTCGCTGATTCACACCCAAGCCGGGTTCACGGACAACATTTCGGTGTTGATATCGCCGTAACTTGTTTTCTCTGAATGGATTCGGTGATGGTGGCGAATTTCAACAAATCTCACAAAATGTTTCCAAATGGAATCTTTTGCCCGATAACGACGCGAAAAATGTTAACTCAGGTTATCGAATTTGCTAAGGAACGTCAGGTTCCTCTCACGCCGAATTGACATCTGAAACCGTCGCGTGTGCCGGGTCAATCCCGGCAAGATTGATCCTGACGACAGGTTCGCTACCATAGTGGTCCCAGTCGTCAGCCGAGATTCGTCGGCTTCGACGTCACTCAGAATAATCAATAACAAGGACGCCGCAATGAAACGTGCTCTCGTCGTGGTCGACGTTCAGAACGAATACTTCACCGGGGCACTGCCGATTTCGCATCCCACGGGACATTTGCAGAACATCGTCAAAGCGATGGATGAAGCGCAGGCTCAGAACATCCCTGTCGTCGTCGTACAGCATACGTTTCCGCAGCCCGATAAGCCGTTCTTTCAACGCGGGACGGCGGCGTGGGAATTGCATGACGACGTGAAAGACCGGCCGCGCGACCTGTTGATCGAAAAGAACCTGCCGGGAAGTTTTACGAAGACCGAACTCGAATCGTGGCTGCGCCAACATGAGATCGACACCGTCGTCGTCTCGGGTTATATGACGCACATGTGCTGCGATACGACGGCCCGCGAAGCCGTGCATCGCGGTTTTACGGTGGAATTCCTGAGCGATGCCACCGGAACGCTGCCGTTGAGCAATTCGGCAGGCGATGTCACCGCCGAAGAACTGCAAAGGGCAATTTTGTGTTCGCAGCAGATGCTGCTCAGCGAAGTCATCAGTACCGACGAGTGGTGTCGACGGATCGCAAAGTGACGCTTATTCATTCGGGACAACGGCCCAGATGCGCGTCGGGCCACCGGTTCCTTCGGCGATCTTGATCGGTGCGACGATGAGCGAAAACCCGCACGGCGGCAGCATGTCGAGATGCATCACATTTTCGAGTCCGTACCGGCCGGCACCGTTGACGATGTGATGGACTTCGAATTTCGTTGAAATGCCGCGATCGATGCTCATGGTATCGAGGCCGAGACCGCGAATGTTTCTTTGTTTGATCAGCCATGTCGCCGCTTCGGGGGAAAACGCGGGGAAGTGCATCTTGCCGAGCGTATCGCGATTCTGGTAGCGGCTCGGCATTTTGACGAATCGTCCCCACCCTGTGTGCAGCAGCACGATCGCTCGCTGCGGTATTTCGCCGTGATCTGTTTCCCAGTCGCGAATGTCATTAATAGTCAGCCAGGCGTCGGCATCGACCTCGGCCTTCATCGAGATATCGATGACCACGCCGGGGCCGAAGAGTTGCTCGGCGGGAATTTCATCGACGGAGGGCTGGCCTTTTTCGAAGTGGTTAGGGGCGTCGATATGCGTCCCGAGATGTTCGGGCATCGAAAATGTTTTCGAGAGCACGCCGTCGTTTTCCAGCGTGGAGATGGTTTTCAGGTCGAAGGCAAAATAGTTGTCCCCCGGCCAGAAGGGATTCTTCGCATCGAGCGATAATCCGAGATCGATGATCTTGATATTCCCGGCATCGAACGGAGAGGGGGACTGCGTCTGAGCAAATGAAAACGTTGTCCATGCCGTTGCCAGATACATCGACATGCTGAACAGAATGGGTTTATGCATGATGTTTCATCCTCTGAACTTAGTCTTACTCCGGCACATGAATTCGTTCTTTGATATGCTTCAAGTGCGCGACGATGGTAATCGTCATAATCACCAACAGCGACCACGAGCTCCATTTGGCGATGTGCACCGTCGACCAGGCACCGAGTTGGTTCGGATATTTCCAGACGCCGAAAAACGTGCTGATGTTTTCTGCCAGCCAGATGAAAAACCCGATAAGAGTAAACGAAAGCAACATCGGCATCGAACGATCGCGGTCATACGGTCGGAACGTCACTGTGGTGCGCGAATACAATCCTAACACGCACGCGGCGATGTACCAGCGGTAATCACCGATGTAGTGATGCGTGAAGAAATTCGCATAGATCACCAGTGCGACGAGTGTCGCCATCCAATACGAGGGATGATGGCGGATGCGCAAATCCATCAGCCGCCACGACTGTATTATATAACTGCCGACCGAGGCGTACATGAATCCCGAAAACAACGGCACGCCGGCGATTTTCGTGTAGGCGAAATCGGGATAACTCCACGAGCGAATGCCATCGGACGTTTTGAAGAGTTCGAGACAGAACCCGACCGCGTGAAACAATGTGATCGCCTTGAGTTCATCAACCGTTTCGAGTTTCGCCCACACCATCCAGAACTGAATGGCTAATGCGGCAATCAGCAATAGATCGTAACGAGGGATGCCCCAGATGCCTTCATTGGGAATTGTGACGACCGCACCAAAAAATAGAGCGACGAACAGGCAGGCTCGCACGTTCTTGACGCCGAAGTACAGAAACTCCGTCACTAAGCGGGAAAGTCCCGATACATCGGAAGGTAATGCGGGTGAGAGCAGATGCTCGTCGAGCGTGTGAAGTTTCATGCTTCAGCCCATCGAACGAGAGAAAGAAATGAACAGGCGGCGCGAATATCCGTGTCGTTAGCCGTTAAGAATCCCGTGTGAAATCGCCGAAGAATAACGAAGGGTGTGTCTATTTGAATAGACCGCTTTGCTTCAAGAAGCGGATCGGCGCGACGGGTCTCCCCAGTTACGGTGAAATCGAGTCGATTTGCTAAGTCGAGTCGCGAAAAAAGTGCAGAAATCTCCCAAAATGTCGTGAGTCAGGCGTCGACCGGCATGACTTTTCAGCACGATAATTGCTCGACGACACCCGTGATATGTGCTATCATTTATGGATAGTAAAGGATGGAATATTTCGGGGCTGGATGACAGGGTATTTCCACCCGGTTTTGCTTCTTCAATTTAATGAGTGATGCAGATGACGATTTCGCGCAGAACATTTCTAGTCGCCTCCGGAGCTGGGTTTGCCGGTTTTCGCTTTGGAAAACCGGGTTCGTTGCAGGCGACCGAATCGTTCGAAGAGGTGCAGCGACCGGCAAAGTCGACGATTCTCTTTTTTCTGTGCGGCGGTTCTTCCCATATCGATATGTGGGATTTGAAACCGAAGGCTCCCGTCGAATATCGGGGCGAGTTCAATCCGATTGAAACATCGGCACCGGGGGTTTGTCTTTCCGAGCATTTGCCGATGCTCGCGCAACAGGCCCATCATTTATGTGTCGTCAACTCGGTGGGGGCGAGCGTCAACACCAACGACCATCACGCCGGTTACTATTATAATCTGACCGGACACGTTCCCGATCCGTCGTTCATATCGCTGGGAAACAATCGCACGCCGTTTCCCGACGACTGGCCTTACATGGGAACGGTCGTGGCGTCGCGTCGCGAACAAAATCAATTTCTTCCCAATGCCGTCACGTTACCGCATAAGCCGAGCCGTGCTCCTTATACGCGGCCGGGACAATTTGCCGCTCGACTCGGGGTCGAATTCGATCCGTTGTATGTGCAGGGGAGCGTCGACAAGCCTCTCGAATTTCGCGTGCCGGCGCTCGAGCTTCAGACCGGAGTCGACACGACTCGTCTCGACTCGCGTCATGGATTACTGAGTGCGATTAACGCGGCCCACGCCGACTTTGATCGTCATGCGGCCGTCAGAACGTGGAATCAACAGGAACAACGCGCGTTTCGATTGTTGTCGTCGGCCAAGGCGACCGTCGCATTCGACGTGGCCCGCGAACCGGTCGAACTGAGGCAGCGATATGGAGAGACCGTTAACGGCATGAGCTTGCTCGTGGCCCGGCGACTCGTCGAAGCTGAAATACCATTCGTCACCGTCTTCTGGATGGAAAACGAAAAGATCTCGTCGAAGTGCAAGAGCGCCGGCGGCTGGGATACTCACGGCAACAATTTCAATTGCCTGAAAGATTATCTGCTGCCGGAATTCGATCGCGCCTTTTCGGCATTAATCGAAGACTTGGACAATCGCGGCATGTTGGATGACACGTTGCTGCTGGTCACCAGCGAAATGGGACGCACGCCCAAAATCGGCGACCCGCGCAGTGGGGGGCAAGCCGGTGCCGGACGCGATCATTGGACGCATTGTCATAGTAACGTCCTCGCCGGTGGTGGACTCCGCGGCGGACAGACCTACGGCTCAAGCGACAAATACGGTGAATATCCCGCCGACAAACCGGTGACCCCGGCACACATCACCAAGACGGTGTACCACGCGATGGGAGTCCACGATCTCGAAATCTTCGATAGCGAGAACCGTCCGTTCAATCTCCTCGCCGAGGGAGACCCGATTCTCGATTTATTCGGGTAAGCGAGTCAAACCGGAAATCGTCGTGCGATTCCACTCACCAAGATCATTTATTCCTACGGGGATATTCGACGGTCACCGTGGTATGAATTCCGCCGCGGGGAGTGAAGGCGGCGACGAGTTTCATCCAACGCGGTTGCGTCGTTTGGACGAGATCATCGAGAATGCGATTCGTGACGTTTTCGTAAAACGCGCCGACATTGCGATATTGCTGCAAATACAGCTTTAACGACTTCAGTTCGTAGCAGAGTTTGTCGGGGATGTACGAGAGCGTTAACGTGCCGAAATCGGGTTGCCCGGTTTTAGGACACATCGATGTGAATTCGGGACAAACGGTGTCAATCACGTAGTCGCGATCGGGAAACGGATTCTCAAACGTTTCCAGAACCTTGCAGAAATCGGCCGTCATCAATGTCCCTCGTCTGTGGCACGCGAAAATCGATCGTTACTTTTCATCCGAAAAGATAACGACTGCTTCTTCGCGGCTCAAGGGGCGTTGCATCTGGTCGGTTTTGACGTCGATCTTGACGCGGGAATCACCCGGTTCGATCGAACGAAAGACGAGCTCAAATTCGAGGTTTTCGTCCGGCCCCAGGCGTTCGACGGGAACGAAACTTACCAGGCTTTCGGTTGCATTATCCTGTGTGAGTCCTCGCGCCGCCACGAATTTTAGCCCGGGAGGAATCGCCATACGAACGTCGATATTCGTCGCGGGGGCCGTTCCTCGATTACGAATCTGTACGCGAAAACCGACATCTTCGCCGACGTTAATCGGTCCGTCGAGGGCCGTGGTATCGATCGACAGCGAGGGATGCCCGACGACATCGGTTAGCGATTGAACTTCCACAGGAATTCCGCGAGAATCGACGACGCGCACGGTGCTCTCCATCGCCCCGCGCGAACGGGGGGTCAGCACCACGCTCACCTTGTGCCGCGACGCCGGCAGTAACTCGTTCAATCGCCAAATGACGACGCGGTCTTGTTCGTTGTATTGGCCGCCGTCCGAGGCTTCGACAAATTCCATTCCTTCGGGCAACGCTTCTTCGATGCTGACATCGCGGAGGATGCGGTTTCCATTATTCTCGATCGTATTTGAATACGCAGCGGGACGCCCGATCGTGCGGCGTTTGGGACCGTCGCGGGTGATCGTGAATTGCGGACCGACAATCTCGATATCGATCTTGGTTTCGACTTCGAATCCCCCCTCCGCCGTCGCGACAGCGCGATTGATGTAATGCCCCGGCTGGATGGCCTTCAGCTTCAAATCGACTTCACGCGATTGCCCGGGAGAAAGTCCACCGACTTCGTACTCCAGATCGTCTCCCGAGGGATGCTCGAAACCGGCGGGAATGATCTCGCGGATAAATACGGCACCGGCCTCGCTGTTACCGGCGTTGCTCAATTTGAAATGCAACGCGACAGTGTCGCCGACGTCGACCGCTTGCGGGCCGGTCAGTTCGAGTTCGAGCTTCGGTGCGGTGATAATTGTCTCGGCGGTAATTTCGGCGACGAAGTTGACCGTCGCCACACTGCCGATCGAGCCTTCGGAGGTCGGTACAACGCGAACGGCAATCGTACGCTCTTCGTTCGCTGCCAGCGTTCCGAGATCCCAGACCAGTTTTCGGTCGGTGAGCACGGCTTGAGGATCGGTTCCTGAAAGTTGCGAGCCGCGAGGAATGCGGTCTTCGACCACCACCTGATGCGCCTCGGCATCACCCAGATTTCTTACGATGATCTGATAAACCATCGGTTGCCCCAAGACGGCGTTTTTCGGGGCGACTTTTTCGATCGTCAGGTGAGGCCGCAAGACACCTTGGGGAACATTCTGGTCGACGGTGGCGTCACCGCGCAGATCGACAAAAGGCGTGGCCGTCGATGTCGGTTCGGGCTCCACATTGCGCGGAAGTATCTTCTGCGGAGGCATCAATGAATCGTCGTTACCATCGCCGCTGCCACGGCTTTCGCGGCGCGACGTCCCGGTTGAACTTGGAGGTGAACGCGAAAGACTCGGCTGTTCGTTTCGCGGAAACGGATTCAGCAGTTCCGACGACTTTGCAGGTTTAGGTGGAGCATTGCCATTGTCGACAGACAGTGGATTTTGATCCAACGGTTTGTCTGACTGGGGCAATAGCAGTTCATCGGCGTGATCGCCGTCACTGTCGGCCGCTTCGTCACGCGGCAACTCGATATCGGGCAACGCCAATTCGGTCTGATCTGAGTTCGACGTCACGTCCGAAAACGCGGGATCCGACGATTCCTCTTCACTTGGAAAAGGATCGTCATCGTCGCTGACCACGAGAAGCTCGTCTTGTCGCAGAGATTTCGCCGGCATACGCTTCGGCGTTTTCAATACGTCGCCGGGGACTGAATTCGGGTTCAACGGCTGCACCGTTTCATCAATTTGCAGAAGGCTCGGTTCACTATCGTTGTCGGCAAATTCGTTTTTGGCGATGGTCGAATCGTCGCCCGACAACTGCAAGGCGGACGTCGACGAATCATCGGGGGCCAGTTCAGTTAAATCGTCTTCAAATTCACTCGAATCGTTCTGCTCGGGAGTGGCCGAAAAAAGTTGCGGCCCGGAATCGGAGGCGATTGTCTGATCGATTGCGAGTTCCGCCGTTCGTGGACGTTCCTTCTTCGGCGTTTTGATTTCCGTTTGGTCGTCCGAGGAGAACGACGGCTCGTTGTCGCCGGTCTCGTCAGACGTGAGAGAATCGTCGTCGGCCGAGGTTTCGTCATCGAGTTCGATCGTCGCATTCAGCGACATCTCTGAGCCGTCTGAAAATTCGGCGTCGGCGAGTTGGCCCGCCTCGTCATCGTTTTCATCATCGAAAGAGACGACACGCGACTTCGTCGCCGTTGGGGGCGTTGACGTGTCGAGCCCGCCGAAGAGATCATTGTTGTCGTCTGCGGTGGTGTCGGCGTCTGCGTGCAAGGTTTCGGTAGAGCCGCCGGTCGGTTCGAGCAACTCTTTTTCCCAGTTATCGTCGTTGTCGAACTCGGGCTCGGATTGTCCCGACGGAGGAGCAGACGTCGCCGCGGTCGATTTTGACGACGGTGACGCTTCGTTCTCCCCATCGAGTTCGCTCTCGAGAGCGAGATCATCGACGCCGTCGTTGGTAGACGTTGACTCTGTATTCGTAGTTTGAATGTAGCCGTTAACCTGCAGAAGAGCGAGGAGTCCGATTCCGATCACGCCTGCAACAACGGTGAGCTTAGCGATAGTACCTTGCATGGGAGTCCTTTCCCAATTGGGGACTTACCGAGATTGTTTTGAATGTGAAAGCGACGCGTCGGGGAGTCAATTCGTTCGAACACGCCGGTCCCTGAAATCGTTGTCACCGATACAGGTTTTTGTATCACGTCAAAACAAACGGATGGGTCTTTTTGCGGTTAATGCCCCTGATCATTGAGTTTACGGGGGGCATTTCATAGCAAAAGTCCCAAAACAGCAAAAGAGCAATCCCGCTCGATCAGGGCAGAATTTACAATTCGCAGGATAAATTTTGCTTCCAGGAGCCGGGCGAATACAGAAAAGACGCCGCGTTGTTACTTGTTGCCGGCGACTTTTTCGCTGTCGGTAGCTGCTTTTTCAGCGGCAATGATCGGTGGCTCGGTCGGAGCGACGCGGTAGTCGTTGGGGGTGTTTTTACCAATCCAATCGGCCAGCGCATCAAGCTGTTCTTTGGCGATCGCCTGCAAATTCGGTGATTCCTGGTGGATCACATGGCGAACGACCGGAAGCAATGTATCGTATGCCTCGCTGGTAAGATTCTTGTTCTTGAGCATAAACCCGCGTCCGGCCTGACGTTCTGCCGCATTCACCGGCTGGAACGCGAAATACAGAGTGATGAAAAAGTCTTTCCAATAGGGAACCGACGCTGCGGCGGTGCTTTCGTTGGTGATCGACTGATTATAGGCGTTCGAGCCCTGCAGTCCGAGATCGACGATGGCGTAACTGATTAGTCCGACGTTAATCGAGCCGTCGAGCGGCGCCCGACCCAATGCCTTTGCCGCCTGTGCACGCACTTGCCAGTCCCGCTTCTGATCGACGAGCACCGTGGCGAGCGATTGCACGACAAACGGACGTGGCTGGCGATCGTGAATGATTCCCACGTTGCCCAGCGCCTGGGCCAGTCGCGTCTGATACCACGTGTTCGCAGCGGGGTTGGCGAGCTCGTCCACCAGCACTTCGGCGACGCGCAATCGCTGATCGCGGTTCGGTTCGCCGATGATGCAGATTCGTTCCATACCCTGAACGGCCGGAATTTTAATCGCTTCGAGCTGCGATTTGTCGTCGAAAATCTTCAATAGCATTTCGATGGCCGGCGTGTAGGCTTTTTCCTTGACCCCGGCTCGATTGTCTTCTTCGACAAGAACCAGGTTCCCCAGAACCATGACGACATTCAGCCGCACATGAAAATTATTGTCGAGCAGATCGCCCGAGACTTTGGTCACCTGTTCGAGAAAAAATTCCCGGGCATCGATCGGTGCCCCGGCCCCTTTGGAGGCGAACGACATATCCTGGGCGAGCAGTTCGTGCCGCATGATGGGAAGCATTGTCCGATTGGCTTTTCGCGTCATCCGATACAGACGGTACTTCACGCCCCGCGTAATCAGATCGCGACTGGTGGCATCGAGGACACCGTCTCGCAGCGCTTTCTGATATTTGAGCAAATCTCTTTTGCGAAATTCGGTTGCTTCCGCTTCAGTGATGAGTTCTTCGTCGATCGTCATCACGTCGGGAATCGGGCGGGGGGGGACAAAGTCCTTCGGAATGGTTGAGGCCGGGTTGCTTTTAGCCGGAGCCGCCGGGCCTGGCCGATTCGACGGTCGCGCGTTGGGTCGAACACCGGCCCCCCGTTGTGCCCCGAATTGAGCCCGTGCAATACCCCCGTCAGCAACGAGCACGAGAATACCGATCAGCGCCATCATGCCGACAAAACGCCGATGAGAACTCTTGAAAGGGATAGCGGCGTGAGGGAGACGTCTCACAGATGAATCCTTCGTATTGCGTTCCGCCACAAAGTGAAATTAATTCGACACGTGTTGATTCGAATGAATTCGCTCGAAACAGTCATACTTCTGCCACGCCCGCCTGCGTATTATGAGCTAGCCCTTATCACCGACCGGACCTGAAAATCTAAAGTCGTTCTATTTTTTCGATGGAAATCGGCAGTCGTTTGTGTTAACCGCCGAGTCGGACGTGACCTCTAAATTCTAACACAACGGTGACGTATCGCGAAGTCCTGTACGAAATCGAACGCTTTCAACAGGCATGACGAGTTGCATCAGTTCTGGTTATCATACAGAATACTTTGTCTTCCGGCGATTTACTACTTGGGAATGGCCGAAATCGGCTCCAAATCGAAGAGGTAATGAAATGATGACAATGATCGCCGACGAGCCGGTTAGAATAAGAGCACCTTTTCCAGTTCGGCAAATTTGAACGTAAGATCTGTATTATTGTTACGTTAACACCGCTTTTGATTCAATGTCAAGCCGATTCTGCGGCCTTGCCATTGTCGTCGTTATCGAACCCGATACAGAACGATCGACGAGGGGAACTGTTATGACGGTTGTGACAGAGACGCGCGCCATTCGGGTTATTCATGTTTGTCCGGTCCGGCCATTTGACACACGTTCAAAAACGCCGGTTCGGCGCGGTGCTTTATCGACCTATTTCGAGATCGGAATGTAATCACATCCGATGCAGGAAAAAGATCAAATGACGCTTATTTTTACCGATCCTGTCTTCCTCGAACATGAAACCGGACGTCATCCGGAATCACCGGCACGACTCAAACGAATGACAGAGCATCTCGAAAGCACGCAAATTCTCTCTCGCATGACAAAGGGAAAAATCCGGTCTGCGAATGAAGACGAACTCACCCTTGTTCATGACGCCGACCATGTTCGGGAAATCATGACCGTTGCCTCGAACGGTGGTGGGCGTCTCGATCCCGATACGGTGGCTTCTCCTGCTTCGTTTCGCGTCGCGTCACTAGCTGCCGGCACGACTTTCGCCGCCGTCGACGAGGTGATGGAAGGCCGACATAAAACCGCTCTCTGTCTGATCCGTCCGCCGGGACATCACGCGCTGACAGATCGGGCTATGGGATTCTGCCTGTTCAACAACGTCTCGCTCGCGGCGCGGTATGCCCAGAAAAAACATGACGTCGAGCGCGTTTTAATTGTCGACTGGGACGTGCATCACGGCAACGGCACGCAGGACATCTTCTATGACGACGGAACGGTCTTCTTTTTTTCGGCTCATCGGTATCCGTTTTATCCCGGATCGGGTTCCGAAAACGAAACCGGACGGGGGCGAGGGCAGGGGGCTATTTTCAATTTGCCGATCCCCTATGGAACGCCGCGAAAAAGCTATCTCGAACAGTTCACAACCATGCTGACGCAGTCGGCCGAGAAATGCCGGCCGCAACTGGTGCTCATCAGCGCCGGCTTCGACGCTCACAAAAACGATCCGATCGGTTCGCTCGACCTCGAGACCGAAGACTTCGAACCGTTGACAAAACTCGTTCTACAGGTGGCCGATCAATATGCCGACGGCAAGGTCGTCAGCCTGCTCGAAGGAGGATACAACGTCGACGCTTTGGCCGAATCGGTGGGATGCCATCTCGAAACGATGCTGGCGCACGAAGCGAAAAAATGACGAGACGAGGCATCGGCAACACTTGCACCGACAGTGCCGAAGGCTTCTTCAGTCGAGTGCCGTCTGGTTACTCGCCCCCGGCGTCTGATCCTGAGTTCTGACTTACGTCGCGCGCGGTACTCGTGACGTCGGTCTTCGGTTTTACCCGCATGTAATAGATCTTCAATCCGTCGACGGCGTGGTAAAGCGGGCCGACGTCGGCGGTCTGGTTTTTCGATGTGATCAGGTCGTCGCACACCGATTCGACGGCACGCCGAATCCACGAAGAGCGGATCTCGTCCGATCGCACAGCGACCGTCAGCCATTCGAGCATGTGCCCCGTGGTCGCCAGCCGTGTATTGAAATCGTCGCTTCGTCCCCGACCTTTGAAGTAGTTTGTCGAGAACGTTCCGTCGGAGTTCTGCGACTCCTTCGCTGCGGTGATATACTTTCGAATTTTCTGATCGGCCTCGAGCCAGACGCCTCGAATCTGTCCTCCCGACGAATACAGGTATTTGTTACGGGCATACGAGAGGGCGAAAAGCCCATGGGTTCCGCCGCAGGCACCGTTATAGACCGATTCATCGGTCTGAATCTGCACGAGACGTTCGATACTCCAGTGTTCGCCGTACTGGTTTCGCCATTCGGCGTCGACGGGGAGATAATGGCTCAAGGCCCATAACGTCCAGGTGACTTCTTCGCGGGAATTGACCTCCATTTTCGCATTCTCGACGAGATCTTTAATGGTAATGATGTCTTTGCCGCTATGAAATTCGTGATCCAGCGGCAATCGCGACAACGTGAAATATCCCAGAAACTGATTCGGATGTCCCTGGAAAATATATCGCTGCGTAAAGGGCTGGGCACGACCGCCGTAGGGGGTCTTCTCGAACCACGGTGTTCCCTTGTAGGTGGCGTTATCCGAAACCCAGTCGATGGCGTTGACGAGCCGGCCGTTTTTCTTGATCTCGAATTCGTTGCGATACGCGAGAATGCCGTGCGAAATCTGCCAGGGGGTATGAATTTCCGCCGACAGGTAGCGTTTTTGCGATAACTGCAGCGCCTGTTCGACCTTTAACAGCAGAGGATCAACTTCGATCGGCTTATTGGCGGATTGAGCATTCTCTTGATTCGCGTCTTCGTTCTGCGCGACCGCCGGGATCGAATTCGCGCAGACAATCGCTAATGCGCCAACCAACAGCCAACCGTTTGTGATTCGCAACATGATGTCTATCCTTGATTCGTTTCTTGATCCCTGTGTTGAATGAATTTATCCCCAGACCCGTTATACTCATCAACACGAACTCAACCCACGGCCTGTCCTGCATCGGCAACGTAAATCCTCATTTGGTTTCGAGGGACTCCAACACGCGCATCCACAACGACCAGAAGAACGGCGTATCGGACAGACCACATGGCGGGGAGAATTTTTCGATCTTCACATCGTTACGCCCGGAACCGAACGCGCAGGGTGGCGATTCCACGTGACGTAAATGATGGCCATCGTCGATCCAGCAATCGAGACGGCAGATCAATTTTAAAATTTCCCAGCTTCAAACCCAACGGAATTCTACCAGTACTGTTGTCAATCGGAAAGCTTCACCCATCCTCTCCAGATTAAACCACGGGAAATTGGTTTTATGGCGAATCCTGGTTTGAACGTAGCGGGACTTCTGTCGGCATTGAAGATTTACGTATGATCGCCGCGAAGGACATAGACCCATCGGATGTTCGACAATACTACAGCGGTGAATTATCGGCAAAAACGCGGGAACTCCGTCACTTTTTGCGTGAGATGACGTCATCTGCCGGGATGTGCAAGGATGAATACAAATGACCAAATTCGATCGCGGTGAATTCGCTTCGCGTTACCTCGACCTTCTCCCGTACGCTCCGTACCCTTTGCAGGAAGAGGCGTTGCTCGGCTGGTTCACCACCGATCAGGGGATCATGGTCTGTGCCCCGACAGGAACCGGCAAAACGCTGATCGCCGAAGCCGCCCTGTTCGAGGCGCTGTCGCGTCAAGATGGTTCGACGGCGTACTACACGACTCCGTTGATCGCGCTCACCGAACAGAAGTTCCGCGAATTTCAACAGCTCGCCGTCCGCTGGGGGTTCTCAACCGATAAGATCGGTCTGGTGACGGGGCACCGCAAAGTCAATCCCGACGCACCGGTGCTGGTCGTTGTCGCCGAGATTCTGCTGAACCGGCTCTTGCATCCCGAAGCGTTCGACTTCAGCAAGGTCTCGGGAGTGGTGATGGATGAATTTCATAGTTTCAACGATCCCGAACGGGGAATCGTCTGGGAACTCTCTCTCAGCCTGCTGCCGAAACACGTTCGACTGATTCTTCTCTCGGCGACCGTCGGCAACTCCGCCGAATTTCTCGTCTGGCTTTCGCGGTCACACGGTCGAACCTTGCAACTTTTTCAGGGAACCGAACGTAAAATTCCGCTCAGTTATCATTGGGTCGGCGATCAGCTTCTCAACGAACAGATGGAAGAGATGGCCGGCGGGGACGACGAATTACAAAAAACGCCCGCGTTACTCTTTTGTTTTAATCGCAACGAATGCTGGAGCGTCGCCGAGCAACTCAAAGGAAAGTCGCTACTCAAGGAGGGACAGCAAAAACGGCTGATCGAAAGCCTTGAACATCACGACTGGACGCAAGGCGCCGGTCCCAGGCTCAGGCCGCTGCTGCTCAGAGGGGTCGGCATCCATCACGCCGGAATTATGCCGAAATACCGGCGATTGATCGAATCGCTGTTTCAGAAAAAACTGCTTTCGGTCGTCGTCTGTACCGAAACGTTAGCTGCGGGAATCAATCTGCCGGCCCGGTCTGTCGTATTGACGACTTTGGTGAAAGGTCCGCCGAAAAAACGCAAGCTCATCGATCCGAGTTCGGCTCATCAGATGTTCGGCCGCGCGGGGCGACCGCAGTTCGACACACAGGGGCATGTCTTTGTGCTCGCTCACGAAGATGACGTCAAGCTCTTGCGATGGAAAGTCCGCTACGATTCGATTCCCGAAGATACGAAAGACCCGAAACTTATTCGCGCAAAGAAGAATCTCAAAAAGAAGATGCCGCAAAAGAAGACGGACGAGGTGTATTGGACAGAAACGCAATTTCAAAAGCTGATCGAATCGCCACCGGGGCAGCTATCGAGCCGCGGCCACCTTCCCTGGCGTCTGCTCGCTTATTTGCTGAAGACGTCACCAAATGTCGGGCTCTTGCGGAACGTCGTTCGCAAACGATTGCTCGACCCCAAACAACGCGAACGAGGCGAACGTGAACTGACACAAATGCTGCTGACGCTCTGGGCCGGTGGTTACGTCACGCTCGACCCGCCGCCGCCGGAACCGGAAGTCAAATCGGATACGGGAGCAGATGTGCCGGCTGAATCACCGCAGAATGTATCCGTGGCAGAACCCGAACCGGAACCACCTGTAACGACGGGGCTCTTCGGCTCGCTCTTGAACGAAGCCCGCGAGACGGCGAAAGCCGAAGTACAGAAAAAGAAAGCGAATGCCACGTCCGAGCCGCGACGCATCAGCGAGAAAGAAAAACGCGAACTTCAGAACAAATTCGGCGGTCCTGAGCGAGCCGATTCGATTCGCGATGAAGAACAGCGATACGAACCACAACAGGCCCACCCCACGCCTATGCTCGATCGGCTGCTGATTTTTCGCAGCGTCAATCCGATTTACGGTTCGTTTTTGTTGCAGCATCTGGGAATCGCCAGCCGGGAGGAGCGAATTCAAGCTCTCGAAAGCGTTCTCGAACTCCCGACGTCGATGTGGCGCGACGTCAAAGTTCCTCCGCTCGAAGAGCTTCCTCCCGGACCACTCGCGACCACCCGGCTCGATAGGTCACTTCTCGACCACGGACTGGTAACGCCCGCACAACTCAAATTCGGTGCCGACGAAGACGACCCGAACAATGATCCTGCGAAGAAAACATTCGCACCATTCGAAGAACGATACCTCTGGAAGCCCTGTCTCGCTGAAAAACTGAAGTTGCTGTTCGATTCCGAATTCCCCGGCGTTGCCGACGTGCGCATTTCTCCCGTGTGGGTCGCCGGAAATCTGCTGCGCTTTCATGGTGATTTCAATAAATATGTGACGTCGCAACAACTCGTCAAGCAGGAAGGGGCGATCTTCCGCCATTTGTTGCGGTTGATTCTGCTGTGCGGCGAGTTTCTGCAACTCACACCGCTCGAAGGGGATCCGTTCGAGTGGCAGGACGACCTGCGCGGCCTCGCCGACATGCTCACCGAAAGCTGCCGAGCCGTCGACCCCGAAAGTACCGACGACATCATGGAAATGGCTCAGGCCGGCGACGTGCTCACCGCAGAAACCGAAGTGAAACCGGCTGGGGGATGAGGAAGAGGTTGTCCGCAGATTTTCGCAGATCAGCGCAGATGAAATGAGAATGGCTGCATGAAATGCAAAACGCCGGATAGGAATTATTCTCGATTTTTGTTGTTTAAGATTTACTCATTGTGGTTAAAGGCATATTAAATTTGCCTTTACCATCTGCGCTGATCTGCAGAAAATCTGCGGACAAACTCTTTTACCGCTTTCGATACGCCGGAAATTCGACGAACACTTTTTGTGCGCCATCTTTCTTATCGCGGAAGACTTCAAACGCCGTCTGAATATCGGCGAGCGAATATGTGTGCGTGATCAAGGGAGAGACGTCGACACGCCCTTCGTTGATCCACCGCATTGCCAGCGGAAAATCGCGTTTGAAATCGGGATGCACGCTCGTATGAATCGTGATGTTCTTGAAGAACATGTCGAGCCAGCGAACGTTGTTGATTTCGGGCTCGGGGACGCCAAAAAACAGAATGCGGCCGAACTTGCGGCACAAATCGATGCACAGGTTCAACGCCTGATCGCGATGTCCGACCACTTCGATGACGACATCGGCCATTTGCCCGTCGGTGAGTTCGGCAATGCGTTTGACCGGGTCTTCGGTCGCGTTGCAGATGGTCGCCGTAGCACCGACCTTCTTGCTTGTTTCGAGCCGGGCGGCGCACTTGTCGACGCCGATGATCTGTCGGGCACCAAGATTGCGAACGGCAAGATTGAAGAACTGCCCCATCGGCCCTTGTCCGACAATCACAACATCTTTGTCGATGAGGTCAGGAATTTTCTTGAGTGCATAAATCACCGTTCCCAACGGCTGTGCGAGCAACGCACACGCATCGTTCGGCTTGGCGGTAAACGGTACGGCCCGTGCCGCATCGACCGTGTATCGCTCGAACAACCCCAAATGTTCGACCGGCACGACGAGTACACGGTCGCCGATCTGGTAACGGCTTCCCTGCTGAGCGACGACGCGGCCGATCATTTCATGCAGGCTCTGGCCGACCTGAATGGGATATTCGTGTTCGTCACCGTCGAAGAACGGCAAGTCCGACCCGCACAAGCAGGCGAGTTCGGGCTCGAAAATGATTTCTCCCGCAGGAGATTTCAGACCCTGCGGACTCAACTCCGGCTCGTCGACGTCGATCAATTCAATGCGGCCACGCTCGGGGATGAGTCCAGCTAACACGGTATACAGATCCTTTCGACTGATTCAATTCAGGGTATTTGGTACGACGCGAGGCGGAGCTTCGAAGACTCGTGTTCCCAGGCTCCGCTTGGGAACACAAGGAATCTCGTCGAATATTATGGCGAGTGACGATCACCGAAACAACTCCGGAACGACCTTCGCATGTGTGACTTCGGCGTCGGTCAGGCTTGTTTCGCGGCCGTCGTACGGTTGCGACAGCCGGATGTGATCGAGGCCCAGCGCGGCTAAGAGCGTGGCATGCAAGTCCGGCACATTGACGACATTTTCGACCGACTTGTAACCGAACGGATCGGTCGCACCGTGAACGTAACCGGGTTTGAATCCCCCTCCCGCGATCCAGAGCGAGAATGCGTGACGGTTGTGATCGCGGCCATCAGAACCTTGCGAAATCGGCAAGCGTCCGAATTCGCCTGTCCAGATCACGATCGTGTCATCCAGCAAACCCCGTTGTTTGAGATCCTTCACCAGCGCCGCGCTCGGCTGATCGGTGCGGGCGCAAAGTCCCTTCAAACTTTCGGCGTTTCGGCTGTGAGTATCCCACGGCTGACTGCTCAAAAAGACCTGCACGAAACGAACTCCCTGCTCGACGAGCCGGCGGGCGATCATGCAGCGCGAACCGTACTCTTGCGTCGTGGGATTGTCCAACCCGTACATCTTTTTCGTCGCTTCGGTTTCATCCGACAAGTCGAGCAACTGCGGTACGGCGGTCTGCATGCGGGCAGCCGTTTCGAAGTTCTCGATGCGGGCGGTCAACTCGGTGTTCTCGGGATACCGCGAGGCCTGACGTGCGTTAAGTCGATTGACAAAATTGAGCTGATTCAACCGTGCGGCGGAAGTCACACCGTCGGGGCTTTGCAGATTGAGCACCGGCGACGACCCCGAACGGAAGACCGTCCCCTGAAAGACGGCGGGGAGCCAACCCGAACTCCAGCACTTTTCGCCGTCGATGGGAAGCCCTCCCGGATCGGTAAGAACGACATACGACGGCAAGTCTCGATTTTCGCTCCCCAGCGCATATGTGACCCACGACCCCCACGTCGGCATACCGGCAAATAATCGACCGGAGTGAATCATCCGCAATGCGGCTTCGTGATCGACCGAACCAGTCGTCATCGAACGAATCATCGTCAAGTCGTCGACGATTTCCGACGTGTGTTTCCAGAGTTCGCACAACTCCATGCCGCATTCGCCATGCTTGTGAAACTTGTAAGGCGAACCGAGCACATTTCCCTTCTGCTTGTCAAAATGAGTTTCGAGTTCGCCGGCGGGATACGGCTTACCGTGCCACTTCGTGAGTTCTTCCTTCGGATCGAACAGGTCGACCTGACTCGGCCCGCCGTTCTGAAAGAGACAAATCACCGACTTGGCCTGCGGCTTGAAGTGGGAACCGGGGAGCGATTCATCCGATGCCGCACGCACCCGTCGTTCGTCGTTCAGCAACGAAGCGAGCGCGAGCATTCCGAGACTCCCCGCATATTGGCCAAGAAACATGCGTCGGGAGACCTGATTGCGGTATTCGTGATTCCACATCGACAGTGAATCCATAAGATCGTCCTCTTCGTACTCTTAACCCTCTCCCATCGGCTGCACTTTATGCGAAAGATTTTCTTGTTCCCAGGCTCCGCCTGGGAACACAAGTCTTCGAAGCTCCGCTTCGCCCCTCGCGCTCAACAGCAAACTCATCATTCCACATACAAACATTGATTGCTCGCCAGCAACAACTGACAAAAATCGACCCATGCTCTCTTTTCAGCGTTATCCTGTTCGCTGTAGGCCGCTTGCTGCGCGTGCAAAAACTTCAGCGAATCGCTGATATCCATCTTGCTCGCCTCACGGCCGAGGGCGAGTTCAAACGCCAGTCGCATGCGTTCTTCGACGTCGTCACCGGCTGCCGCTTCGATCCGTTCGGCGAAGTGTGTGCCGCGCGCGACGGCAAAGTCGGAATTCAGCAGATTCAGCGATTGCAGCGGCATCGTCGTCACCGGTCGCCGTGTGCAATTGATGACGATCGACGGGGCATCAAACACGTTCAACATGCTCAATCCCTGCGTTCGTCGCTGTTGCAAAAAGATCGAACGACGGTGAGCCCCCGGACGATCTTCGGGAACGATCACCTCGGCGGCATCATCGCGCGTCGTCGGTACATAAGGACCGGAGAACGTCACTTCGAGCTCGCCGCTGATCGCAAGATGAGAGTCGCGCAGCGCCTCGGCATCGAGGCGTCGCAACGGATACCGCCACAACAACCGATTGTAACGATCGATTTTCATCCCATTGTCGTGTCCCAGACTCGACTGCCGAAAGACAGCCGATGCGAGAATGCAGCGATGCAGATGTTTCATGCTCCAGTTCGACCGAATGAACTCGTGTGCCAGCCAGTCGATCAGCTCGGGATGCGTCGGGTCCGAACCGCTCATCCCCAGGTTTTCGGTCGTGCTCACGATGCCGGTACCGAAATGATATTGCCACATCCGGTTGACCTGCACGCGGGCCATCAGCGAGGCGGCACGAGTCTCTTTTTTTGTCACCCAGTTCGCCCACGCCAATCGGCGACCGGTCGTCGCACCGTTGGGCTGCGGTACAATGGTCATCGCATTGTCGACGTCGTACAGGGCCGAGATCGGCGCGGGCGACACTTTTTCGGTCGGTTGTGAATACTCCCCCCGGTCGAGCAGATAGACGTCCGGAGCCTCGGCGACGGTATCGGTGACCCATGAAATGCGTCCCGGTTCTGCCCCCTTTAACGTGTCGAGCGATTCGGTGAGCGAACTGATCTCTTGTTGCCGGGCCTGAATCTCGGCGTTGAAAGCGGCGATCTCGTCGGCCGATGGTCCCTCTTCGGAATCGGCCGACGCCGAGAGCGTTTCAACAACCACGCGATCGACGATAAAACTCCGTCCGCAACAGAACTCGAATCCAAATCCACCATCGGGAAGGTCGGCTTCGTCGAAGTCGCGATACGGGCCTTCGGGAAATCCATTGACGAGATGTTCGAGACGGAATTTTCCCCCTTCGATGTGCGTGACCCGCACGCCGAAATTCGTTCCCGCTTCGTATTTGGCCGAACCGAGCGGTCCCGCAATCGACATGTCGTCCCCCGGATAATCGAGAAACAGGTTAGCACCTCCCGCCGGGTTACCGTCGATCAGAATGTTGCCGCCGCCGACGTTACTGTTGTCGTTGAAGTCGTGCAATGCAATCAGGTAGGCGATTCGTTCGGCCGACGCTGCGCCGCTGTCGACTTTGGTATCGACGAGATCGAAGCTGACTTGAATCCACGTTCCTTCGGCATCGGGAGTCCAGTCGAATACGGCGTTCGTACACAAGAACTTGTCGCCCGACGCTCCCCCTTCGATGATCTGCAATTGGCCGCTCTTGATTTGTGCTGCGGGAAGCGGCGTCTGCGACGTGTCGCCCGATTCGTCCTCGATCAGTGTCACGGCGGCGACACCGGCAGGGCTGTCGTCGCCAGGAATCGTATTCGACCAATGCAGCGCGAGTTGAGACGGGTCGTCGAAGTTGTCTTCGAAGCGAATCGTCCCCGGCGGGCGATGCTCGCGAATCCAGTCGCTCAGTTCGCTTCGTTTTGCGGCGATTTGCGTTTCCAGTTCGCTTTGCTGCGACTTCCAGCGCTCGTACACCCCCGGCAAATTCGCCTGCGTGAGGCGTTCGTTAGGCTTGAGCCAACTTTGCAGATTGAACACCGGATACAGCACCGATTGAAAATTATAAAAATCGCGCTGCGTCAGCGGTTCGAATTTGTGGTCGTGACATTTCGCACATTGAAATGTCAGACCCAACAGCGACGACGCGATGATCTGCTGTGACGATTCGAGTGCCGTGTATCGATCGATGCGGACTTCGTCGGGATTGCCGTCGCTTTCTCCGCTGCCGTCCTGACCGTTGCGAATGTAATGCGTGGCGATCAGCCGGTCGATCATCTGCGGCGTGGCGTTCGTCAGGTTTTCTTCCGGATCGAAGCCCGACAACTCGTCGCCGGCGATCTGCTCGCGGATGAATTCATCAAACGGCTTGTCGGCGTTGACGGTACGAATCACATAGTCGCGATAGCGATAAGCGAGTGGACGATCGGTATCGGCGTTGAAGTAGCCGTTCGAATCGGCATACCCGGCCGCGTCGAGCCAGTATTTTCCCCAGCGAATGCCGTACTGAGGCGACGCGAGATACCGCTCGATCATTTGCTCACAGGCAGCGGGCGATTCGTCGGCGAGATACGCCTCGATCTCGTCCGGAGTCGGTGGAAGTCCCGTCAGCGTAAAACTCACCCGGCGAATAAGCGTACGGCGATCGGTTTCGTCGTTGAGCGTCAAGCCCGCCTGCTCGAGTTCTGCTTCGATAAACCGGTCGATCGGCGAACGGCAAATGGCCTCCGATTTTACCTCGGGAACCGCCGGCGCTTGCAGTCGTGTGAACGCCCAGTGTTCGTCCTTTTCCATCGCTGTCGCTTCGGCTTCGTCGATGGAGAGTCCTTTGGCTCCGTCGGCGATCCATTGTTTCAGCACCGCTTTTTCGTCGGCGGTCAGCGGATGCTCGGGAGGCATTTCATCGTTGATGACCCGCTGCCACAGCAGACTTTTCGTTAGATCGGACGGCACAACCGCAGGGCCCGATTCACCGCCTCGAAACACCCGCACCGCCGTGTGAAGTTGCAGTTCCCCTTCTTTCTTCGCCACGCCATGACACTTCAGGCAATTGTTCTTCAGCAACGGCAGCACATCGGTCTGAAAAGGAGACTTCTCGGCTGCATGCAGAGAATCAAAAACGCCGCAGGCGAGAAACGCCGTGGTGAACAGAGGCAACCAGACGGCGGGTGAAGTTCGTCGAGAAATCCGTCGACCAGAGGCGGGACAATTCGTCATGGCATGATCCGTATCAACGCGAAAAGGCCGTCAGCAGGCAGAGGCTGATCGAGACAGCCGGTGGGTTAAACGTCATGAGGCCATACAGACCGGTAGCGGTCGTTTCACCTCATTTGATTATAACTGTCCTCGCGTCCCGAATGCGAGGCCTGTTCATCCCCTTCGCCGTCCCGGGGGCATCCGTTAAATGATGATTTCTTCCGTTATGCCTCTGTAGCTGGCCTCTGTGAGGCCGGATCGAGGTCGAAGACCTCTTATCGTTGCGCGACCGGGACACAAAGCTGTTCCGGCTACCCGGGGGTGAAGTGTGCCCGGGTGGCCCCGATGAAATCGGGGCGGCGCAGCCGTGCGAGGCAGCTCATCGACTGACAAGAGCGTCAAGGAATAGTCAAGTTGTAAAAGCAAAGTGTTGCTTCTCAGCGTCCTCTGCGCTCTCTGCGTTTCAAAAAGAAAGAGATAGAAACGCAGAGAGCACAGAGTTCGCGGAGGTGCTTCTCAATCATTATTCTTATAATCGTTTAAGCACCGGGTGGCCGGGGCGAATGACCAGGTGACAGCTGCGATTTCATGCGAGCGATTTTGCAGTGGCCTTGTACGGCTGCGCCGCCCCGAATTTTTCGGGGCCACCCGTGGTTTTGGCACGAGAAGCGATTCTTGGCCGTCACTCGATCAGACTGAGAGCAACATACGGCACGATGACGAACAGAATCAGCCCGATCTTGTAGATTCCCAGCAGCAGGTAATGAATGGCGTCGAATTGCTCGGTCGACATCCGAAAACACTCTCCGTGAAACCGGTGGATCCAGTTCCTCCCCCGCCAGAACATCAAAAACCAGACGACGAGAATGGCGTAGTTGATGACGAAACACCAGAGCAGAAACGTGCGGGCGGTTTCGAGGGCCATGAAGGGATTCTCCCAAAAGGATTCGTTTTCACGGGGGGGATGCCATGAATTCATTGCCAGGTGCCCTGGTGGAAATGATACGGCAAATCTCCCCGAATTCATTCGGGCCACACCACTGCGAGCCGTGAAAATTGGGGGTGGACTTTATCCTGGTTCGATCTGATCGCATCGGTGCCATCCAAAACGAATGGGAAGGGATTGAAAGTGATCCGGGGCACATCAGCTAAAATACAGTAAGTAGCGAGGTGAAGTGTGCGATACTTAATTCACCTCAATGACGTACGAATGGACTCCTTCGCATTCCAACACCGGTTCGAGATGGTCGGTGCGGTTAAGAGTTATTACGAGGTGCCCGGTCTGAGGATCTTCGACGAGACCAAAATTCGAGAGTTGCAATCCCGCAGGATCTCCTTCATGAAAGTCATCGATGATTGTGACGGTCTTCTTCCTCAGACTGAGTGATTCTTCATCGATCTCGCCAATAACAATGGGAAAACGGGGTGCGTTTCCTTCCGGTTTCGTTCGGCTGATGTTGCCCACCCAGTACGCTTTTCCGGTTTTGGAACTACGAATCGCATTGGCGAACGACGAGGGAGAATTGAACTCTTCGCCAGTGTCGTACGTAAAACGAGTATACTCCGACCACGTTTTTCCATAATCGGTCGAAAGCGTCTTCCAATGACAGGCCTTCTGCGTGCCGGTGTTTGGCGAATTGCCGCCTCGGCTGACCATCAGCACATGTCCGGGCGCCTTCAATTCCACGGGAGCGCACTCGTTGACGCCCCGCGACGACAGCTCGCCCGAGATTTGAATATCCCGACTGACGTCCCAGATTACATCATCTCCCGCTTCGTTCCACGTTCCGAGGAGACAGGCGACATAACTGAAGGTGTAACCCCCCACAGGGTTGTACTGCTTGCCGTTCTCGTCCAGCGGCGCATAACAGAAGGGGAAAAGGATCTGCCCGTTACTCAGCCGGTTGATCCACCCCCCCGATGTCTCGAAACCGTTCTTGCCAACGTAGACGTACTTGTTGGGGTGCAGGGGAGTGTATTCTTCGCCGTGCTGAATGATTGGACGGTCGGGATCATAGGTTTTGCCCCCATCGGTTGAGACGCAATACCACAGCTTTTCGTCAGGGAAACCGACGCCGGTATCGTATCCGTGGCGGCTGACGATCGAGATGGCGACGCAGCGTTTATCGTCGTAGACAATCGAGAACGCGTTACGGTAGATGTTTTCCTGTTCGGGGACAGGTGTTGTTGCATCTTCGTATTGATAAGGAACATCGATCAGCGGAGGTTTACCGGAAATGATCGCAAGACGTTTACGCCACGGTTCGGGAATTGCCTGTTGCCAGACGGCGTCTCCCTTCTCCCGGTGGAGGAGGGAGATCCCGTCGTAGGGGGGCTGATCAAATACCGATGCTCCGGCAGATGAATTTTTCTCGGTAAACGCCTCGATGACCGTCGGGTACAACGGCATCGAACACGCGGCGATCATGAGAATCTGCATACGCGACGACCGTAGCATATTGATGCCTTCTTTGACATTCGTCACGGAAACCGTGCCAATTACACGAGCGCGGCGATCGGCTTTCCGTCGTGAGCCACTTTAAAGGGACGGCCGGTGGGAGAAATAACGACCTTCTCCAGCGGGAGTCCCAAGGAGTGGGCAATCGTCGCGTTAAAGTCGGCGGGTGAGACGCCATCTTTATCGACGGCATGGCCCGCAGCATCGGACGTCCCATAGAACTGCCCACCTTTGATGCCTCCCCCTGCGATCGCTGCCGAAAAGACGGCGGGATGGTGATCGCGGCCGGCGTTGTAATTGATCACAGGCGAGCGTCCGAATTCGGTCGTTAACACGACCAGCGTTTCATCCAGCAGGCCCCGGTCGGCCAGGTCGGTGATGAGATTGCCCATCGCCCGGTCGAGTATGCCGGCGCGACCAGGCAACGTACCGCCAGCGTAAATACTGCTATGCATATCCCATCCGCCGCAGGTGACTTCGACACAGCGCACGTTATTTTCAATAAGACGACGCGCCAACAGGCATCCCTGACCGAATGGATCACGGCCGTATCGATCGCGATCGACAGCCTCTTCCTCGTTCAAATCGAAGGCTTTGAGTTCTTCGCTCGCGAGCAGGGTCGATGCTTCGGTGTAGAAATCGTTGTACGTCTGGACCATTTTCGGCTTGTTGTACTTGGTGCGAAATCTTTTGTCGAAGGCGTCGATCAGCTGTATCCGCTTTTCGAATGAATTCTGCGAAAGATACGATGGGGCCACCGTATTCTCGAGTCCGCGGTTGGGATCGCCAATCGGCAGAGGACTGAAGGTCGGATCGAAGAATCCGGCACCGGGATGCCGCGCCGGCGCACTGATCAGCACGGTATCGGGAAGCGACTTGTTCTGCCGTCCTTTGAATTGCTGAATCCACGGCCCCATAGAGGGGTGGCGTTCGGTCGCGATTTCTTCATAGCTGGTACGCATCAGGTATTCGCCCGCCTGGTGATCTCCCGTCTGAGTGTACATCGAGCGGATGGCGGCGATCTTATCGAATTGCCCCGCCAGGGTCGGCAGATACTGACTGATTTGCAGCCCCGGAACCGCCGTATTGATCGGCTGGGTTTCTCCCTGATTTTCGTGTCCCGGCTTCAAATCGAATGTATCGAGATGTGTCATCCCGCCGTTCATGAATAAATAAATCATCCGCTTCGCTTTGCCCACCGGTTCGGTTTGAGCGACGGACGTTTTACCGAACAGAGGAAGTACGCTGACTCCCAACATCGATTTCGCGGCGTATTCGAGAAACTGGCGGCGATCGTAACCATTGAGTTTGGAAACAAGTTCTTTCATAGGTCTACTCTTGAATTCGCTTTCTTGCGTTGTAGGTTACGACACCGATTGGTTGAAACCATGACGGGGTCGTTGAATTGTCTCGATGAAAAATTCGAACCCGTTGACTGAATACCGCCGTCGTTATTGGATGAACAGAAACTCGCGCGTGTTGACCAGAGACCAGACAATGTTACCGTAACCCGCCGGACCGTTCTGTTTGACTTCTTCTTTGGCCAGCTCCAGTTCTTCCGGGGCAGGATCACGATTCAGAATGGTCCAGAAGACGGCACGAACGCCGTCGTCGACTGTTTTCTTGCGCATCACGTTATTGTAGATGGTGGAGTTCTTTTCCAGCATCATGTGTGAGATCGGGCCATTGAACATAAACAGCACCTGCGGGACCGACCCCATTGTCGATGAGGCCGAGATCAACTCGCGGTCCGATTGGCCGAACATGCGAAGAAAATGGCTGGCCGGAACCGGTGAAGGGAGTTCCGACGCCCGGGCCAGAACCACACCCTTGTAGGTGTACTTCTTCTGCCGTTGCCCCTGTTGTCCGTCGATGACATTTCCTTGCGAATCGGCTTCGAGAAGTTTTTCGGCCGATATTTCGTTCAGATCGACGCCGATGATGTCCGTACGGTAATTCGCCGGGAGTTCGCGATATTCATAGGGATCGACGACCGCGAGTGTGATAAATGAGTCCCAGACCTGTTCGGCGGTCATGCGCCGCAGAATCGGCCCCGGGAAATGGTAAGGAGCACCGAGCACCACTTCGTCGTAGCAAGCCTCGCGCTGATAGGTTTCGGTGTTGAACAGAATTCGCAAGAATTCCTTCATGTCGAACTTGAGTCGCTTCATTTCTTTTTCGAGATGTTGCATGAGTTCCGGGTTTTCGGCAACGGTGTCGTCCATCATGTCGTCGACGGGTTCGATCTGGCCGATGCCGAACGCCTGCTTCCAGAGTCGATTGGCGATGGTCAGCGCAAATCGTGGGTTCTCAGTCGATGTGAGCCAGCGTGCAAACGCCTGTCGGGGCGTTTCACCAGAGCGAATTTCGGCGTCTTCACCAAACAATGCTTTGGGTGCGATGACGTCGCCTGGTTTTGCATCATCGTAGGCGTAATCCTTCGGCAACGTGATCTTGCGAGCCGGTTGATCGTTAACGATCCTCATGTTGATTCCGATGAGTCGATTGAAACGATAGGAATTGTTTCGCCGGTCTTCTTCTTCCTGTTCGATCGCTTCGTATTGCTCCTGCAACCGTTCGTTGGGATTGCTATCCCAGTACCGGGTGTCGCTACCACCGGTATTCGTCAGAGTGCCGAAGGTAAAGGCAGCCATCTGATAAAATTCTTTTTGCGTCCACCGATCAAACGGATGATTGTGGCATTGAGCGCATCCGATTCGTGTGCCGAGAAATATTCGGACGGTGTTATTCATATTATCGAGCGGCATACCGGCATCGCGCTGAAGATATCCGGTCGCCGGGTTATTCCAGATCAGTCCTTCAGCCGTCAGCATTTCGAACACCATGTTGTCCCACGGTTTGTTCTCGGCCAGCGACTGCTTGATCCACTGTCGATACGGTTCGCCCCGATCGTTACCGTTGAGATTGTCGGTATATCGCAGCACATCGGCCCAATAATTAAAGTAATGACTGGCATACCCATCGCTGTTCAGCAGTTCGTCGATCAAATCTTCCCGTTTATCGGGGTCGCTTGATCCGAGGAACTTCCGTGTCTGTTGATAAGTGGGAATTGTGCCGGTGATGTCAAGATAAATTCGCCGCAAGAATGTGGCGTCGTCGGTCTTGGGATTCGGAGTCACTTTATGCTTGGCGTAGTTGGCCGCAACCATTGTGTCGATCCGTTTTGCCGAAGCGAGTGCCAACGTTCGTCGATCGGGATGGACCGGCTTGGACGAGACCATGAACCGCGGCGGGGGTTCGTCCTTATCCGATTTCTCTTTATCTTTGCCTTTCTTCGCAGTCTTCTTTTCAGGGGGTTGAAGTTTTTTCAGCGCGGAGGCATCGGCCCCGGCTTCTTTTGAATTTCCCGATTTGCGATAGGCAGTGCTTCGTCCCGACAGGGCCATCGTGTTTTTTGAATCGATCTTAAGGGCTTCTGAAAAATCTTTGATGGCCAACTCGTAAGATTTGTTTCCACTGTGAGCGTACCCTCGAAAACAAAATACCGCTGACGTCATGTTGCCCAGAGCGATTGATTCATCGAACATTTTAATGGCAGCGTCGAATTCTCCGGCATCGAGAAGCATCATTCCCTTCTGGAATTTGGCTTTGGGAAACGACGGATCGAGTTTAAGAGCCGCTTCGATGTCGGCGGCCGCTTTTGTCAGATCACGCCCTATTCCATAAATGAAAGCCCGATCGCAAAGTGCGTCAGGTGATTGGGGAGCAACTTTCACGGCCTGATCGAGATCTTGTATCGCTTTAACGAGGTCGCCCTTCTTCGCATGAAGGCTGCCACGTCGCTGAAGAGCAATCGCCAGATCGGATTGAAGTTCGAGAGCCTTGTCTTGATCTGCCAAGGCCTGTTTGTCGTTCCCCTTACCCGCGTAAGCGACCCCTCGGGTGCTGTACGCTTCGGCATAATCCGCCTTGGCGCCGATCGCACGATTCGTGCTGTTGATGGCCTTATCGAACTGAGATCGGGCAATGTACGCCACGGCCCGAAAATGATGCGCTTCGTGATGGTCGTTTTTTTCGAGCAATGCGAAATAGGCGCTGTTGATCGCGTCGAGATACTGTCCCTTCTGATACAAGGCAACCGAACGATGGGCATACGCGTCGGCACGATGGACCAGTAACAACGGATCGCGGCCACCTTGAGCCGTGGTTTTATCGAATTCGGCGATGGCCGCGTCGTAATCTCTTTTTCCGTTAAGTGCCATTCCCCTGGCAACAAAGGCACCGGCGTTTGTCGGTTCGAGTGCCAAGGCCTTATCACTGGTTTCTAGAGCGAGATCCCATTGGGAATTCTTAATCTGCTCGCGTGCCTGAACGACAAGCAATTGAGCGGGGGTCAACTTGACTTCGGGTTTGGGATTCGCATTGGCTTGTGAGGGGGCGGCCTGAAAAGCAACTGCGGCGTGTGGTATCACCTGCACGCAGAATGCGCTCACACAAACAACGGTCGCGACGACGCGTCGCATGCGGAGAATCCGACGAAAGGCAAATCGTTTAGTTTGTGGCATCGAATGCTTCCTGAGTAATGAATTCATGGGACGGCGATCGCCAGCATAGATATCGGGACAGGTCATTCTCATCTTAGCTCAGACATGACCGATTGCACATCAGAAAATAGGCAAATGCCTCTCCCATTCAAGGAAGAGAGCAATCGTTGAGGCCGTACCTTCGTGCAATCAATAACAGACTATGAGGGGGAGCGGGAAGGAATTCAAGATCAAGCAGGGTACATAAATCAGCCGTCAACAAATTCGATGTTTCTCAAAGGGAGTTCATCGTGCTCATACAGACAGTGCAATTGAATCGACGAAACACTGACGTTGCCTGTTTGTCGACGAGTTAACCGATCAGGATCTCCTCGATTGATGTTATACGGGCAAACACTCCCGTATTCATCCGTGGCGGCCCTGATGCCATCGGGGAGGCGCAGCCGTGTGAGGCCGCTCATCGGGAGGCAATCACTTCAAAAAATAATCAAGTCGAAGAAGACGACATGTTGTCTCTCTGTGCTTCTATCTCCTTTTCTGAAACGCGGAGTTCGCAGAGGTTTTTCTTAATCATGTTTTAATCGTTTGAACGCCAAGTGACGGGTCGAACGAACAGATGACGGCTGCGCTTTCCTGCGAGCGATGTTGCAGGGGCCTCGTACGGCAGCGCCGCCCCGAATTTTTCGGGGCCACCCGGGGGCGTGTTACCTCATTGCGCTCTCTATCTCTTTCCTCACCCGGTCAGCAGATCCCACAATGACTGCAACGACTGCGGGATCACCTTCACATCTCCGACCACGGGCATGAAATTCGTGTCGCCGTTCCAGCGGGGGACGATGTGCCAGTGCAGGTGGCCGGGGACGCCGGCTCCGGCTGCGCTTCCGAGGTTGAGGCCGACATTGAAACCGTCGGGGTGCATCAGGTCGGTGAGCCGGGAAATCCAGTGCTGCAGTTGCTTCGTGCAGGCGAAGGCTTCGTCGTCGGTCAGCTCGGCGAGACTTGCCTTGTGAGCCAGCGGAGCAACGAGCAGGTGGCCGTTGTTATAGGGAAAACGATTAAGTACGGTGAGCGTCAGCTCGCCGCGGTCAATCACCCAGTGCGAGGCATCTTCGGCGGGCGTATCGCAGTAATGACAGAGAAAGCAACCTTTCGGAAGATTGTGATTCTCGTCATCGTGCTTGACGTACGACAGTCGCCACGGTGCCCAGAGCGAGTCGGTCATTGCGTTGCCTTTATCGTTAACGGTTCGTCACGGCGGAGGGAATCACGATCCAGTCGCCGACAATGGGCGAGGAACTCCCCTCTCTTCCATTTTCATCGAGCAGACGATCGACGGCGACTCCGAATTGACGGGCGATGCTCTCCCACGTTTCCCCATTGCCGACCTGATAATGCCGCGCCGAGACGCTCGACGAGTTTTGCGGTTGTCCCAGCACGGCCGTCGCCGGGATGTGAGGCACCTGATCGCGGGGAGCGGCACTGGTGCCTGGCGGCGTCAAGGCCGGTCCTTGCGGAGGCCGCGAATGCTCGGACCCCGAGTTGACCAGTTGCGACTGGCAACCGGCAAACAGCAGGCAGACGATCATGCCCCCGCGAATCATTTTTCCCCCCGGCTTTAGTTTTCGATCCTCAATTCTCGCACGGCCGCATTTTACGAGATCGGCTCGGTGTGGCAAGAGGGATCGGCCGGCGGAGGTTCAGCGGGGAGGACCGGGGCGACTTTCGCTTTCCGACGGAACAGCGATGTGATCGACTTGATCCAGTGACCGCGAATCAACTGTTCGGTCCATGTCAGCTTCTGCGACGAAAAGTTGTTCCAGACCCCTTCGAGATACGGCTGATACGACTCGGACAATGAGGAGTAGAAGCCTTTCTTGTGAATCGTCTGTACCGCTTCGAAGTAATGCATGACGACATGGCGGTTGAACAGTCCCCCGGCGACTTGTATCCCCATCAGCGTGCCGTGGGTGATCGTTTTCATGCGCTTCAGGCTCTGCATCGTCACCGCACTGCCGACGTGCAACAAGCTGACGTGTTCCTGTTGCGAGATTTGGCGGAGTTCTTCCCAGTAACGGTTGAGTTCCCCCTCAGGGAGCACCTTGCGGACATCGGTTGACGACAACGTCTCGCGGGTTTCGTTCAACGTTTTTCGTAATTGCTCGACCGATAACGGCGGCGTGTCGAAGAGTCCTGCGGCCTGCCCCGACGATTTCTGGATCGCCGTCAGCAGATCTTCGGCGTGATTGATTGTGGAGTTTTCGTCGATGAGTCCCTGCTCTTTGAGTTCGCGGGCGAGTTCTTTGAGGTAACTCCGCGAACCGTATGCCACGTCGCTGACGATCGCGAGCATCCAGAGGGGGGAAAGGTGCAGTGTCGCCAACCCCGCGAGGTCGAGAAAGTTGCCGACGGTCTTGCGGGCGAGGTAATCGTCTTGTGCCGGTTGAGCGTTCGGATCGACGGCCGGTTTTGCTCCGCCGACGTCGTCAGTTAGAAACCGCAATGAGTTGCGGACGACGACTTCATACGTCTTCGAAGTTTGAAACGCCGAAGGAACGAGCAGCGATGCCGCCTCTTGTAATGTTCCCGCGGCGATTCCGACGGTGCTGCGGACCGTTCGTTCGGGGAGCGAGATCGTATAAAACAGATAATGGGCAAGCGATTTTTCTGCCGCAGTCGGTTCCGGTCCGGGCACAACCGATTCAAGGGGAGTTTCAGTCATCAGACATCCTCGCGCAAGAAGAATTATGTCCTCGGGGCATAGTTGCAAGTCGAACCATGATCATTGTAACGAAGAAAACCTGTCTGCGGTTCACGATCACGGTGGGCATATCGTCAAAAGTGACACAGAGGGATCCGCTCTCCCCTTGCGAATTAAAACTCGTCAACGGGGAATCATCTCGTGATCGCGAAACCAGTTCATTGTGGTGACGATGGCGTCTCGAAAGTCGAATTCGGGTTCGTAATGGAGTTCCCGCCGGGCTTTATCGATGGAAAAATCGAGATTGAGGCCGAGAAACTTGATCCGGGCCTGGGATAAGAGGGGAGCTTCTTTTTTTCCGGCGAATCGTGCGCACGATTCCATCAACCAGGTCAACGGTCGAGCTACGGACATTGGCACCTTACGCGTCGGCACGGGGTAGCCCGCCTGCTCGCAGATCGACGCGATGAATTCGCGTCGACTCACGAGACGCCCATCGCGAATATTGAACGTCTGGCCGACAATGTCGTCATTTTCAATGGCCAGAATGATCGCCCGAACCAAGTTACCGACGTAGGTGTTGTTGAGAACTTTTTTTCCGTCGCCGAGGTAGGCGAACATGCCATTTTGCAGTTTTGCGAGCAACTTCGGAAAAACCGTGCGATCGCGCGGACCGTAAATGAACCCCGGACGCAAAATCACAGCGGGAAATCGATGTTCGTCAATCGCTCGATGAATGACTTCTTCCGCTTCAATTTTTGTGCGAGTGTAACCGTCAAATCCGCTTGCCGAGGGAGATACCGATTCATCGCTCCCGTGATGATCGCGCGCGGGATAAACTCCGAGCGTGCTGATCTGCACGAACTTTTTAAGACTACCGGTCGCTTGTGCCGCTTCGATCAACCGTTCGATACCGGCGACATTGACCTGTCGATACTCTTCGACCGATCCCCAGTCGCCGACTTTTGCCGCGCAATGGATGACAACCGTCACCTCCTGCATCGCGGCCTTGATCGCTTCGGCATCGTGAAATTCTCCGCGGACAATCGGTACGTTCCAGCTCTCTAACAGCGTTGTGTCGGAAGCGGGACGGACCAAGGCTCGCACCTGAGCGGGGAGCGACAGCGCGTTCTCAACGAAGTGGCTGCCGACCAGGCCCGTGGCACCTGTCACGAGAATCGTATCCGATGAGGTTATTTTCACGAAGGTACTCTATTTTCTTCTTATGCGTGTCTAATGTTTCGACGATTTCGCCAGTTGTACGACAAGATCGGCGACGTTTGCAGCAGCGTCGGGGGAAGCGAGTTGACGCATCGATCGGTTCATTTTCCTTCGTTGCGATTCGTCCGTCAGCAGGGGAATCAGCCGATCGGCCAGACGGTTGGGAAAGTTCGAAGCCTCATCCCGTTGTTCGACGAGAATTGCGGCGTGATTGTCGCGAAAAAATTCAGCGTTACGCAATTGATGCTGATTGACGGCATGAGGATAGGGTACCAGAATCGCAGGAATTCCGCAGCAGGCCAGTTCTGCCAGTGTGGTCGCACCCGCCCGGCTGACGACGCAGCCTGCCTCAGCATAGGCTAAGGACATCGGCGAAAGAAATGCCTCAACCCGCGCTGCGATGTCGTGTTGCCGGTAAGCCGCTCGCACCTGGTCGACGTCGGCAGCACCGGTCTGATGGACGATGTGCCAGTCTTTCAGGTGAGGTTTTAACAGGGGTATCGCGGCGATCATTGCCTGATTGATCGCCGCGGCTCCCTGACTTCCGCCAAGAATTAAAAGGCGGCTCGGTAGCGATGGACTGTCGGTGGTTAAATTCGCGATTTCGCTCGAAATGGGATTACCGGTCAACTCGACACGGCAGCCGTTTCTCAAAAACGATTGCGTCTCGGGAAACGACGTACAGACAACATCGGCCCAGCGGCACAAATAACGAGTCGCACGCCCAGGAATCGTGTTCTGTTCGAGCAGCACAATCGGTATGCCCAGCCGTTGCGCAGCATACACGACCGGTGCGCTGCTGAATCCACCGAGTCCGATTACGGTAGAAGGGGGGTGTTGCTTCAGCCAGCGATGAGACTGTCGATACGCCTGCCAGTTACCACTCATGACGCGCAACGGATGCCGACGCAAGCTGGTTGATGGTTCGCCGCTCAGACAGCGATGCGTCCAGCCGTGTTCGGCGAGAATGCGTCGTTCGAGTTCGCGTTCGGTTCCCCAGAATTCGATCGCGACATCGGCGGCACGGCGGCGCAGTTCTTCAGCGACGGCCATCCCCGGAAAGAGATGTCCTCCTGTGCCCCCCCCCGCAAGTATGAAGCCTGGCGCGAGATTTCCGTTGTTCATGGGGCGAATTCTATCAGTCGTCGCTGTCGCGCGGAATCTCGGCAGCCGGATTCTCTTCTTTCGCGAACGAGAGAATCAGTCCGACCGTGACCAGCGACACCACGAGACTGCTGCCGCCGTAACTGATGAACGGATGCGATATCCCTTTGGGAGGAACCATTGCAGTCACCACGGCGACGTTAATCGCCGCCTGCATTACCAGCTGGCTTAATAGCGTAATTCCCGCGATTGCCGCGAACGAACGTTGCGGAAGATGCCTGAGAATCCGCAGCCCCATCGTGTAAAAGCCGATCCATAAGAGGGTGAGGCCCAGGGTGCCGACAAGACCGAGTTCTTCGCCCACGACCGCGAATACGAAATCGGTATTTGCCTCCGGTAGAAAGCTCAGTTTCTGCCATCCCTGGCCGATGCCGACTCCTTGCAGACCTCCTGATCCGAGTGACACGAGCGACTGTTTAAGCTGATAGGGGGCCTGATTGAAATCGACCCACGTCTGCACAAATCCGGTGATTCGCTGCCATTGATACGGTTTGAGCACCAGCAGTGTCCCGGCAAGTGGAATCAACGCCAACGTCGCTGCCACAAAGTACGACAACGGCCACCCGCCGAGGAAGAGGGCGATCAACATACTCAACGCCAGAAATAACGTCGTCCCCAGATCAGGTTGCAGGACAATCAGCGGCGCAACACACAGCAGCGGCCAGACGAGAAACAAACGCACGAAAAATGATCGCGAACGCCGGATACGCGGGCAGGTTAACTGCCACGCCATCATCAAAGGGAGCGTGACCTTGGCGATCTCCGATGGTTGCATCGTCCAACTGCCGATACGAATCCACCGCTGCGAACCATTGACGCGCGTTCCCAAACCGGGAATATGCACCGAAAGTAACAGTGCGGTTGACGCCAGAAAGAAGAACGGTGCCCAGGTTCGCCAGAACGACGCCGGCAATAGCGACACGATCCAGGCGAGAGGCAAGCCGATTGCGAGAAACGTCAGATGCCGCGACAGATAAACCCGTTCGAACTCCGTCGGATAGCTGGTGATGCTCGCACTATGCACCATTAACATGCCACAACCGACGAGCACGAGCGCGAGGCAGAGAAAAAAGTGCCGTTCGCCGGCGCGCGCCGCGGCATCGGGCGAAAGATTTTCGCCGCGATCTTCGATCCAGTCCTGTACGACCAGATTCTGACTCATTCCTTTTCTCTCAAAAGGAGACTCCCCTCACAGAATCTCAACTCGATCGTCGACCGAAACAAACCTTCGTACATAATGCCAGCCGGCGAAAACCGCAGGGTGGAGTGATGACGAGGCGAGACGTTCGGGCGGGATGCGAGTCGGGAATCTGTCAGGGGAGGTCCATGGGAACTCGCCAACGGTGTGAACGTGTTTCATGACCCGGTTGGCAGCGGCTTCCTCCTGAATACTCAGGCGGAAAAACCGATGTCCAGAGGGTGATGAAACATGTCTAAGGTCAATCGTGGTGCAATTCGAGCTGGCGAGCCTACGGGTATAACAACTTCAGGCAGACCATGGAGATCCCAGCGATACTGGCAGAAACAAGTCGGCTCATTCGCCGCATCATCGGAGGTTGCTGCCGGTGAATTTGTCGACGGTCGATCTCCTCGCGGAGTTCCGTCGTTAACCACTCTAAGACTGAAATTCCCAATTCTGACGGTGAGGCGTTCTTCATGCAGGATTTCCTTCCTCAAGTGGGGAGAAGACATCTCTGAAAACTGGCAGGACCGGCGAGGAGTCGTTTTTCCAGGCGAACCTGGCAAAACGTCGTCAATCCTCAATTCAGCGAGCACTTTTCCCTGTGTCATTGCGACCGGCTGATGTTCATATCGACAACCAATTGGGCGGAGGCAAACTCAACAGGGAGAGAAACCTGAAAATCTGACAGACCTGCTGAAGAGATGACGTTTCTGCACGTTGTACCGTCCACAGTAGAGATCGACGGTTATGTCGAATCCCCCTGTTGTGCTTCGCGCCCCTGTTGAGTTTCATCTCGTTCACCCGCTTGGTATCGTGAGTATGATCCGCCGAAGAAATCGTCAAAAAATAGTGAAAGGGACTGGAAAACTGGCAGATCGTATGTTTTGCGGTTCGGCTCTCTATTATCTATAGGGCCATCGAATTCACTTCTGTGCCGCTTTCAATCGACGGGATGTATTCAGGCATGTTGGCGTTAATGGCGAGATGATGCTTATCCCTCTCCCGCACTCCAAAAATTTCGGTCAATAAGGATTTACGACAATGCGTGTTCCACTGTTGTGTGTTCTGGCGTTGTGTTTCTCCGGCTGTGCTCAGTCGGAGATCGAGGTGAAATCGCCATCAATCGACTCGCCGCAAAGTTCAGAAAAAATCATACCTGCAGGAGCGAATACGGAACGGGAGACGGCACAACAATATCCCGCCGCGGAATCGACGAATGGCGAGTTTGTCCCGCTTTCGTTCAACGATTTCACCAGTTTCCCGGCTGAAGGTAATTCGTCGTGGACCTTGAACGACGGGATCTGGAAAACATCAGGCCAACCCAAAGGATATTTTGCGAGTAATAAGGTATTCGGCGACTTCATTCTCCGTTACGAGTATCGATTTCCTCCCCTGACGTCCGAAGAGACACTTGCCGACTTTATGGGGAACACCGGTTGTCTCATCTATATCGATCCTCTCGACAAGATTTGGCCGGTATGCCTTGAAGTGCAGGGGAAATATCCCGAAACCGGTTCGATCAAAGTCAACGGCCGCAAAGATTTGACCGTTTCTGTCGAAGAATTTCCCGAGGTTCGTCTCGAAAAACTCTTGCCACCGGGAGAATGGAACCAGGTTGAAATCGTAAGCCAAGCGGGTGGGCTGACTGTCTCCCTGAACGGTGAACTCATCAGCCGGTCGCAACCGACGGAGTTAATTTCAGGTCGCATTGCCTTTCAGGCCGAGAACTACGACGTCGAATTTCGCAATCTGTCTGTACAGGTTCCATGATGCCGTTCGATTTCGGCATGTGCAGTTTTGCATCACCGTTGATGGTTTTCTGCCGCAAATTGCAACGTTCAAGTGTTCCAATAGCGTTTGCGTCGGTGACTTTTTCTCAGGTAAATGAAAATCGATTAGTCTCAACTTCCTGAAAAACCCCTTGTATTTCGACCATATTTGAAGAAATGTAGAGGACGGGCTCGTTTTTTCTGTCCCCGCTCTCAAGTTGGCACAGTTCGTGCATTTCTCTTAAGACATGCTGACGAGTTCCGGCCCGTACTCGTCAGTGTCAGGGATATAGGCGTCTTGAGTGGTGGTGTCACTCAGGACGCCTTTTTTATTGGTCGAAGTCGAGTGCCGTACGTTCGGACGGCAACATTCGGACTCATCCGTTCCCCACCAACCACCCTCCGGTTGCTATCAGCACGACACCGGCGATGACGTTCATTGTTTTTCCAAACCCCGATGATTCGAACAGTCTCTTGGCCCGACCGGCGAGATAGGCGTACGTCAGCTTCACACTGCAGATCACCACGGTGGCAATCAGCATAATCGTGATCGTATCGGCGAGGGATATTTTTGTGACGTCGACATATGCGGGGAACAGGCCCATGTAAAAGACGATGGCCTTGGGGTCTCCCAGCGTTATCAAGAATCCACCGATGAGACTGGAAAACCCGTCTCCCTTCGTGCTCGTCTCGGTCGCGCTGGTTTCCGCCGACCGAGACCGCAACGCCGTTACTCCTGACCAGATGAGATACGCACCGCAGAGATACTTCACGACGGTGAACAAACCGCTCATCGACTCGGCGATTTCAGAAAGGCTGTAAATTGCCAGCACGATGAACAGGAAATCGGCAATGACGATTCCGACGACCATCAATGCCGCCTGTTTGAACCCGGCGGCAATGGCCCGCGCAACGACAGCAAAATCGCTTGGTCCGGGAGCAACCGCGAGAATGAGCATAGTTGTGAAGAGAGCAGCAGCGCTGGTCGAGGTCATGGCGTGTGAATGATCTCTGCCTGCAACCAATATCCGATGGTGAATCAGACCATGTCGAGCTTGCGATGTCTTCGCTTCGGCGGGCGACTGCACTGTTGGCAGAGTCCGTAGACTTCCAACCGATGGCCGGTGATGCGGAAATTGTGTTGGGCGGCAACGGACTCGATGAGTTCTGAGATTTCTTCGTTGTGGAACTCAATCAGATTCTGACACGACTTGCAGATCAGGTGGTCGTGCTGTGGGTAGCCGTAGTCGTGTTCGAAGACTTCGCGGTCGTTACTGCGGGCGACTTTGCGGATCATTCCTGCTTCGACGAGGTCGTTTAAGGCGCGATAAACAGTCGCCCGGCTGACGCGCAAACCTTCTTTCCGTTGGCTCAAGCGCGTTACGAGTTGCTCGGCATCAAAATGTTCGTGCGACGAGAAGACATCTTCGATGATGGCCAGTTTTTCGCGGGTCAGTCGTTTTTTGCGAGTTGCGAGATACTCACGATATTTTTCGATCGGAGAGACCGCTACGGGAATCGCCGTCAGACTTTCTTCCACCTTGGTCACCTTCTCACTGTCGTACACAAACTACTCCTGGCAGTTGACCGATTTCGTATTATCACTGAGTTTCCGAAGTGAAATCGGCTTCCACCTGGTCGATCATTTTCAACAGCGCCGCTTCGAGTTTCTGCGGCGAGTCGTATTCGCCCGCGTCAATCGCTGCGCGAATTTGCGCCAGGCGTTCGGAGCGTACATCCCCTCCCTGCTGGACGATCTGCTCCATCAGCTTGCCGGCGGGAGAAATCTCCAACTGGTCCTGGGTATCGATCGGTGTGACTCCTGCCGGTTTGGCGGGAACCTGCGATTTCGCATTGCCGGTCGACTGAACTGGAAATGCGGGCGAAGTTGACCCTACACGATTAACATCCATGATCTTCCTCCGAGGAGATTTTCTAACGACTATGAACACGTTCACACGGGTGTCGGGGCCGTATTTCATCGTCGCTGCGCTACGGGTTTGCTCCTGCAGAACCTGTCGTCATGAACGAATCATATCGTAAAATGGGGTAATCTGACAACACAGGATCGCAGGTTTGTTCGACTGATGAAAATGTGACGGACCAGAAGGCCTGTCACCAAAGGGACGAATTTCAAGAGAAATCCGCAAGATGGATCTCTCCCTCCGCGCGATACAGCGGGGACATATCGGCGATCCGCGATTCATTTGGCGATTCGCCCGGTTATCCGACCGGTTCGCCGAGCTTCAGCTCTTCCCACTGTTCGAGTGTGTATAACACTTCGCGGGCCTGCGAACCGTTGTAATCCCCGACGATGCCGTCTTCGGCCATGTAGTCGACCAACCGGGCGGCTCGTCCGTAGCCGATGCCGAGTGCTCTCTGCAACAGCGAGACGCTGCCGCGCCCTTCGCGAATGACGACTTCGATGGCCTGTTCATAGACTTCGTCGCGCTGACGAAGGGCATCGATGCCGGAGGATCCTCCGGCCCGCAATGTTCCGACTTGCGCGAGTTCGGTGCTGTATTGTGGTTCGTATTCAGACCACGAATCGATGACGCCGTTGATTTCATCATCGCTGACGTACGTTCCCTGAGCCCGTGTGAGATGGCTCGTCCCCGGAGCGAGATACAGCATGTCGCCGTTGCCGAGCAGACGGTCGGCTCCCATTTCGTCGAGCACAACCCGGCTGTCGACCCGGCTGGCCACCTGGAAAGAGATTCTCGCCGGCAGATTCGACTTGATGAGTCCGGTGATGACATCCACCGTCGGTTTCTGTGTGGCGAGCACGAGATGAATACCGACCGCTCGTGATTTTTGAGCCAGGCGAATGATGTGTCCTTCGACGTCTTTTCCCGACGTCATCATCATGTCGGCCATTTCGTCGGCAATGATGACGATGTATGGCATGTGATCGGGAATTCGCTCAGCTTCTTCGTCATCGGGAGCGACCCCCATTTTTTCGAGAATCGCCTCCCGGCCGAGTTTGTTGTATCCGTCGAGATGACGCACGCCCGAACGTGCGAGCAAGTCGTACCGTTCTTCCATCTTATCGACAGCCCATGCGAGAACCGCTTCGGCTTTTTTCATGTCGGTGATCACCGGATGCATCAGGTGCGGAATTCGTTTGTACGGGCTGAGTTCGACCATCTTGGGGTCGATCATCAGCATTCGCACGTCATCAGGTGATCGCGTCATCAGCATCGAAAGAATCAGCGTATTCAAGCAGACGCTCTTGCCCGTCCCGGTACGTCCGGCGATCAACAGGTGGGGCATCTTTGCCAGATCGACGGCGAGCGGTCGACCGCTGACATCTTTGCCGAGAAACACGGGGATTCGCATTTTGTCGATCGACTGCGGACACGATTCGATCAGTTCTTTCAGTCGAACCATCACCTGCTTGTCGTTGGGAACTTCAACTCCGACCGTGTTTTTACCTGGAATCGGTGAGACGACACGAACTGCCGGAACACGCAGTGCGATCGCGAGGTCGTCGGCGAGCGCGGTAACCTTCGAGACCCGCAGTCCCGCTTCGAGCTCCAGTTCGAACAGCGTGATCACCGGACCGGTGTCAATTTCTTTGACTTTGACGTTGAGACCAAATTCCTGAAACGTTTTTTCCAGCGTCGTCGCGGCGATTTGTGCCTTCTGAGCCAGCAACTCGAAGGGGAACTCTTCCGCTTCTTCGAGAATGTCGAGCGCAGGAAGTTCGTATTCGCAATCGGGGTTCAGGCTGCTACCAGCTTCGAGTCGCGACTTGATCTCGTCCCGTGCCGAGGGAGCCGAACGGGGGGGATTGACATGAATCGCCTTCGGTTTATCCGCGACAGGTAAGGGAAGTTCATCTTCATCGGCTTCTTCGCTGTCGTCGAAAGCAACCTCGTCGTTGTGCAACTCGTCATCGACCTCGTCGAGTTCGTCGTCACCGACGAGCGGAATGCGCGGCAACTCTGGTTCGACGTCCTCAGCCTCACCTGAGGACGTCGAAGCCGGGAGTTCGCCTGCCATGATTTGTTCGAGCAGATCGGGTTCCTTGATTTTCTTGGTCGAGGGTTTCTTCGTCGTTGTGCCGGCAGAGAGCGAACCGAAGGCGAGATGACTGACGATCCAGAAGGGGGTGGTCGCTCCCCACCATGTGCACCGCCAGAGCGGTGAATCGATCGTGAGCAGAAAACCGGCTCCCAGAGTCGCGGCCAGGAGAATCATGGTTCCTTGAGCCGAAACGTGCTCTTCGAGCAGCAGTTTGCCACCGACGCCCAGATAACCGCCGCTGCCGATCAGCAGGTTGTCACCCCAAGCGGGAACGAGAATTTGCAACGACACGCAGGCTGCCGCAATCGACAGTCCCCAGCCGAGCCCTTCCCACAATGGTCCCCACTTGTCGGAGCGGTAAAACAATCGCACCGAGAGAAAGAGCATTCCCATGACGAAAACAAACGAACCGACACCGAATGTAAAACGGAGAGCATGAGCGGCATAAGCCCCTGCCTGTCCACACAGATTGGTCGCGGCGATGTTCTGCGGAGCGACGAGGGTGGAGGGAGGATCGGCCGGGTCGTAGCTGAACAGGCTTAGCGACACGAATACCGTCGCCGCGAACAGGCACAGCCCCATCAAATCGGTTTTGAGTCGTTGGTAATTCATCGGCATTATATGAAAAGTATGAAGGATGAATCGGACAAGGAGACGGTGGATTGACATCCCCGGCTCGTCACACATCATTCGATCATGGTTAATCCGTCGGCGCAAAACTCGGCGCGCAAGCTCTCCTCGGAAATCGAAAGGGGGACAGAGCCCGTTCGGCTTCTGCCGTCAGCATCTCTTTTGCGCTACGTTCGCAGAGAAGAGAGAACGAATTCGGTGGGTGTTTTAACCAGCCGACCCGACTGTGGATCGACGTTCGTGTCACATCGTAAATCTATCACATAGATCGCGGGGTGTCGGAAAATGGCGACAGTCGATGTGGCGAAACGGCAACATCGGCGGATATCGTAACGATTGTAGCGATCGCCGGTTCGTCGATCAGCTGTTGGCGGGGAGATGGTGTGCCTCCGATAAATGGTGATTCCCTGTTTTCCGGCCCAAAGGGCCAGAAATTCGTCTAGCCCGGCCCGTTGGGCCTTCAAGACATGCCTACACACCACATGGACCAGGCCCTTGCGGACCTGGCTATAGGAATGGCTGGCCCTTCGGGCCGGTAGACCATCACCACTTAACGGATGCGCCCGGGGAGATGTTCGTCGATCCAGCTCATCAGCAACCGGGCGACGGTGGTCTTACTACCCGACCAATGTTCGATCACCGATTCTGATTGATCGATCAGATCGACCGACGTCTCTTCGCTGGAGATCACTTGCGGACTGTTGAGCACGATCGCATCGCAGTTCTTCTGATACAACTTGCGGACGGCATTGTACCGGGCATCCTGCGATTCGAGGGCAAAACCGACGATCCAGCGAGTCCCCTTCTGTCGGCCCAGTTCGGCGAGCACGTCGATCGTCTCTACGAGTTCGAGGGTGAGCGACTGACCGGTCTTGCTGATTTTTCCGGCGATGCGGTTCTTGATCGTGTAATCGCAGACCGCCGCCGTCCCGATCACTCCGTCACAGTCGGCGAAGCGTTCGACGCACGCCTCGTACATTTGCTGCGTCGATTCGACAGCGATGACGTGGCACCCGGCCGGAGCCGAAATGCTGACCGGTCCGCTGATCAGAGTCACGGTGTGACCACGGTCGATCGCTGCGGCGGCGAGCGCGTATCCCATCCGCCCGCTGCTGGCATTCGAGAGATATCGCACGTCGTCGAGGTATTCGCGCGTGGGACCGGCCGTAATGAGAATGTGCATGATGAATCCGACCGATTGGCTAACCGTGATGAAGCAAGGGAAAGGTATCGGGGAAACAGAGCCGATGAGAACCGTCTTTGCGGAGAAAAACTCGATCCCTTCAATAATCAACGCCACGTGTCACCACATGGCGTCAGAGGCTTCAAATACACTCGGAGGGATTCGAACCCCCAACCCTCGGTTCCGAAGACCGATGCTCTATCCATTGAGCTACGAGTGCAAGTTTTTGTTTTATAGTGACTTGCGTTTCTTGTCGGATGTGGCTGTCATTCGCTTGACACCTGTTTTGACACCTGTTATGCTAAATCGCGTTAGAAATGACACCCGCGAATGAGTTAGATTCCGGGTGTCGGCCATCACCACCACCGTTTGAGAGAGAAGGTGACGACATGACGCATTCTACCATGTCAGGACACAGCCGCAAGTCCGCCCGTTCGCTTTCCAGTCCCGATGATTTCACGGACGATGAGCCCGTGACCCCCGTTTTGGCACCTGCCAGCACGCCGAAGAAACGCCGCAAGCCTGCCAAGTCGACCGCTGGCAAGTTCCCGCTGTTCAAGCACGCATCGGGCCGTTGGTGCAAAAAGGTCAAAGGCCGGTTTCTGTATTTCGGCAAGGTCGCTGATGATCCATCGGGAGAACTCGCGCTCAACAAGTGGCTGGACGAGAAAGAGGCGCACCTTGCGGGCCGAACGCCGCGAGAGAAAACGGACGGGCTCTCGATTGCTCGGCTCTGCAATCACTTCATGACGGCGAAGAAACATCTTCTCGAAACTGGTGAACTGTCGGAGCGGACGTATCAGGGCTACTATGCCGCGTGTGACCGGCTTGTGAACGAACTCGGTAAGTATCGCACCGTGGTCGATCTTGTCGCCGATGATTTCCGCCGGTTGCGGGCGAGTTACGCAAAAACGCGCGGACCGGTCAGCCTGGGCAATGAGATTCAACGCATCCGCATGGTGTTCAAGTACGGCTTCGACGCCGGGCTGATCGAAACGCCGGTTCGCTTCGGGCAGGACTTCAAAAAGCCGAGCCGCAAGACGCTACGCATTCATCGCAACGAAAAAAAGCTGGCGCACGGCAGCCGGATGTTCGACGCCGCTGAACTGCGGACGATTCTTGACGCGACCGACCAGCCGTTGCGGGCGATGATACTACTCGCGGCGAATTGCGGATTCGGACAGTCCGATCTATCGTCGCTACCGTTGGCGGCAATCGACTTAGATGCCGGATGGGTGGACTATCCACGTCCCAAAACGGGAGTCCAGCGACGGTGCCCGCTATGGCCGGAAACGATAGAGGCGGTTCGCGACGCGCTGAAACGACGTCCGTTGCCGAAAGATGATGACGATGCCGGTTTGGTGTTCATCACAAAATACGGACATCGGTTCGTTAAAACAAACGCGACGGGCACGCCCGACGATGCAATCGGAAAAGAGTTCGCAAAACTGCTGAACCGGTTGAAAATTAAACGCAAAGGCGTTTCGTTCTACGCGATTCGGCACGGCTTTGAAACCGTCGCCGGAGAATCCCGCGATCAAGTCGCGGTGGATTACATCATGGGACATGCACGCGACGACATGGCGTCGCTGTATCGCGAGTCGATTAGCGACGACAGATTGCGAGATGTTACGAACCTCGTTCGCAATTGGCTGTTCGCGACGAATGGCGGTGCGAAATGAAAAATTATTACGAACGGTGGAGCGATATCCTTCGATCGCTTCAGGCGTGCGGAACAACTGAAGAATCGAAAGAAGACTTTTTTGAGGATATCACGCAACGGGCAGGGAAACTGATCAAAGCGTTTGCTGCCGACGGCCTTATCGATTTGCCTGAAATGAAGAGAGTTGGATTCGACAAAATCAACAAATCGCCGTTGAGCACAGCCGAAAAGTTGTCGGTAATTTGGTTCGCTTGCATCGGCGAGATGAGTCGTACTTTTGAAGATTCGCCCAAAAACGTGGTGCAGCCACTCGATAATCGTTCGCTTATCTGGCAAATAGAAAAAAGCATTGAGGTCACTCGCTGGCTGATGGAGAGTTGCAAGCCCGATACGAAAAAGAAAAATAGAACAAGGGAAACTCTCGATATGCGGGCTCTGGCTGTTGCGGTGGAGCATCCAAGCTGGTCGAAGCGGCAGATTGCCGAGCATCTCAGATGCAACGAAAAAAGTCTCGCGCCGAAACGATGTCCGAAGTTGGCGAACCAACTTCGGCGTGAAAAATCGCCCGATTTCGGGCGCGTACCCTTGGGAACAAAAAAAGCTGATGGCTCGATTGAGGCCGTCGACGAATGGTAACATTCTCGCGCTAGATGTTACCCTGCCAAAAAAAAATGGGCCTGAAAAAATAGATGATTCTGCGGTGACAATGTTACCCTGTTGTTACCATCCGACTGATACCCCAAAGGGGGTGTCAGTCAAAGATGAATTTTTCAACCGCTATCGACAACCGAACATTATGGTTTGCGCGTCTCGTCGCCTGTCGCGCCGCTGGCGATGACGACGGAGTAGAAGAAGCACGCTGTGAACTCGCGCGCCTCGGGGCCGTTGTCAGTTTCGCGCCGCCGTTATTTCTCGCGGAGAACTTCGCTGACGGTCGCCGTTTTCTCGTCATTGTCGGCGACCGCGTATTTTTGGCCGAAAAGTCGGCAAAGTTTCGGAAAATCGCTCCCGGCGTGGTGCGATTTCTCGCCATCGACCTTGCCGAGCTCTGGACGAAATTCGCACGTCTGACGGAAAATCGCGATGAGTTCGATATGGCCGCGCTCGCGAAGATTTGTGACAAACGTCCAACGGCCATCGGTGAATGGCGAAGTAAGGGGATCGTCCCGGCACTGCCGGTTGATGCGTCTACGGCATTTTCGCTCTGTCTCTTTGCATCGTTGCGGCGGTATCGCGTAAGTGAACCGGTCGCGCGAAAAGCGGCGCGATTTGTACGGGGGGAAATCCGATGCCGGTGACGCCAAAGCGAACCGCACTCACTCCGCCCGAATTGGCCGCGCAATGGGGTGTGAAGGCTGAATCGATTATCGCAAAAATTCGGGCCGGACAGTTACGCGCCTTTGACGTCTCGCTCCAGCCCGGCGTTGGCAGGCCGCGATACCGGATCTCATTGGACGCGATCGTAGAATATGAAAAACGCTTCACCGGTGCGGTTGTGAAAACGACCCGAGCGCAACGAAAAACGCCAGATGATCTCATTGAATATTTTAAGTGAGGTATAAA
>JAQCEJ010000080.1 GCA_027618475.1 Planctomycetota bacterium | reverse complement strand
GGGTGGCGGGGGCGAAGTTGGACGAAAAATTGTCATTCAATAAGGTATTCGCAAGCCGCACTCAAAAAATACATATAGATCACGGCCCCAGTCGATGGTTCATAATGCGTTCGAAGACTGGGGCCGTCGTGCGGGCCGATGGTTCGCAGGGTTTTTGCGAATGGATAGCGGCATCGTTTAATGAAATCGGTATGTGCCCCAGCCACCCGTCGGATCTCACTTCGGTTGATTCTTCGAATGGCGAGCTTGTTGAAACATTCGAGAGGTAACACCATGCACAAATATTTGCTGATCATCGTTATCATCATGTCGTTTTCATTCACCGCGCACGCCGAGGAGCCTCGTTATGAATGGACCAACGTCACGCGCGAAGCGGCGTTTGCACCGCGGGATGGAGCGGGGGCGCTGGTGTTCAAAGATCGCATGTGGTTGATCGGCGGCTGGAATCCACGCGACAAAGAACACTTTCCGCTCATCTGCAATAACGAAGTCTGGAGCTCGACCGACGGCGAGAACTGGCGACTCGAAAAACCGAATACCTTTCTCGATTCGTCGTTCGATCCTCGCTCCGACTGGGAAGGTCGACACACCGCTGGATATGTCGTTTTTAAGGACAAGATGTGGCTCGTGGGGGGCGACGTCAACCAGAAGCATTATCATAACGATGTGTGGAATTCGAGTGATGGAAAAACGTGGTCGCTGGTGACGGATGACATTCCCTGGGGGGATCGGGCTTTGCATTACACCGTGGTACACGACGGTAAAATCTGGGTGATGGGAGGCCAGACGATGCCCGAGTTCGCCAAGTCCTCCGGCGATATCGTTTTCGACGACATCTGGAACAGCGACGACGGCAAACATTGGACCAAAGTCGAACCGAACAAACCATACTGGTCGCAACGCGGCGTGATCTGCGGCAGTGCCGTCTTCAACGACCGGATGTGGATCATCGGCGGCGGCATCTACATCACGGCCAAGCGGGACTGGGGTTTTCAGAACGACGTCTGGAGTTCCGCCGACGGCGTCAACTGGACGCTGCATAACGAGTCGGCTCCCTGGACGCCGCGGATTTACCATGTCGTGTCGGTGTTCGACGACCGGTTATGGGTGCTGCAAGGCCGTATTCAGGGGACGGTGGACGTCGCCGACGCGTGGTACTCGGCCGATGGTGTCAGTTGGACCGAAGTCCCGAACACTCCCTGGAAAGGTCGACACGCCTCCAGCGTTTTCGCATACGACAATGCTCTCTGGCTCGTTGCCGGCAACAGCATGGAGCGAGACGTCTGGAAGTTGCAGAAACAACCAGCAGAGACCAACTCCCGATAAATCGTCCCTCTGTGCGCTTGCCATCCTTTCGTGCGAAATCGTGTTTCGTCTCGCCATCAAATGTCGTCGATGGCACGTCGGTAAAATCGACGGAGTTCACCCTGTCTCCGATGGAATTCAAATGCTATCATTCGAGCAGATTGCCGCATTCGTGGCGGTTCTTCGTGAATCCCTTTACTACAAGCCGTTTCATAACCCTCTGGACGGCGGATCATTCCGGACAATTTGGCTGATTATTCCGTCGCCAACCGGGTGATGAAACCAGTTCTAAACATTCTGAGCGACGGTGAGCTTTGTGGCGGACGATCGGCTTCAATCGAAGATGTGTGCGGAAAAACTGAAAGCTCTTAGTGAGCCAGTACGGGTGCGCATTGTCGATTTGCTGCGCGACGGCGAGCAAACGGTCTCCAACATCGGCGAGAGCCTTAACGAAGAAGTCGTTAATATCTCGCATCATCTGGGGATCCTCTATCACGCCGGGCTGGTCGAAAAAAACAAACAGGGACGTTTTGTGGTCTATCGGCTGCATCCCGACGTCTCCGCCGTCAGCCGTGGAGGGAAGCAGCACCTCGATTTCGGTTGCTGCCGGCTTGAAGTGCCGAATGCATAGAACTGGCTTCATAACCCGGTTGGCGACGGAATCACCGTTCGAATTGCCCTGAAATACCCGGAGTCCAGAGGGTTATGAAAATGCTTGTCAGAGTGACCGTTATTTCCTGTGAGATGGACTCTTCGTTATGACGCCTGCTCCTCAAGTCTCGACAGTCGAGCCCGGTTTCAAGCTGGATCGGCTCGCTGCATTTTGTGACGGTGTCATTGCGATTGCGATCACCATTCTTGTGCTGGGGCTGGAAGTTCCCTCGGTACACAAAGTCCCTGAAAGCAGGCTGGTCGATTATCTGCAAAACACAATGTTGCCCGCCTTCGGATTCGTCGTCAGTTTCATTCTGATTGGAACCTACTGGATGGGGCATTATGCGATATTTCACTACCTGACCCATGCAACGCGAGTTTTTGTGGTGCTCAACGGTCTGTTTTTGTTGTCGTTGTCGTTCCTCCCGTTTCCTACCGGTTTGCAGGCGGCTTACCGCAACGACGAACTCGCGCTCGCCTTCTATTACTTCGCGAACTTCATGTGCGGAATGTCATTGCTTTCGATCTGGTTGTATGCTGCCAGGAATCATCGCCTGATTCGCGCCGATATCTCGCCCGCCGTCGTGCGGAGCATGACACAACGGTTGATGTATGCACCGCTGATCAGCCTTGCTGCCGTCGGTTGCAGTTTTGTGAGTATGACGACGAGTCGATTGATCTTCCTGACGATTCCTTTTCTGTTTCTTTCGCATCACCTTGTCGATACGGGATGGCAGGAACCGGCTTCGGACGACGCCCCCTAACGTGTTTCACATGTCGATTCAACGGGAAACACGTTGACACAGGGATCGCGTGACTTGTCACTTAACATCCGGCTGGTAGAATCAAGCTCGCTCGAATGCAGCAGCGAAGGAACCCATCATCCCGGGTGATTCCAACGCGATTATTCTCGGTCGCGAGTTCAACTTCTCATCAGGAAACATTCTGTGCCCGTTAATCCTCTGGACGTGTTACCGCTGTGGGCATTCTTCGCCTTGTCATGCTTAATCGTCTGGAGTGCGCTCGAGACCGGCTATCGGATTGGGCGCTGGCGTCATCGTCATGCTTCGGATGAAAAAGATGCCGCAGTCGGAGTGATTGTCGGTTCGATTTTGGGGCTCTTGGGGTTCATGCTGGCGTTTACGTTCGGTGTGGCGGCGTCGCGGTTCGAAGAACGCCGTCAAACCGTGCTCGAAGAAGCGAATGCCATCGGCACGACCTATCTGCGAACACAGTTGTTGCCGGAACCGCAGCGTTCGGACGCCGCGTCTCTGCTTCGCGAATATGTAGATGTTCGCTTGAATGCCGCGAGTCAAAGTTAGACGTACGAAGAACTTGCCACCGCGTTGGCTCAATCGGAACAACTTCAATTGTCGTTGTGGTCAAATGCCATGAGTGCAGCGGAAGTTCAACCAACCGTTCTGACGGGGTTATTCATCCAGGCGCTCAACGAGGTAATCGACATACACGGCAAGCGCGTGTTGGTCGGAGTTCGCAGTCGTATTCCTGCGATTATCTGGATAGGTCTTCTGGTGCTTGCGATTGTCGGGATGGCATCGACGGGGTATCAGGCCGGATTGTCGGGAACGCGGCGTTCGCTCACGATGTTCGGACTGGTGATCGCGTTTTCGGGAGTGTTTTCGTTGATAGCCGACCTCGATTGTGCATCAAGCGGACCGTTGCGAACCAGTCAGGAGGCGATGATCGATCTGAAACGCAGCATGGAATCCCCCTGATGCCTCCCTCAGACGCTCCCCCGTCCCGGAACTCCGCTTTCTCGCTCTTGGCCCCTCGTCTCTATCAACCATTTCTCATTTCCCCTCGCTTTCCGGCACTGATATAATGGGCGAGTTGGTCATTTTATGGCCGCGGGGCTGAAAATCCGTTCTGAACATCGTGATGGAGATTACCTTACGATGTTGCTCAGGGAGAAATCTCGCATGTTCATTGCCGGTTTGTGCACAATGTCGAGTCCGCGATTCATCGCTTGTATTGTTCTTGCGGCGATCACTTCGAGTGAAATTCGCGCTGCTGAAGCCATCGTCGTTCTGCCCCAAGAGGTGCAACTTGCCGGGCCCCGCGCACGTCAGCGTCTCTTAGTCGAATTGTCTCGCGACGGCAAACTCGTCGGTCAACTGACCGAGCAGGTAACATACGAATCCTCTGCACCTGACATCGTTAAAGTCGAAGAAGGGATCGCGATTCCGCTGACAAACGGCACGGCGAATGTCACGGTCAAATACGAGACGCATGTCGTAACGGTTCCGGTTGTCGTTACACAAATGGACGCCGCACAACGCTGGAGTTTTCGCAATCACGTGCAATCGGTGCTCACCAAAACCGGCTGTAACTCGGGGGCGTGTCACGGTGCCGCCGCGGGGAAGAACGGTTTTAAGCTTTCGCTGCGCGGCTACGATCCCGAAAACGATTTTCTGACGATCACACGGCAATCGCGCGGTCGGCGCATCGTGCCGAGCGATCCCGGGCGGAGTTTGTTTCTCACGAAACCGACGGGGGTGATCCCACACAAGGGAGGGATCCGCTTCGAACCCGCTTCGCTCGATTACGCGGTTCTGGCCGAATGGCTGGCGGCGGGCCATCCTGCTCCCGCGGCTGACGATCCCCGAATGACGAAACTCGAAATCCTTCCGCAACACATCGTGGTCACACCAGGACAAACGCAACAATTGAGTGTGCTGGCACACTTCTCTGACGGGCATGTCGAAGAAGTCACGCAGTGGGCCAAATTCTCATCGACTAATGTGACGGCCGCAAGCGTCGACGACAATGGTTTCGTCACCGTCAACGGATCGGGCGAAACGGCTATCGTCGCATGGTATCTCGCCACCAACGTTGTCTCCGAAGTGACCGTGCCGTATTCACAGGCCATTGCTCCGGAGAGTTATACCAATGCACCGACGTCGCAGTTTATCGACGACATCATTCTTGAAAAACTCGAAGCGCTGAATCTTCCTCCCTCCCCGCCGTGCGATGATGCCACGTTCTTACGGCGTGTGTATCTCGATACGATCGGGCAGCTTCCCACGGCGGAAGAGACTCGCGATTTCCTGAACGATACTTCTCCCGATAAGCGGCATCGCGTTATTGAATATCTGCTTTCTCAGCCGTCGTATGTCGATTACTGGTCATACCGCTGGTCGGACCTGCTTCTCGTGAGCAGCAAGAAGCTCGACAAGGCGGCGGTGAAGGCGTATTACCAGTGGGTTCGCGATCGGGTCGCCGGCAACACGCCGTGGGACCAGTTTGCCCGCGAAATCGTGACGGCGCGCGGGAACACCATCGACAATGGAGCCGCGAACTTCTTCGCCCTGCATCAGGATTCTCTCGACATGGCCGAAACCGTGTCGATGGCGTTTTTGGGAATGTCGATCAATTGTGCCCGCTGTCACGACCATCCGCTCGAAAAATGGACCAACGACGATTATTACGCGATGGCCAATCTCTTCTCGCGCGTTCGCGGCAAAAGCTGGAGCGGCAGCGGTTCGGCAGAGGGCAAACGGGTAATCTTTACCGTCACGGAAGGAGAATTGATTCAACCGCGTACCGGCAAGCCACAACCCCCCAGCCCACTCGACGGCCGGGCCATTCCATTCGACGAAACGGCCGACCGTCGTACGTTTCTCGCCGACTGGTTGACGTCGCCCGAGAACCCCTACTTCACGCGGGCCATCGTCAATCGCGTCTGGGCGAATTACATGGGGGTCGGCATCGTCGAAAGCATTGACGATCTGCGGCTGACAAACCCACCGAGCAATGAAAAACTGCTGAGTGCGTTGTGCGATTATCTGGTGCAGGAAAACTACGACTTAAAAGCATTGATGCGGGTGATCCTGCAATCGCAAACGTATCAACGTTCGAGCGAACCGGTCACGGGGAATGAAAACGACGAGCGGTTCTACTCGCGGTATTATCCCCGCCGGCTCTCTGCCGAAGTGTTGCTGGATGCGTTTTCTCAAGCGACGGCTGCACCGACGACATTCAAGGACTACCCTGAGGGGACGCGAGCGATTCAACTCCCGGATGTGGCAATTGACTCGGCATTCCTTAACACATTCGGCCGCCCCGAGCGAGTTATCACTTGTGAATGCGAACGCTCGAACGATCCGAGCATGGTGCAAGTTCTGCATCTCGTCAACGGTGATACACTCAACGGCAAATTGAAAGGGGAAGGAAACGCGATCGATCAACTGCTTGCCCGCGGCTTGACCGACGAGCAGAACATCGAACACGTTTTCTTGTCGGCCCTCAGCCGGTTCCCCACCGACGAAGAACGGCAAGCCGTCCAGCAAATACTGACCGAAGCTGACCCGACGACACGCCGCCTGACGTTTGAAGATCTCTACTGGAGCCTGCTGAGCAGTCGCGAATTCCTTTTCAAGCATTGAGCGAGTCGAGAGTCGGAATTATTTACTAGCCCGAAGCGCAAGCGAGGGTCTTAACCCTTCTCCCTCTGGGAGAAGGTGGCCGCAGGCCGGATGAGGGTGTCTTTGAAGAGAGGTTAAATTATGAGGGATGAAGGATGAGTCAGAAAAAGGCATTAAATTTCCCTTCTGTCTCATCCTTCATCCTTTTCTAAAGACACCCTCACCCCGACCCTCTCCCAAAGGGAGAGGGAGAAAAATCTAGAGGAGTCTCATCACGATGCGTTCGATTATCGTTGTTACATCAATCGTGTTCACCGCGCTATCCACAGCATCAGCCGATGATGCCATTCCCGATTTCGACACGCAGGTCGCTCCGCTGTTTCGCAAGTATTGCCAGGCGTGTCACAACGAACAGGATGCCGAGGGAGATTTTGTTCTCGAAAGTTTTTCTCAACTGATGGACGGAACCGAAGCCGGCGCTGTGATCGTTCCGGAAAAACCGGATGAAAGCCGGTTGCTAGCTCTCATCGAGCGCAAAGTCGAGCCGTTCATGCCTCCGGAGGGAAGTAAGGGGCCGTCCGCCGAAGAGATCGAACTCATCCGCGCGTGGATCGCCGGGGGAGCAAAGAATTCCGTCGGACGTCCCGGCGGTCAACCGTTGGTTACGCCGCATATCGCACCGCAGGGGACGCCCCGAAAGCCGATTCATACGGTGGCGTGGTCGCCGGAAAATAGATGGATCGCCATCGGTCAGTATGGCAACGTCGAAATCCTGACGCCCGACAAAGCACAACAGATTGCGTCGCTCGAAGGACACACCGGCAACGTCAATGATCTTGCCGTCTCGGCGAACGGGTTGCTGCTCGCCGCAGGATCGGGCGAGACCGGACTCTTCGGCGAAGTGAAACTCTGGTCGACCGCCGATTGGCAATCCCAGCAGACGATTCGCGCCCATCGTGACAGCATTTATGCCGTTGAAATCAGTCCCGACGAAACGATGCTGGCGACGGCGAGTTACGATCAAGAGATCAAGCTGTGGTCCATCGCCGACGGAAAACTGATCCGCACGCTCTCCGGTCACAACGGCCCGGTGTACGATCTTTCGTTTCATCCCGAAGGACATATTCTCGCCAGTGCCAGCGACGATCGCACGGTCAAGTTATGGGACGTTGCGACCGGCGAGCGGCTCGATACCTTCAGTCAACCGACGAAGGCACAAAACGCGGTCGCCTTCAGTCCCGATGGCCGATACGTGGTTGGAGGGGGCGTCGACAACCGCATCCGCGTGTGGGAACTCGGTCCCGAAGCAAGAGAAGGAACCAATATTCAACGGTACGCCCGCTTTGCCCATCAAGCGGCGATTTCGAAACTTGTGTTTTCTCCCGACGGCAAGGGACTGATTTCCGCAGGAGAAGATCAAATCATCAAGATTTGGGAAGCCGACACATTCACCCTGCAAAAAACGATCGAACGCCAACCCGACTGGACTCCCGCTCTCGCCGTCTCACCCGATCATCGCAACATACTCGTCGGCCGGATGGATGGCACGCTCTCGATGTATCCGTTGGCGACGGATGAACTCGGCACCGACGATTCGCCGCGACCGATCGTCACGTCGCTCGAACCCGACACCGAGGCCAATCGCAACATCGAGTCATCATCCGCCGATGAAATCGAACCGAACAATGAGTATGAGTCGTCGCAAGCGATCGCGGTACCGGCACGAATCAACGGCATTCTTCAAGCGGGTGAAGGTATGTCTGCCGACGTCGACTGGGTGCGGTTTCATTCTCCCGCCGGAAAAACGTGGGTCATCGAAACCGTGGCGTCGCGCAAGCAGTCCCCTGCCGACACTAGAATTCAGGTCTTTTATCCCGATGGCCAACCGGTTCTGCGAATGCTGTTGAGAGCGGTTCGCGACTCGGCAATAAACTTTCGCCCCATCGATTCGACGCAAAACAGTGCCCGCGTCGACAATTATGAAGAGATGGAACTGAATCAGTTCATGTATATCGAAGGCGAAGTCGTGAAGCTCTTCAAGATGCCCGAGGGGCCCGATTCGGCGTACGTGTTCTATGCGGTCGATGGCAAACGGAAATGTTACTTCGACACCAGCGCGACAGTCCATCCGATCGAAACACCGGTGTATATCGTCGAGCCGTTCGCACCAGAGACCGAACTGATCGACAATGGATTACCGTTGTTTCCACTCTATTATGCGAACGACGACGACGGTAACCGCACGGCGGGCAACGATTCTCGTCTGTTGTTTACCGCGCCGACAGAGGGAGACTATCTTGTGCAGGTCCGCGATATGCGGAACTTCAGCGGCCCCGATTTTAAGTACGGCCTGGTGATTCGCGAACCGAAGCCCGATTTCACCGTATCACTCGACGGCGACAAACGGGTCGTCGCTGCCGGCAGCGGACATCGATTGACGTTCAAAGTCAAACGTCACGACGAGTTCGAAGGGCCGATTCGTATCGACATCGCGAATATCCCCGCAGGTTTCAGCGTCACTACGCCGATCGTCATCGAAGCCGGACAACTCGAAGCCCGCAGCGTTTTATTCGCCGAGGCAAACGCCGTCACGCCGACCGAAGAACAATGGAAGCAGGTGACAATCACGGCGACCGCGACGGTGAGTCATCAGGATGTCGTTAAAGAGATCGGAAATCTCGGCGAGATCAAGATCGACGAAAACAAACCGAAGGTGCTTGTGATATTAGAACCCGATAACGGCGGGCTCGCGACGGCGCTGAAACCTGGTGAAACGGAAGGGGTCTCCGAAGTGACGATCGCACCGGGAACGACGGTGACGGCCATGTTGAGAATCGTCCGCAATGGGGCCGACGGGCCGATTCGCTTCGACGTCGACAATCTGCCGCACGGAGTAATCGTCGATAATCTGGGACTGAATGGTATCACGCTGCTTCCTGGACAAAACGAACGGCAACTGTTTCTCTCCGCCCGTCCCTGGGTGCCGGAGTCGACGCGGTTGATTTTCGCCGTCTCGCAAAGCGAAGGGAATCAGTCTTCGCTACCGATCATATTCCACGTCCGGCACGAAGGGACGGTGGCTCGAACGGAAAGCACGCCATGAATGACGATGCCGCTACGAACGAGATTCGCACCTGCTGTCGTTTTCAGGGCCGGGTCCAGGGGGTCGGGTTCCGTTACACGACAACATCACTGTCGCGCAAATATCAGGTCACCGGCTATGTCATGAATTGTGCGGACGGTTCGGTGGAACTTGTCGCTGAGGGAACCTGGGCCGAGGTTTCGAAATTCGTGAACGACGTGATGCAGACGTTTGCAAAGCAGATCACCGATTGCCGGCAGGACGAACAACCCGCCACCAGCGAGTTCGCCGATTTTCGAATTCGGCATTCTTGAGAGACAGTCGGATACGGAATGAACAGTGGTTAGGCATCAGCGATCATGGCGCGGCGAAAAACTCAATTCCTGATTGCAATTACGGCTTGGCAGACAGCAAGCTTATTTCTCTTTCATTTCTACACGCGCTTCATCAGCCCTCTTGTGTTGACCACCTACACCCGGGTGTTTGGCGACGTGCAGAAAAGCGTTGGGACTTTCTCCAGGATAAACTCATATCTTTCAATGCTTTTCGTCACTGCGTTTGCAACGATTATCGCGCTGTTCGTTTTCAACCGGCTCGCTCGATTGACGATAGGCTTCAATCGGAACATTGTCACATACTGCGGATGGTTGGCGGTTGTTCTTGTGATGCTGATATGGTCGTTTGAGATGGAATTTTCCTACAGGATCAATAAATTTGGTTGGGCCGTTTTTGGTCCTCCTGAAAATCCTTATGGCTTCCAGAATATGGTACTTCCCAGGATCATCGCATGGCTGGTTGTTACCGTGCCTGTCGCTTTCATGGCTCTTGGTAGACATCGCAAGTTTGGGAATCCCATCTCGACAGCGGATTTTCAGGACACAGTCGTCGGTGAACGCGTCGAACGTCGATAAGCTGGTGAGAACATTTGACGAGTGGTTGGGTCGTAACGGGGACTTGCGGGGAAACTCGTACTTCGCGACTTTCGCCGCTTTTTTTCGGGTCGGCTTCTCGTTACATTGGAAGAATGAGGCATTGCCGTCACCGGCATGGTTCTCGTGCGAAAATGTGTGGCCATAAGTCTATGTTTTTCCGTCATTTCGGTTATTTTTCCCACGTTTGTGCCGGTGAATACGTAATGTGAGTGCAATTTCTGCGATGATTTTTCGTCGCTGACCTTACGTCGGTGGATTTACTCCCCTTTTTTAGATGTTTTCTGTTGAGATTTTCAGGAGTGAGGTTATGCCCTCGGTCGACTTATTGCCGGTTTTGGCACAGATTTCTTCCCAGGCGACGGACATGGGTTATTGGCTTTGGCCGATTATCGTGACGTCGGTTCTGTTGATCGCGTGGACCGTCGTGGAATTCACAACCCGCATCGGCATCATTTCCCGCGGAACGACGAAAGAGGCGATTCGCCAGCCGATCTTTCTGCTGTTGATGGCGATTGCCATCATACTTCTGGTGGTGAACACGTTCGTCCCGTTCTTCTCGATGGGTGACGACATCAAGATGCACAAGGACTGCGGACTGGCGACGATTCTCATTACGGGTCTTTTGCTCGCCGTCTGGACATCGAGCACAAGCATCGCCGACGAAATCGAAGGCAAGACGGCGATGACCGTACTTTCGAAACCGATCAATCGCCGGCAGTTCATTGTCGGGAAGTATCTCGGGATCTTGAAGGCGGTCCTGTTTATGATGATCCCCGTGGTGATCGTCTTCATGCTGACGATTCCCTACAAAGTCGGTTACGACGCCAAGGAATCGAGTCTTCCTGATCCGACCACAGTCGACCGCATGGCTTCGCTGCTGCAGATTGTGCCGGGGATCATATTGATCTTCTTCGAAATTGCGATTCTTTCGGCCGTCAGCGTTGCGATTTCGACGCGATTGCCGATGGTGGTTAACATTGTGACCTGTTTCTCGGTATTCGTTGTCGGTCACCTCACTCCGGTGCTCGTCGGTGAAGGGGTGCTCAAGAACGAATTCGTGTCGTTCATGGCTCGTCTGATTTCGACGGCGCTTCCCAATCTTGATTCGTTCAACATGCAGACGGCGGTGGCGACGGGGGTTATGGTCCCACCGGTTTATCTGGGAAATGCCGCTTTGTATTGTGGAGTGTATAGCCTGGCCGCCATTTTACTGGCGTTCATTCTGTTCGAAGAACGCGATCTGGCATAACACGAAGCTGGTCCAACAGAATCAAAGTACCGTCGCAGCGACGGAATGAAAAACCTCAAGATTGAGATCTCAACGCGGAGGGGAACTCGACCCCGAATGGAGACAACGGGCGTAACCATTTCGTATATTGGGTGAGCCGTGTCAAATTCACAACCCTCCGCCTTTTCGAGAATTGTTCCTGTTCGTGATCTCTTCCGCGGCAGCGCGCTGCGTATGATCATCTGGAGCGCGCTGGATGCCGCGCTGCTGAGTTTGAGCCTGCTGCTTTCTTGCCTGGTTGTCGATCTGATGACGTCGCGCGGTCATGTTCCGTTTGTCGATGCCGACGACGCGATCGAAATGGATCGGTTGACCGGCGGTGCCATTCAGGTCTCAGAAGATTTCATCCACCCCGATTACGTGAACGCGAATCTGCGGCGGTTGAGCGGACAAGATCTGGGTATTGCCCCATCTCTCTCGTGGTTGCGTCACACGATTTGGGGAACGGCGGCGGCAAAGGCCTATCAAATATGGCCTGTGTTACAAAGCACGAATCGGGCACTCGGTCCACTGATGGCAGGAATCGTCGTGTTGATGCTGCTGCGGCTCATCGCACGCAATCGGGCACGAAAGCAGGCCGTTTCGACAACGCTCGATATCGTCAATCGACTACGCAAATCGGTTCATCGCCAGTCGCTGCGGCTGGGGCCCAGCGATCTCGAAGGCCGACACAATCAACACGCTCTCGATATCTTCACGCTACAGTTGCAACGTATTCGCGACGGACTTCTCGAATGGTTGCTGGGGATCAGCCGTTATACGTTGCACATAACATTCTTCGCCCTGTTGGCATTGACGGTCAACTGGCATTTGACATTACTCTGTCTGATTCCGTTGGGGGCGAGCTGGTATATTCAAGAACGTCAGCGATCGCGAACGGAAAGTAAAGACCGCCTCGCCGAAGACCGACTTTCTACCGAATACAAATTACTGGCGGAAAGCCTGCACAAGTCGCGGCTGGTGCGTTCTTACGGAATGGAAAATTTCGAACACGATCGCTTTCAAACATATCTCGAGCACTTCCGCAAAAACGAATTCTTGTATTTGCAGAGTGAAAAGCGTCTTGGCGCCGGTGCCATGCTGTTCATCGCGGTATGTCTCGGCGTCGTAGCGATGGTGCTGATCGCCAAGGTTCTGGAACACAACAGCCCGTTTCCGTTTTCTGCTGTGGTCTTGCTGTTGTCGCTGTTCCTCGGACTCGCTTATTCCGTAAAGGGATTATGGCAGCAATACCGTATTTGCCGCGACGTGACGTTGGCGGCCGATCGCGTGCTGCGGTACATCAATCAGATTCCGTCGGTCGGCCAGCCGGTCGGTGCCAGGTTCATGCAACCGTTAGCGAAACATTTGCAGTTCGAAGCGGTGACGTACACGCTTCCCTCGACGCAGAAAAAATTGCTCGACGCATTCGACCTGCGAATGCACGCCGGAAAAACAACCGCAATTGTCGCCGTCGAACCGATGTCGCTTACGGCACTCGCCAATTTGTTACCTCGGTTTATCGAGCCCGATTCGGGCCGTGTGCTGATCGACGGAGAAGACATTGCCTGGGGGACGCTTGAATCAATCCGTGCCGAAGTTATTTACGTCAGCGATCGCGATCCCTTTTTTACGGGAACGGTCTACGAAAACATCACCTGCGGTCGCGATGACTATTCGTTACAGGATGCCACCGAAGCGGCGAAAGTTTCCCATGCACACAACTTCATCTTAAAACTCCCCCAGGGATACGAAACCGTTTTAGGCGAACATGGCGAACAGCTCGACTTCGGGCAGTCGTTTCGACTGGGACTGGCCCGCGCCATTTTGAGAAATCCCGCGTTACTGATCGTCGAAGAGCCGACCGAACCTCTCGACGAAGATACGAAATCGCTGCTCGACGACGCCTACAACCGCATCAGTAAAGATCGTACCGTGATCTTCCTCCCCAGCAGACTCTCGACGATTCGCCGCTGCGATCAGGTGGTGTTTGTGCATGACGGCAAGGTCGAGTCGGTCGGCGAACATGCACAACTGCTGAAAACGTCGGCGCTGTACCGTCACTGGGAGTACGTGCAATTCAACGAGTATCGGCATACGGGAGATTGATCGAATGTCGTTTTCCGAGCTTGTCGAACGAGCCATGCGTGTCGCCGCGCGCTGGCATCGCGACCAGACCCGCAAGGCGTCCGATCTCCCTTATCTGACTCATCCCGCAAGCGTGATGACATTGCTGGTGAAGGTCGGAATTGATGATGACGAAATCCTGGCGGCGGCATTGCTGCACGATGTTCTCGAAGATACGTCTTGCCCGATCGAAGTACTCGCCACGGAATTTCCGCCGCGCGTGCTCGATTTCGTACAGCAACTGACGGAGCGAAAACGTGACGATGAAGGTGCCATGCGTCCGTGGAAGATTCGCAAGACCGAATCCATCGAACACTTGAGAAGCGCCCCTTGGGAAGTCCGTGCCATTTCTCTGGCCGATAAACTTCACAATTTGGGAACGATGGTCTTTGATATCGAAGCGGGCGAAGCGATCTGGAAACGGTTCGGGGCATCTCCCGACCAGATCCTGTGGTATTACGAAGAAATCGTGCGCGAGGCGACACAAGATGACGCGCGATTGATCTCGTTGGCCAATCAATGCCGACAGTTGATCCAGAGTCTTCGCGATTCGATCACAGATGCCGCAGGCAACGCGACCGGGTTGGCCTGACAACCTGTTGAAAACGATCGATGACCATACTTTGTGTGCCACGGGCTTTGTGTACAACGGGTGGCTTGCCCACCGGTGTTTTTCCGATGTTTCACAACCACACTGCCGGACAAGCCGGCAGTGCCACACCTTTTCAACAGGCTGCTAAACGAGCGCGGTCGGTTCCACATTCACCGCAATAAACTGATCGTGCAGTTTATCGACGGCTTCCTGCGGGTTCATGTTGAACAGCGCTCGTCCGCCGGTCCCCCAACGGCCCGCTCGATAATGGAAGACGGCACACGCATCGCGAATCGTGCCCACGGCGGCCACGTCTTCCATTCCCTCGCCTTCGATTGCATCGAAGCGAATGTTGACTCCCACGAAGGCCGTCAGAAGGTTCGTTTCGATTTGCCTGGCAAACCGCACTGTGTTCTGCCATTCGCAGTCGATCCAGCGCAAACCTTTCGGCTTCCCGGACAATCTTGCAAGATCGTAAAACTTGGCTTCGAGTTGTTCGCGCCGCAGGCGAAATTCCCGCATCGCCCGCCGCGTCTCTCGGAGGTGATATTGGACGACAACTCGCCGGACGCCGAAGATCGTCATCGCCATGCCAACGACGGACGTCAGACCAACAATCCCGTAGAAAGCGTAACCGTCCATATCTCACCTGTGGGTTTTACCGGCAACGGAACTTCTGAAATTGTGATCGACACAGAGCACAACAAAGCGGCTGAATAAGACGTTACCGACGACGTCTGTTTCTGTTGATCGATCATAATTATCCCCACTTCAAATGGCAAGATGACAAAGGAGATGGAACCCCTGTCCTAAAGATTCCCGATGACCATTGTCTTGTCGGCGAATGGATTTTCCAGCGTTATTCTTGTATTGTGTGACGGATGAAACGAATAATCGGTGCCCACATGTCGATTGCCGGCGGATACTACAAAGCGGTAAACGCTGCCGCCGAATTGAAGATGGATTGCGTGCAGTTGTTCACCAAGAACAACAATCAGTGGAAAGGGAAACCGCTGTCCGATGACGACGTGCGATTGTTTCGCGAAGCGTTCGATCGAACGGGAATCATCCTCCCCTGTGCGCACGACAGTTATCTCATCAATGTGGCCAGTCCCGACGACGCACTATGGGTGAAATCGCGCGATGCGTTGCTCGAAGAAGTCCATCGCGCCGAAGCACTGGGACTCGCCGGACTGGTGATGCATCCGGGGAGTTTTACAACGTCGAGCGAAGAAGAAGGTCTCGACAAAGTCGTGACCGCACTCGATTGGGTTCATCAGGCGGCTCCTGATGTGGCCGTGCAAATCTGGCTGGAGACAACTGCCGGTCAGGGGACGAATCTCGGACACCGCTTTGAACATCTCGCGTATATCATCGATCGGGTTCGCGAGCCCGAGCGCCTGGGTGTCTGCGTCGATACGTGCCACATTTTTGCCGCGGGATATCCGCTCCAAACCCCCGAAGAGTACGCCTCGACCATGCAGGAATTCGACAAGCTGATCGGCCGCAAAAAGATTTGTGCGTTTCATCTCAACGACAGTTTGAAGGACCGGGGGAGCCGCGTTGATCGCCATGCTCATATTGGTGAAGGAACCCTGGGTTGCGAGCCTTTTCGCCATCTTCTCAACGACCCCTATTTCTCCAAGATTCCAATGTATATGGAGACTCCCAAAGGCATACGTGACGGGGTAGAGCTGGACGAAGTGAATCTGGGAAGATTGCGTGGCCTGTTAAAGACCCGATAATCGTAAGAACCTGCCAAATCGATTGAAGCAGTCGTACCGAATTTGTCGATTTTAGGATCACGGGACTGTGTTGATTCCGTATGCCGATGGATCGTGCAACGAAATTGCCCGGTTGTCGTAGGCATCGACGATCGCCACTCATTCCACTCGGAAGGATGCCGAGTCGAAAGAGAAATCTGCTGTGTTTCCTAATCGCCATTTTAAAATTTCATTGTCGAAATTCGTTCCCGCCTTGATCATGATTGGTCTATGGTTGGGGACGGGAACCGGTTGCGCACGTCACGGGCAGACCTCAATCTCGTGGATGTGGAAATCAACGCCGGCAACGTTTACCAGTACGGTTGCCGATTGGTTACCGTTGATGTCGAACAACAGGGATTCGGAGTCTGACGAAAACAAGAACGCCAAAGTGACGGCCAACTCAGCCGGTTTGAGTCTCGACCCGTTGGGAACATCCGCCGATCAAACGGAGTCAGACAACCAGACTGGCGTCGCGACGTTGAGCGGATCTCCCCTGGCGAGCCGACTTCCCTGGCCTTTGGATCGGGGTTGGCATGACTCCTCTGCGCCGCCGTCGACCGATCCGTTTCTGGAATCCGAATCGGAAGCGACACTGGATGCAGCGGCGGAAGTAGCGATTGCAGAATTAAACGATGTTGTTCGCTTAGATGACGATTTTGATTTTTCGGCTGATGCCGTACATCAGGGATATGAGGCTCTCCCGCCGCCTGGTGACGATGCGGACTTCCCGATCGCATCCATTGAAGATGGCAAGCGAGGCGTGGATTCGATTCCGCCGTCAACCGATCGCATTGCTGAGGATACCGCGCTGGTTCAACTCCGAGATCTGCTCGCAGAAGAGGAGTCAACGAACCAACCAAAACCGGCTGCGCAGGTCGAAATCGGCCTCGCCGAAAACAACGCTCCGGTTGAAAAGGAAGTTGCCGACATCGATCAAAAGGGTGATCTCATCCGAAAGCGCGTCGAGTCGTTGTTGGAGACCGCACGAGACAGTATGTTATTGGGAAATCTTGACGATGCACAGCGATTGTGTTTGCAGGCGCAGTCGATGGCGCGATCGTCGGCGATGCCGTTGAACTTTCGCGTCTCACCTGTCGAATTGCTGCGAGAAATCGAGAATCGTCAAACTGACGCTGCGATTCAGCTTGAGGAAATGGTCAAGAATCGTGACAGCGGCCAACAACCACCCGTCGATCCGATATTGACTGCTTCCCTCAGCAGCGTGACCACGGCGAATCGTCGAGCGAAATCGTCCGACGATCTGCAACGACTTATGGCCGAACACAAGTCCGACTCGTCGATGGCATCGAGCGAACAGGAGATGCCACGCAAGTACCGCCGGCTCTCGTCAGCGAATATTGCCGAAGATCCGAATGTTGATATCGATGACCTGACACAGCGGAACGCGAACGTTCCGCGGGACTTGAGCGATTCGCCATCGACGTTTTCCGGCACCGGCTCGTCGGCTCGTTTGATTGCAAACGGCTCGGCTCGTTTGCTCGATAATCAGGTTTCACCCATGTCGCTCTCCGTTCCTTTCGAAGAACCTCGGCGATCCGAAGCACCGTCGTCTGCATCGTTTCTTCCTCACGAATGGAATCAATGGGATACCATCGATGAGTTTGGCGAGGAGCAGACTGTCGAAGATAAATCAAATCGCTCTGGTGTATCGCAAGATTCGGCCCACAGCGACGATCAATTTGATTTCGCTGGTACATCAACTCAGCCGACCCGGTTAAGCGATATCTCTTGGGACGATGAGAGTTCCGATTCGTCGAAATCGGCCTCCGAAGACGACACGCAATGGAAGCTGATGCTCGGCCTGATCTGTCTGTTAATCGGACTCTCCGCGGCAAGCCTTGTGCGCCATTCACGACGGAACGTTCCCGTTGCCATCCCGGTTGATCGTGCGATCGCAACGGCGACACCTCTTTCTAAATAGGGTCGAGTGTTCCAACTCCCCGGCACTTCCGCCAAGACCGCGAGGCGGTCTGGCCGCCTGATGAAAAATACCTGGTTCGTACAGACAAATTTGCCTGTCCGATTTCAGCAGGCGACTGATGCACCGCCGCACCCCAAAAAACTGGCAAAAGTTCCGGCACACGTACGGATCTGTGACCTATATTTCATCAAACGATCCTGCCCGCCAGCGATCACAAGCCGCAACATCGAGACAACCTCTATAACCGGCACAACCGGCTATTGCCAAACGTTGCCGGTGTGCGAAGTCCATTTGTAATTGGTTATGTTTTGATGATTCACAGTCTGTGGATCGGGATTCTCATGCGAAGAATACAATAATGATCGGCCGACGTTCTAATGTCGAAACGTCGACCATTTTCACAAGGAAACAACATGGGATCTGACCCCTGGAGCCGACCGACAGTACAGGATCTGAAACAAGTCCTCGATGCGATCGGTCGATCTGACGAAGATCATCAGCGGGAAGTCGAACGACTCGACCTCGCCGTTCCGGCTGAAATCATCACCACACGCGGGAATACCATTGCCGCCATGACACGGGAAATCAGCCGCAACGGTATTGGTCTGATCCATCGTGGCGCGATCTCGTGTGGAGACGTGACGATGAAAATGGCGAGCGATACAAAGGTTTTCGAGTACCGCGTTAAAATTGAATGGTGCATTCCGTGTGAATACGGCATGTTTTTGAGCGGCGGCCGTTTTCTGGGGCGTACCGATCAGAATCTGCTGTCGCCACCGTCGGACAATTGAGAACGGGAGTGTTCCTCGTGTACTGCGGAAGCACGAATCTAATCCGCGGGGACGATCGTCAGTGCCGATTCACCCGTGACCGATAATCCGCGTCCATCGATCATAACGGCTCTCAGTATCAATCGATCGTTCCACGGCCCCGACGCGTCGGCAGTAAACTGCAAAGTCATTTTCCCTTCGGTTGATTCCGCAGGAATGACAATTGGCTCGGCGACGAGACCATACATATGGTCGGGAATGACGAGAGCGACTTCGACCGGTCCGGTCAGTCCCGAACCTCGGCCCACCCGTACATTGACGGAAACCGTCGCGCCCGGTTCAGCGCGCAGCGTCGTCCGTTCGGCATCCACGGTTAAAATTTCCGGTTCTACCAGAACGATGATCTGATCATCCGGCGCATCCGAGCTGTAACTCACTTTGTGCTGGTTCCCGTCCGTATCTTTTACGATGCCAATTGCCATGACGACCGTACGGCTGGTGCGGCCGATTTCCATCCACGGAGGGAGTTGTATCGGGTAGTCGAATTCGCTGATTCCTTCCGGTATCGTCATCTTCGGTCCAGTGACCCCTTGCAGATGCCGCGTCTGCCGATCAGCCAGCTCGATTTCGAGCGGGCCTTCGTAGCCGTTGCGCTCGATGTTGAAATGTCGAACGTGAGTCGTCCCTCGTGGCGCAAATCGCGACTCGAACACGCCAGTAATTTTGAACGGTGTCGGCATCGTGACTGCGATCAATACTTCTGATCGCGGGGGATCTCCTGGTGCCGACAATAACAATAACGGCTGAACCATTTCCTGTTCGTCGACCAGCCCCTTTCCGAAGACTTGTACGCGCTGCATAGTAATGCGAGCCGTTTCGTCTGCTTTTAGAACGACTTCAACCGTGCTCTGTCCCATGGGGATCACATCGGGAGTCGCTGTGATTCCCGAGGGGAGGTTTTCGAATACGAGTTGTATCTCCCCCGCAAAACCACCGGTACGTACCGCGTCGATCTTCCATTTCATTTCGCCGCCGCGGGGGACGTTCAACGCTTCCAGTGGCGACGTCAGTTGAAAACCAGCCCCCTGCGGTGCGGAAATCTTCAAACGATAGGCGAATTCTCGGTCGCCGCGATTGGACGATCGATCGTTGACGGAAACTCGATACGTTCCTTCAGCGGGGGCGGTCCACGTCAATTGTGCGTCGCTGTTTCCGGCTGCGATGTCGTCAGCCGTCGCCAGCATCGTGCCATTTTCATCAAGAACAGTTAATACCGCATCGAGCGGTGATCCCCAGCGGCTTGCCTGAACATCGAAGAACCACACTTCTCCCTGCTTCGCTGAAAACGTCCAGACATCCCGTTCACCGGGTTGAGAAATTCGTCCATTGAGGACCGCAGGCAATGCGACTATCGGATGCGGAGTACCGTCGACCGGTTCGCGAAATTCGGGAAGATCATCGAGCGGCATGAGTACGCTTCCCTGCGCCTCGGGACTTTGAAAGCGAAAGACGTCTTGAGTACCGACCGATGTCAGATCAATCTCTGCCGTTTCGGTTCCCAACGCGACGCCGAGCAATTCATACGATTCAATCGAGCCCCGGCGACCCCCTATCGGGTACACGTGATTCACATACGGCCCAGTTATTAACGTCAGGCGATAGACGTAATGTTGTAACCCGCCGACGTTCATGTCGCGAATGTAAATCTCGTATACACCATCGTCCGGAGCAACGAACTGCAGAAACGAATCGGCACCGAAATGATCGTCGTTCCCGGCCACACGTTCGCCCCGTGAATTGCGAACTTCGAGATATGCATCGAGCGGCGATCCGAGCCGGGCTGCGTTGACTTCGGCGGTTAATGTCTCCCCCTGTTTGAGCGTCACCGACCAGATATCGATATCTTCGCGAGGAAAAATTCGTCCGTTAACAGTCACCGGTGCAGCGACCGGAACGGGAATCGGTAATCCGCTGATCTCGTCTTCGACGATTTCAGGAAGGTCGCCGACGATAAATTTCATCGGTGTCGTCACTCCCTGCGAATTCGACACAGACCAATACCGAGGGCCCCATTCGGCATCGGGCGCAATCGACATTGTCCCGGCGTAATCTTTCGGGTAGGTCTCTTTTGCTTGAGAGGCTGGGAGCGGAATCACCGGTCCTTCGAACCAGCGTGTCTCAGTCCGCTCGATGCGCGGGCTTGCTTCAACGCCGGTTCCTTGCAGATGAAACGGACAACCTTCGAACAAGAAATGTCCGCCGACGTTAAACGACACCGTTGTCCCGCGCTCTCCCCCTGCCGGAAAAATATAAGACGCCGAAGGAACATCAGCACGGGTGAGTTGAGTTGACGCAAATACTGCGGAAAACGCAGCGATGAAACACAGAGATCTCATTCCCCGGCTCGGTCCGAAATCGATCGACTTCAATGCTCTGTTTCGCAACATCGTGTTCTTGGGCCGCGTCATAATTCCCCTCATCACGCTAACAGGTCGGTGATCACCCGGCCGTTATTGACGATTTTCACCGGGCGGCCTTCGGGAGTGCGGAATTCAACATCGGGATCGATCCCCAGGCAACGGTACATTGTCGCGGCAAGATCTTCCGGACCGACGGGGTCCGCCTCCGGCTTCTCGCCGTGCGAATTGGTCGCACCGACGACACATCCCCCTTTGATTCCTCCTCCTGCCAGGAAGATGCAGTTGGATGGGCCCCAATGATCGCGGCCCGCCTGTCCGTTGACGCGCGGCGTACGGCCGAATTCGCCCATCACGATGAGCAGAGTCGTTTTCAGAATCTCTCGATCGGCCAGATCGCGCAGCAGCATCGACATCGCCGGATCGAATTGCGGCAGCAAATCGTTCTTGAGAACCGTGAAGTTGTTGTTATGCGTATCCCAGTTCGAATGATCGACATATACGCAACGAACGCCCGACTCGACAAGTCGGCGGGCCATGAGGCATGACTGCCCCAAAGAATTGCGACCGTAAGCGTCGCGCAGTGCTGTGGGTTCTTTCCCGATATCAAACGCATCGCGGGTCTCGGGCGACGTCATGAGATCAAACGCTTTCTGCTGAAACACATTCAGCGTTTTGGCGTGACGGTTACCGACAAGCTCGGTGCTCTTGCGGTATTTGTCGACACGCGAGAGCAAGCCTCGACGATCGGATAATCGTTCGACATCCACAGACATCGGCGGCAACAGATCGGGAACAGAAAAATTCGGTGTGTTCGGGTCGGCGTCAACGACAAACGGGGCGTAATTCGATCCCAGGTATGCCGATCCTGCCGAGTTGTGCATTCGTGGCAAGCTGACATACGCCGGTACCGACCCGCGTGGACCGAGCATTTTCGAAATGATCGCTCCGTGAGTCGGCCGTTCGTTATTCGGCTTGAGTGACGGATTGAAGGCCGGGGTCGGATGATAACCGGTCAGCATGTAATGGTCGGCCGGACCATGACTTGAATTCGGATGCGTGAACGACCTCAGCAGTGCGAACTTATCGGCCTGCTGAGACAACAACGGCAAATGTTCGCAAATCTGCAGATCGGGAACGTTCGTGTCGATCGGCGCGAAGTCACCGCGAAATTCAGCCGGTGCTTCGGGTTTGAGATCGAGGGTATCGATCGTGCTCAATCCACCGTTAAGAAAGACGACGATGGTCGAGATTTCGTTGCGGTACTTCGTAGACGCCGCATCGTCGCCGCGGGCTTGCAGCATCTGAGAGAGAGTTACTCCGCCCCCCAGCCACGACGCCATGCCAATCCGCAGAGCATTCCGCCGCGTCACGCCGTCACAAGTTTTCAATGGACCAGCCATAAATTCGTCTCCCATTCGACATTCCCTCGTCAGTGATTAAACACAAACTCGATCGAGTTCAGCAGACTCCAGGCGATGTCTTCAACGGCCTGTCGGCGTTCGCCGGCGTGCTGACTGAGGTATTCTGTCACGGCCTGCAACTCGTCGGCATCGGGGAATCGACTATAAAAGGTCAGATACAATTCTTGAACGAGCTGATCGTCGTCTTCAATCGATTTCACCAGAGTCGCCACCGTTCCCGATTCGTGTGACAACTTCTGTTGCAGGTTTGGCGAGTTGAGCACGTGCAGCACCTGCGACACGCTCGGTTCAACGCTTCTTTCGCAGGTGCATGCCGTCACGCGCACCGGTCGGCCGAACAGTGTTAAAAAATAATGCGGCACCTGGCTGTCCCATAGTTGAATGGCACGGTAACCGGTGGGAATGCCTTCGAATTTTTCAGGAACTCCCGTCGTCTGACAGACGGCGTCGAACAGCACTTCGGCATCCATTCGCTTGAACAACGCCCGCGAATAGTTTTGTGCATCAAGTTCGTTCGTTTCGTTTGGATGCGATGAGAGCTGATACGTCCGCGTCGCCGTGATATCGCGTATGAGCGAGGAAATATCGAAACCGGCAGCGATAAATCGATCGGCGAGCGCGTCGAGCAATTGTGGATTACTGGGCGGATTCGTCGAACGGAAGTCGTCGACCGGTTCGACGATCCCCTGCCCGAGAAAATGAGCCCACATCTTGTTCACGAAATTGCGGGCGAACCACGCATTTTCATTTGACGTCATCCACTCGACGAGAATCTTACGACGGTCTCCCTCGGGTGACTCTGCCGGCATCAATGTATCGAGGGGATGCGCGAAAACCCGTTCGCCGGTGCGCGGATGACTCGTCGCAGGGTTACTGAGAGCACCGATCATCTCGCCGCCGGTGATCGGCTTGAAACCGACTTGTGCGAACAACGCCTGCATGCCGTAGTAGTCCGATTCGGCCCAGCGGTCGAACGGATGATGATGACAACGGGCACATTCGATCCTCACACCGAGAAACACCTGCGATACGGTGCTTGCCATCTCACCGGCGTCTTTTGATGTCTTGAAGAAATGCCCTCCGGGTGACTCGGTCAGCGGTCCCTCTGCCAGCAGCAAATCCCGCGCGAATGCATCGTATGACTTATGGGCGGCAAAACTTTGCCGTATCCAGTTCACGAAATTGTACGAACCCTTATGTCCCAGCACGGTGCGATTGACTTTCAACCAATCCGCCCACTTCATCGCCCAGTAATCGGCGTATTCCGGGCGATCGAGCAGGCGTTCGACGAGTAGAGCGCGTTTATTCGGCGACGTATCGGCGAGAAATTCGCGAGCCTCCGCAGTCGTCGGCATCGTGCCGATGATGTCGAGATAAACCCGCCGCAGATATTCAGCATCGGTGCAGACGTCCGAAGGGACAATATTCAATCGCTTCAGCTGTTGAACGACCAGATCATCGAGCGGCGAGAACGAAGGAATCTCGGGATAATTCTCCACCGCTGGCTGACGGGGAATGAGCGCACGAAACTGGTCGACCTGCCCCATGTATGATGCCATCACCGTCACTTGTCCCGGCGTATCGCCGATGGTGACGCGGCCGAATTCATCCACGAGTGCGATGGCATCCTGATTCGATTGAAACTTCGCCAGTTGCGTGACGTCGATCAACCGGCCATCGGAGAATTTTGCGAGCACGCGCAGCGAGATTTCCGTGCCGAGTTCGACCGTCTGCTCGTGAGGTTCGACTTGCAGTTCCACGACCTGAGGATCGTCCGGCGATCCGAAAGGCATTCCCTGTTCGATCCACCGGCGGACGACACGATATTCTCCCGACCCCTTGCGGATACGAATACCACCTCCATGGGGTACGCCTCCCGACGCTTTTTCAAGCAGCAAACTGGACTGCGGGCGAGCCGGGAAGACGCGGCGACCGCGGCCTTCCTGTGTTACGGCTTTGAAATCGGACGGGGCATCGTAACTGAAGACCGATAGCTTGAACCCGTTTTGCCCTTCCGCCTTGCCGTGACACCCCGATGAATTGCAGCCGAAGCGAACAAATATCGGTTCGATATCGTGTTCGAAACTCAGGGCCGGCTTCTCGTCGAGGTATTCAAACCACGAGGCAACGTCCTCAGCGGCGACGTTCCCATCGCTCGCGCAAACCGAGAGAATCGCCGCGATGGCAATTGACAGAGGCAAAGTTGACCGCTTCCGCAAAGTCGTTCCTCCTGTACCCGAACCGATAGGCATATCATCGGCGTTTATGTATCGAAATCCCGATGCATAAACGCTCGTTGATTATAAACGGGTCTAAGAGATGTCACAAGAGGGGGAGTGGTGGGAAAACGGGACGATCGACGAGAGAAATGTTACTTGGAAGTCGTCACGTGGAGGATCATTTTTTCCGTAGTTGTCGGTTTGGGCGACTTACTTTTCTTGGGCTTTAGCGTCGAAACCTTAACTTCGATAACGCCTCCCGCCGCGGAAAAAGCCTGTACCAGTTGATCGAGCGACACATCGTTTGCGGCTTGTTCGATCTTGGCGATACGCGGTTGGCTCGTCTTCAATTTTGTTCCCAGTTGCTTTTGCGATAGATTTCGCGCTTTACGCTGTCGGCGAATCGCCAGTGCGAGTTGGACGCGCGTATCGAGCAGTTGACGTTCTTCGTCGCTCATTTCCAAAAAATCAGCGGCGTCTCCCATCTTCCATCCCGCCGCTTGCAGGGCCTTAAGTTTGGATGCATCCATTGTCGTCTCTCTTATTTGAATGGTGGTCGTTTCAATGCCGTTTTGACGGTTTCGTCATACCGCTTCAATCGCTTTATACAACGGGAAATGACTTCGTCCGGAATCTTTTGGGCCTTCTTTGCATAAACGTCAACAACAATGATGACATCAGAATCGATGCGATACATAATTCGCCAGTTGTGCGTAGAATCGCGAACTCGAAGTGCACCAGGTGTGGAAGAAGACATAATCGAGCATCGTGCGATTCATCCATCCGCTTTATAACGCCAGCACGAGTCGAATCCCGTCATCGACGGCAAGCATCGTCAGTTCATCTATTTCACCGCATTTTTCTGCTAAATCCATCCGGTCAATTGTCACCATTTGCGAGACATTGACCACAGAATCCTTGGGCAAACCGGATTCATTAGCTGAAAGAAATACATTACCCGGCGCGCGCTGGAGATTGAGATTCGAACTGAGCGTTGCGGCGACGACCGTCCGGATCGAACTGCGGTTGAAATCGTCTGATTGAATTATGAGAATCGGACGGCGATATCCTGGTTCAGAACCGACAGGGCGCGGCAAATCAGCCCACCAGATCTCGCCCCGTTTCATGTCCAGTCATCCCCAGGTAAGGCGCGGTTCTGTAGTTCCTTAATGACCGGATCGACATGAGATTCGCGGTCTCCATAGACCTGATTCAATTTCTCTGTCACGCCATCTTCGCGATGTTCCTTGAGAAATTGTTTAAGAGCGGAGACATAAACCTGACTGCGCGTCATACCGAGTCGCTTCGCGAGTAGCTCAGCGGATTGAAAAATATCATCAGGGATCGATATTGCGGTTTTCATAATGTAAAGTATAACTTTGTTTATACCGTTGGTCAATATGATATAAGGCACTCTGTTGTAATCAGTTACAACGCTGGACGTGTTGAATGGGTTTTAGGGGGTGCATCCGTTAAATGGTGGTCCCCCTGTATTCCGGCCCAAAGGGCCAGAACTTCGTCTAGCCCGGTCCGCAGGGCCGGGGATAAGGCCACACGTCAAC
>JAQCEJ010000079.1 GCA_027618475.1 Planctomycetota bacterium | reverse complement strand
ACCTAGAAAAGTCCTCCCCGGCTCCGCCGGCTAGTGCAACTAAGGGATAGCCAGAAAATCATTCTGCCTATCCAAGTTTGTAATTCTGTCTATCACTAAACAAGATTTTGCCATTCCTTGATATGCCTGTCAAGTTGTGAAGAAATCCCTCCTGAATGAAACACGAAAGGCAGAATCAAAGAATATCTCTTGTTTTTTTGCATCGAATACAACGACAAAGCCGGATGAAAGTTTCCCTTCATCCGGCTTCGATTATGAAATCCATTCCGCAAACAAATAATCGTCTCAATTACCCGTTGTAATACAGATCGAATTCAAAGGGATGTGGACGAAGGCGGATGGGGTCGATTTCGTTATCTCGCTTCCACTTGATCCAGCCTTCGATCAGGTCGGTCGTAAAGACGTCCCCCTTCGTGAGGTAGTCGTGGTCGTCTTCCAACGCCTTCAGCGCTTCGCCGAGCGAGGCAGGGCAGACGTTCGTTTCGGCCAGCTCTTCGGGTGACATATCGTAGATGTCGCGATCGAGCGGTTCGCCCGGGTCGATCTTGTTCTGGATGCCGTCGATCATGGCCATCATCAGAGCGGTGAAGCTCAAGTAACCGTTGGCGAGCGGGTCGGGGCAGCGGAACTCGACGCGCTTCGACTTCGGGCTTGCCGAGTACATCGGAATACGGCACGACGCCGAACGGTTCCGTTGCGACAAAGCAAGCGTGACCGGGGCTTCGAACCCGGGAACGAGGCGATGGTATGAGTTAACGGTCGGGGCCGAGAAAGCCAGCAGCGAGCGGCCGTGCTTCAGGATGCCGCCGATGCCGTACAAGCCGAGTTCACTGAGACCGGCGTAGCCGTCGCCGGCCATCAACGGCGAGCTACCGTTCCAGATCGAAATGTGAGTGTGCATACCCGAGCCATTGTCGCCGAATATCGGTTTCGGCATGAATGTCACGGTTTTGTTGTGACGTTTGGCGACGTTCTTGATAACGTGCTTGAACCACATGAACTGATCGGCCATCGTCAGCAAGTCTTGAAACTTCATATCGATTTCGCACTGGCCGGCGGTCGCGACTTCGTGGTGATGGGCTTCGACGACGATACCGAGCTTGCGCATCTCTTGCACCATTTCGGTGCGGATGTCGCCGAGGGTATCGACGGGGGAGACCGGGAAATAACCGGCTTTGTAGGCGGGTTTGTGTCCGAGGTTCGGTCCTTCGGGACGTCCGGAGTTCCAGGCTCCTTCAGACGAGTCGATCTGATACATCGAGCCGCGCTGGTTGGTTTCGAAGCGAATGTCGTCGAAGATGAAGAATTCGGGTTCGGGACCGATATAGCAGGTATCTCCGATCTTGGTCTGCTTCAAATATGCGACGCCCTTTTTGGCGACGTAACGCGGGTCGCGCGTGTACGGTTCCTTGGTGATCGGATCGACGATGTTGGCAATGACGCTGACGGTCGGCTCGGCAAAAAATGGATCGAGTTTCGCCGAGGCCGATTCGGGGACGGCGAGCATGTCGGAGTTGTTAATCGCCTGCCAGCCGCGGATCGACGATCCGTCGAAACCCATACCGTCTTCGAAGGTTCCTTCGTCAAAAATGTCGATCGGATAGGTGCAGTGCTGCCATGTCCCGAGCATATCGCAGAACTTGAGATCGACCTGCTGAACGTTGTGTTCCTTAGCAAACTTAAAAAACTCTTTCGGCGTCATCTGACTCTTGCTCCTGTTTAAAATCCCGATGCTGATCCCCGACCAGAGATCACAAATTGTGGTTTTCAAGCCGGTCTACACGATACACATTCCCTTTCCACACATCCATCAACAGCGACGGGACTTCATGCGGAAATTGTAAGAATTCGAACATGAATTCAAACGAAAAACGAATTGGCACGTTCCCTCGAATCGACGAGGACGAGCAAAAACAGACCCGCGTGCCCACAAAGTCCACATCGATGCCTACTTTCACGGCATTCGTAACGCGCGCTCGTATCGATTTCCATGAAAAAGAGCCTGGTTTTTGCTCCTGATCGAAAGAGCGATCGATTCAATCGTCACGATTGGCAAAGCTCGTGCCAAGGAAGCAGTCCGTTCGTAAGATCGTCGTAGGGTCAAAACGTGAGCTACAATTGGAGGGCCGGTATGGTGCAGACAGATAAACTGTTGGTTTACGAAGGAGTTATGAACCTTCGTTCCTTACAAGCAGTTTCATAACCCTCTGGACGGCGGATAATTCCGGACAATTTGGATGATTATTCCGTCGCCAACCGGGTTATGAAACCAGTTCTACCGAATTCTTGTGAGAGGACCGGATTTCATGCCGCTCGCTGATCGACAACGCTCGCTCCGAAAGTTCCAAATCGCCCGCCAGGGAATCCTCTGGGGAGGCGGTCTGATTGGAGGCTGTTTGCTCGGAATCGTCATCGTTGTCTTGCCCTGGGCAGCCGATGCCCAGAATGATGCGTCTCCCCCAAAGCTTTCTGCCTCTGAAGTCCCCGTGTCGCCTGCTCAAGCTGCTGTCGCATCTGTCGAATCAGTGCCCACGCTGAGTCAAAACCCTCAGGTACGGCAGACGCCAGTGCCTGATGCGGCCGCGGTCCGTGCGAATGCCTTGCTGGCAGCTTCCGATCAAGAGCGTCGCGAATTGGCACGTTTTATCCGACGTCGTGACGCGCAATCCACAACTCCAAAATTCGAACACCTAGAGTTATCGGAAAAAAAATCGCGTTTCCCCGTACCTCAAGAACTTCCTCCCGGTGAAGCGACTCTCGCTTACTGGAACAAAATGAACCAGATCATTGCCGAAGAAGAACAAATAAGAGCCGTCCCATTCGGAGGCCTGCAAGAAGTGAATATGCAGAATTTCCTCAAACGCCGTGTTCATTCTGGAAAGTTTGCCGCGATCGAACTCGAACGGCTCGGGACCGAACATGTCGATCCCGAGGTCATCGAATTGTCAAAAGCATTCATCGACCGGTACTCCCAGGGTGCCAACATCGCTCAACTTGGCGAAATCCTGTACCTCCAGGGGATTGAAGACAACAGGCATGGAGAGCACGACAAACTCTGGCGAACATCCGAACGCGAACAAAGCCGCGCGATCGAAGAATTGGATAAGAAGAGTGCAGAATTGCAAAAGATCCTCAGCGAGAAATATCAACTGAAATTCCCGCCGATTAAGTGATTAAAGGATTCAACAGTCATCCCCCTCCTTTAACAAGCAGACAGGGATGCATCTTGGCTCCACCGAAGTGGACGGACTCTGCAGACGACAGCAGTGCAGACCATTCCAACGACGCAAATCTGACGGTATCCCACAGACTGCTGACTCAACAACCCGTCACAGCGAAATCAACCGCTTCATCTCGCGAACGGCCGCTTCGAACCCGACCATGAGAGCACGGGCAACGATGCTGTGGCCGATGTTGAGCTCGTCAACATGCGGAATTTGAGCAATAGGAACGACATTGCGGTACGTCAAGCCGTGTCCCATATGCAGTTTGAGTCCCGATTGAATTGCGAATTCACCAGCTTGCCGCAATTGATCGAATTCCTGTTGTCGGGCGACCTGCGATTCGGCATCCGCATATCGACCGGTGTGCAGTTCGACCCCTTGGGCTCCCAGTTCTTTCGAAGCCGTGATCTGCCGTTCATCCGGATCGATAAACATGCTGACTTCAATGCCTGCGGCGAGCAGTTGTTCGGTGCATCGTTTCACGCGTTGCCGGTTCCCGACGATGTCGAGTCCACCTTCGGTTGTCACTTCTTCTCGCTTTTCGGGAACCAAAGTCACCTGATGGGGTAGAACGTCGAGCGCAATCCTGGTGATTTCCTCTTCCGCAGCCATCTCAAGATTGAGAGGCACCTGCACGGTCTGTCGGAGAACGCGCAGATCGCGATCCTGAATATGCCGGCGATCTTCGCGAAGATGAACGGTGATGAGATCGGCGCCGCCGAGTTCTGCGAGTGCCGCGGCCCAGACGGGATCGGGTTCTACCGTACGTCGTGCCTGCCGTACCGTCGCCACGTGATCGATATTTACACCTAATTTGGCCATTGTTCATCCTGATTTCAGAGAGATTTTGAAACACCGACAAATGTGGAGCCTGATGCCGGTCTGCTCGCTGTGTGACAATTCCATCGTCGTTAAAGTTCGCTCTTCTGTACCTCGCCAGTATAAAATGAATTGGTCCGCGAAGCGATTCTACGCAGCCACAGACTTGCTCTCGCGCGGAAAACGGAAGATGCTGTAGTCGACAATCGTTGTTTTTCGTGCCCTGAGCTATTTTTTCCATTTCCATTGCCGGGAATATCGAACATGTCCGACAATTTTTTTCTTCGCACGGTAGTGATCTGTTGTTTTATTTTCACAGTCGTACTCTCCGCGATCGGCGCTGCAGACGAACCGAACGTGATGCCCGACACCAGGCCGCTGGAGGAGACCGGAGATCTCTCCACTTTAATGCGGGCCGGGTTTGAGAAATATCTGTTGCGAGAGTTGGACGAATCGGTGGTCCGCCGGGCGAAATACTGGAAACGGAGCTTTCGGAATTATGAAGCACACGATGCGTCGATTCGGCCCAATCAGGCCCGATTGCGCAAGATCATCGGTGCCGTTGATCCGATCGATGACACGGTCGAATTTGAGTTTGTCGGCAGCTTGCAGCAACCGGCACTCGTCGCAGAAACGAATCGTTATCGGGTCTATTCCGTTCGCTGGCGGGTTTTCGAATCGGTTTACGGCGAGGGACTTCTGGTCAAGCCGAGCGAATCTCCTGCTGCGAGATTCGTGGTTGTTCCCGATGCCGATCAGACCCCCGAGATGTTGATGGGAATGTCGCCGGGACTCGCAGAAGAATCGCAATTCGGGCGTCGCCTGGCCGAGCAGGGATTTATGGTGTTGATCCCCGTCCTCGTCAATCGGGAGGATACCCTGTCGGGAGAAGCGGATGTCGCCATGACGAATCAGACGCATCGCGAATGGATTACGCGGCAGGCATTCGAACTCGGCCGGCATATTATCGGATACGAAGTCCGCAAGATCGAAGCGGCCGTCACCGCGTTCAAGAACGACGTCGCCCCGGCACAGCCGCTTATCGGCATCGCCGGCTATGGCGAAGGGGGATTGCTGTCCCTATATGCAGCGACGCTCGATACGCGAATCGATAGCGTACTGGTAAGCGGCTACTTTCAGAACCGCCAACGAATCTGGGACGAACCGTATTATCGAAATCTATTTGGAATTCTGCGGGAATTCGGCGATGCCGAGTTGGCCACCATGATCGCCGATCGAGCACTGATTGTCGAACATAGCGCGGTACCGACTATCGACGGACCGCCACAGACCGAGGGACGCCGCCTTGTCGCCGCCCCCGGTCGCATTCAAACACCGACGTACGAATCGGTACAGAGCGAAGTCGAAAGAGGAAACGAATTGTGTGAAACCGACGGGCTCGAACGCCCGTCGACCGTACTCATAGCCGGTCCCGAGAAGACGACGATCGGCCCCGGATCGGAAATTGCCCTTCTCAACGTCATCAATGGCTTGGGACTCGACTTGCAGCGACTCACCCCTCCCGGTGAAATTCCCGTCGATCAGCGCGTCGATTTTGATCCGGCAGCACGGCAACATCGTCAGGTCCGAGAACTGGTGGATCACAATCAACGCTTGTTACGACGATCACACCACGTTCGGAAAGACTATTGGCAAAGTGCCGTACCTCAATCGGCTGAGACGTGGCAACTCGTCAGCGAACGTTATCGCAATGAACTATGGGACAATATGATCGGCCGGCTGCCACGGCCAACCATACCTCCGAATCCGCGATCACGTAAGGTATACGAAAATGAGAAATGGGTCGGGTATGAAGTGCAACTCGACGTCTATCCTGAGGTCTTTGCATGGGGTGTACTATTAATTCCTCGCGACCTTCAACCGGGTGAAAAACGCCCCGTCGTCGTCTGTCAACATGGACTCGAAGGAACGCCGCACGATGTCATCACCGATGACCCGGCATCGCCGGCGACGAAAATATATCAGGCGTTTGCAGCCTGTCTGGCCGAACGGGGCTTTATCACGTTTGCTCCGCACAATTTTTACCGGGGCGGAAACGAATTTCGTCAATTGCAAAGGAAGGCACATCCGCTGAAACAGACGATGTTCGCATTGACGACGATTCAGCATCAGCAGATTCTCGACTGGCTCAGTGGTCTGGAATTCGTTGATCCCAATCGCATCGGGTTTTACGGACTCTCGTATGGCGGCAATACCGCGATGCGCGTGCCGGCGCTCCTGAAACAATATGCGTGCGTCATCTGCTCGGGTGATTTCAACGAATGGGCGTTCAAAAACACGACGGTCGATTACTCACACAGCATGATCTACCACAATGTGTACGAGGTCTTCGAATTCGATCTGGCACACACATTCAATCACAGTGACATGGCCGCTCTGATAGCTCCCCGCCCGTTTATGGTCGAACGAGGACACGACGACGGCGTCGGTCTCGATGAATGGGTTGCGTCGGAATACGCGGCGGTTCGACGTCTGTATGCCCAACTCGGAATTCCCGAACGGACCACCATTGAGTTCTTTAACGGCCCTCATCAGATTCACGGCGTAGGAACGTACGAATTTCTGCACGAACATCTCGACTGGCCTCGCCCGTGATGATACCCCGCCGTCGAACGGCTGAAGGTAAGCGAACCTCACCCAAATCGCCAAGAATCTCAAAAATGGCAAAAAAATGCGACCATCACGATGACTGGGTATTCTGGGATACATAAGGTCCATTTGCGGCCTCAAAATGTTCCGAAAAGGTTCGGTTTTTGGGGTCGAATTGCCGGTTTTCATCCCCTGCCCGCCACTGAACTACGCGTCACGAAAACACGCTGTTGACAGTCTCTTCGACCCTCTGTAGATTTCGGTGCTTCACTGATTAGCTGGTAATTCAGGACGCCTGGGTGTCTTGGGAGACCACATGGGATTTGCTGTCAAGGAGGGCGGCAGTGATTGTGCGAGGATTACTGATGTTCGGCTTCGTCACTGTGACAACCCTGTGCGGAAACGGGTGCATGCAATCGGCAGCGCTTCCCCCGGCCGACATATCGCGTGCGCACCGCTCGTGGCGGGTTCCTGATGCAGCTCGAATGAATCCGATCTCCCCCTATTCACCCGGAACTCCCTCCCCCGGTTTTCCCTCGATCAATCCCTGGAAACCGACCGTCGCCGCTCGCGACTGGAAATATATTGTTTTGCATCATACCGCCAGTTCAAATGGCAGCGTTGAAAGCATTCACGAAACTCATTTACAGAGAAAAGACAACGACGGAAACCCCTGGTTAGGAATCGGATATCACTTCGTCATCGGAAACGGCAATGGCATGGGCGACGGCGCCATCGAGCCGACGTTTCGCTGGAAACAGCAATTGCACGGAGCGCATGCCGGCGATCGCGAATACAATCAGCAGGGGGTCGGCATCGTACTCGTCGGCAATTTTGACGAACAGTCTCCCAGCCCGGCTCAATTGGCAGCCGTCAAACGGCTCGTACAGATTCTCAAAACGGAATATAAAATCTCCAGCGACCGTGTCGTCGGACACGGCAAGGTCAAAGCGACGAACTGTCCCGGAAAATACTTCCCCTTGTATGAAGTCAGTCGATGACGGTCTCATAAATTCACCGCCGTCGAACACCAGCAAAAAGGCCGATTCGTCACAGACAAAAAGATTACCACGCGCAGCGACAATCGCTGCTGATCGATATCTAAAGGCTTTACATCATGCGACGCCCCTACTCATTCTCGTTTGATTCGACCTTCGATCGAATGAACTTCCTGAGCGCCTACGGAACGCACGCAACCGGCCAGTTTGTCGGCAGTGACGAACTGGAAGCATTACTCGCCGAGGGAGTCTCGATCGATGACATTCTTCAGGAACTCGACAATTCTGAAGAACCGATCGAGAATTGGCTTCCCGAGCGGACGGCCTTGTTCATTCCCGAGAATTACGAGCCACGCTATGCATACCCTTTGATCGTCTGGCTGCATTCGGAGGGAAGCAGCGAACGTCAACTGCTCGATTTGATGCCGAAGATCAGCGACCGCAATTACATCGGTGTCTCGATTCGCGGAGCCCTTCCCGACCCGAACGCTCTGCCGGGGCAATACCGCTGGGGACAGACTCCGTCCCAGTGCTTCGCAACCGCTAACGAAATCGACAATGTCATTCGCCCGATCCAGGAACGATTCCACGTCAATTCATCGCGGGTCTATCTCGCCGGATTCGGAAACGGTGCGTCGATGGCGTTACAAGTGGCATTCAGCCACCCCGAACGATTCGCCGGCGTCGCCGCACTGGGAGGCCTGTGGCCCAAAAACTTTACTCCACTCGCAAACTACCGCGAATTACGCGAAACCCGCGTGCTGATGGGAACCGGTCGCAACGATTCTCAGACGTCGATAAACGCCGTGTCGCGTGCCGCCCACCTGTTGCACGCCGCAGGGTTACAGCCGGCGGTCCGTGAGTATGACGCGAGTCATGAATTGACCGCGGAAATGCTGACCGACGTCAACCACTGGGTGATGTCGGGCATTTCGTCGGCCTACATTGCACGGTAATCGATTGGCGGAAAAAACACCGTTCACTTTCGATGCCGGGGGAACGCATGGGTGCATCCATTAAATGGTGGAGGTCACTCGGGTAGCCGGGACAGCTTTGTGTCCCGGTCGCGCAGCGATAAGAGGACTTCTCCGCCGAGGTCTTCGACCTCGATCCGGCCTCGCAGAGGCCAGCGACAGAGGCATAACGGAGGGGACCACTATTTAACGGATGCCCCCGGAGCGCATCCTGTCCGCGATAAACGCCCCAACGCATACCCTGTGAGTGACTTTGCGGTTTTCTCGCCCCGGTCGTTAATTGCACTCCGCGACCAGCGGGCCAGCCAGTTCGTTAAGGAAGAATAAGCGACCGGGCTGCGCGGGCATATACGATGATGGGATCCACGGACTCGGCCCGTGACGCAACGTCATCCACAGACTGAGCCCCTGCCACATCATCCCGCGAGAGAGCGTCCCATCGGCGCCGCCGATGATTTTATCGGCACCAAGAAACAGTCCGGGGCCAATCGTGTTCGCGAAACAGGGGACGAGCGTCGTCCGGCTTTTAAAGCTTGTGATCGCGTTCTGTTCAATCGTGAGTGGATGCAGCTTCGCACCGATGCGATGTGTCTGCTTCTTCCAATCGGCTTCACGTTCATATTCCGCCGCGAAATGCGGTTCCCAGAATGCAATATGGCAGACGCGGCCGATTCCGAAAATGACGGCGAGCTTTGCACCGGAGGCACGGAGTTCACCAATGCGTTCTCCGTACGTCGGCAACGTTTTTTTCACGGCGAAATGACGCTGTTTTTTAGGAACCGTCAACTTGCCGAGCGGCCCGTAAAACGCCTGCTCCATTGCATATTGAAACGCCCCGGGATTGGATGGCGGAAGCGTATTGCCGTTGGCATCGCTCCATTCATCCATGTTAAAGCCGTACACGTGATCGCACGAGATCCCCCATTCCTGCAGAAAATAAACGCACCAGCGATACATCCCCATCGGACCGACGGGCAGGATCAACGCGAGCTTTTCTCCCGCTTCCTTACTGCGACGAATGGTATGAGCAATTTCGTGCCCCAGCAACGTGTCGAAATCGCCAAGCGATGCGCAGGGGACCGGTTCGAATTTCGCATGCCAGAATTTTTGCCGCATGGTGATTTTTTCCGGATGCGGATCGACACAGTTGTCGATCTTCTGCAGATCCCACCCTGCCGGGAAAAAGTCCTCCATCAACGAACCTTTGATCGTGCTCATTAAATCCATGGTGCAACCTTTTTAGAAAGACATCAAATCTTGTAAAACGAGCTATAAATTAAGAAATGGACGTCGTCGTATTACGACGACGGATTAAGCGAATCGGCAAGATGCGAATCCCCCTCCATGCCGACCGGCGGTGTGAATTGAAAATTTCGCGATTGTCGGAAAAATTCAAGCGGGTTTTCGTAAACGATCTTTCGGATTTTCTGCTCGGAATGGCCGCGGCGTTTCATTTCCCGAATAAAATCGGGGACAGCCAGCGGATTCGACGGCCCCCAGTCGCCTGCGGAGTTCACCATAATTCGATCGTCGCCATACATTTCAATGATGTCGGCGGCCCGCGAAGGCGTACATTTGGTTGTCGGGTAGAGCGTCATCGCCGTCCAGAATCCCTCCTCTTTGGCAATGGCAACCGTATGTTCTTCGACGTGATCGATCAGAACGCGTTCGGGGTCGACGCGATGATCGCCTAGTAACATGTCGACGATCATACGGGTTCCCTTATACTTGTCCTGCAAGTGAGGGGTGTGAATCAAAATCAGTTCGTTGGTTTTCATGGCGAAGTCGACCTGTTCCTGAAAGACAGTCGCTTCGTTTTTTGAATTCTTGTTGAGTCCGATTTCGCCGATACCGAGTACACCCGGCTTGTCGAGAAATTCGGGAATCAGCGAGATGACTTCTCGAGCCAGCGAAACGTTCTCGGCCTCTTTGGCGTTGATACACAACCAGGTGAAATGTTGCACTCCCGACCATCCGGCCCGTTTCGGTTCGAAGTCGGTCAGCTGGCGGAAATAGTCGCGAAAACCCTCTGCGCTGCTGCGATCGAAACCGGCCCAAAATGCCGGTTCGCTGATCGCCAGGCATCCCATGCGGGCCATCCGCTCGTAATCATCGGTCACCCGGGAAATCATATGCACGTGAGGGTCGATAAAGTACATGAGCTTCTCCGTCTGCGTCTACGGTTCATTCTGAGGAGCAATTTGCCCGATTGTGCGAAGCATCGCCGGTCGACCGTCAGGTGGCCGTGGCCGGCTTGGGACGATCCCACTTCGCATCGTATGGATCGCTGAAATGAAGCTGTATCTGTTCGGCACGATTTCCCGAAACGTCGTGAACGATTCGCACGGCCGATTGTAACTGCTGCCATTGGGGATGAGTATCTACGTTCTGTGAAGCATCGGCGCGCTCGATGCGGTCAAACGCGGCGGCCACCTCAAGAATCTTCGCACGGATTTCGAGAAACGTCTGATCGAGAATCTCTTCGGCAGACAAAGGATACGATTTCATCGTCAAGACTCCTGTACTTTCGTCATGAAACCTGAGTTTTCGACAGGTGTTGTGAATGTCGATGATCGATTCGGCATAGTAACCGTGTTCCGTCGTCCGGAATCGTCGTACACCGTTAGTGTTGCGGCGTCTTGTGCCGAAATCAAGCAATACCTGACGATCGTATCGATCATAACGAGGAAATCGAGTTCTGTCATCCTGACGGATTTTCCGTGCCGAAAAACAGAAATGAAACGGGATGATCGGTACTCAGCGGGCCGGGCTCACAAAAACCGCCGGAAATTCATGTTCAATCGAACAAGAGGGCCGTCCGTTTTTTCTGACCGGATGGAGTAAAGGTATCTCGATCGAGATTTCATATTCACACGAAATGTGTGACCGGTCGACATAGAGGATCGTTGATGAGCGGCCCGTTGGAAACCACATTTCTCGTACTCTCAAGCAGTGCCAGTCCGGCTGCTTCCGACCTGCTCATCGATGCGCTGCATTCTACTGAGAATCACATCCAACTTCTGGCGGCCGAAGCGTTGCTGAACCGACGCAATACCAAAGGTCAGTTGGCCGTCGTACAACAATTAGAGAACTTCACACCGGAAATGCGCGATCGGATGATCGTTCATCGGCAACTGCTCGAACACGCGATTCAGCAGGCAACCGTCCATGGCGACCCGGCAGTTCGTCGATGCGGACTGATGGCTATCCAGTGGATGGAATCGATCGAGTTGTTGCCTCTGCTGTTTACGCTGCTGGAAGATGAATCGCATACCGATCGTCATCTGATTCGGCAAACGATCTCAACCGTTATCAATAAATTATATGATAACCGTCAGGCCGACAGGAACGGGGTTCAGGGCTGGTGGGTCGCGTACCAGCCGATCGACGATCAGGTTCACGATGTGCTCGCCTTTTTCGACAGAGTAATAACGACGGCAAAACTTACCATGGGAGTCGAAGCCGCGGTCGAAGGGATACTGACACTGGGACATCCCACCCAGGAAATCGTAAAACATATCTTTCGACATCCCGATCAAAATGTCCGGAATTACGCTTACGACCTGCTGAGAACGAGTCGAAGCACGGCCATCATGCGATTGATCAATGAATTTCTCTGGCAGCAATATCTGCCACCCTTAATATACGACATTTTTTCCCAGCGCGACGATCTTGATTTTGTGATCGAGGCATTACGAATGTTTCCTCGCAAAATCAATGCGAATCAACAAAAGAACATTCTTGCGATCAAACACCTCCCCTGGGTACACCGAGACCTGTTGATGCTGAAATCGATTCCGATCGATTGGCAGGCTACGCTTGTCAAGTTGATAACCATGACCGGCATCCCTGATGTCGAAAAGCAATACGTGCTCGAATGGATCATGAGAAACGGCGGCCCGGAAGGTAAGAACGCCGCCGTCCAGTTGAGAAACCGTCTCGATCAAGAAACATTGCAGGGCATCGTGCTGGACGGCCTCGAATCGGTTGAGGAAGAGGATCAGGTCTGGGCGACGCATCAATTGCGAAGCCTGGCGATTCCCGACACATTTCGGCTGTTGATCGACCGATTGAATAGTCCGCTTTCCGCAGTTCGCGAAGCGGCCCGCGACGAACTGAAAAGCTTCAACCTTGAGTTGATGCTGGGAAAATTCGAGACGATGGAACCGGCCATTTGCCAGCGCGCCGGACAGTTGCTGAAAAAGGTCGACCCCCAGACACTCGATGCACTCAGGCGGGAACTGACGAACGCGTCGACACGAAAACGGCTCCGTGCCATTCGCGGAGCATTTGCCCTGGGTTTACACCGCGACATCTTCGATGAACTGATCACCCTAATGGACGATGAAGATGTCATCATCAGGCGAACGATTGTCGAATTTCTAGGAACGGTGCGCGAACCTGCCGCGCGCGACGGCCTGCAACGGGCTTTAAACGACCCCGATCTCCGCGTTCGACGATCGGCCGAAATCGCGTGGCAACATCTCGAATCGAAACGTGAATCTCATACCGATCAGGTGTTTTACGAAGAACGACAAAATAACGAGTTTACCAGCGATCACTGGAATCATTCGGACGCTACCGACGAATCGATTCCTGCAGGTCCATAACCGCGAGACAGACGATGGATTCATTTAAAGCCGTCTCCGACTACATGCTGAACAGCCCGACGCTCAAATACGACCTGATGTTTATTGTCGTCGCGATCGCGGGTCTCTGTCTGGTCTGGGCGGGAATCTCGCTGTGGGATCGATTTCGGGCGAACTCCAATTCCGATAAGCCGTTGCACGTGTCGCTGTTCGTCGAATTGTGCCAGGCACATCAACTGGAAGAAGACGAAACCCTCTGGCTAACAAGCGTTGCCGAGCGGCGACATGTCGACGATCCCGCTCGTCTCTTTTACAAGCCGCTCGTACTGGAATCCGAACTCGGGGCCGACGGCGCAAATGCCCTCATGGCGCGCACACTCCTGAGCAAGCTGTTTGGATCGGCTACGGAATCGAATCCGTCGTAAGTCCACCCTCTCGGCGAATTCTCTCGCGTTGAAGTGGTTTATCATGCGCAGGACGTTCTTGCCGCGACGATTAAACCAGTTCCGGAAGTGGCTGAAAACCACGATCGTCGACGAGATACAAAGGCCGACCGTGTAAATCCTGCACCGTCGCGGTGTTCACATCGATGCCCAGGTTTTGATAGAGCGTTGCGAAGATCTCCTGGAAATGGACGGGGCGCTCCACCGCATGTTCTCCCAGGCGATTTGTCTTTCCAATCGACTGCCCCGCCTTGATCCCTCCGCCGGACATCAGGGCGCATCCGACCTGAGGCCAATGATCCCGGCCGCCGTTGGGATTAATGCGCGGCGTCCGTCCGAATTCTCCCCAGACGAGAACGGTGACATCCTTATCGAGCCCACGATCTTTGAGATCGTCGAGTAATGCCATGACGCCGAGATCGAGCATCGGTAGATGGTCTCGCGCATTTTCAAAGTTCGTACCGTGAGGCCGTCCGTGCCAGTCCCAGCGGCCGTAGGCCAGCGTGACCACGCGCACCCCTGCTTCGATCAACCGGCGTGCGGCGAGAAAATAATCGTTCAACAACGGTCCGGCATCACCGTAACCGGCATTCAATGGTGAACCCCGACCGTATTTATCTCGAATCTGGGGGTCTTCCTGATCGAGATCGAGAGCGTCGGCAAGACGGCTCGACGTCAGAATGCCAAAAGCCTGCTCGTGAAACGCATCCATCCCGTCCATCATGCCGGTCGCATCAGCGTCCCGTTTCAACCGATCAAGCGAGTCGAGCAATGATTTACGGTCGAGCAACTTGTCGAGCGTCATCCCTTGCAGAGTGAGACCTTCCTGACCATCGGCGTTCGGCTTGTAGGCCGCGTGTGCCAATCCGAGAAAACCGGGCTGACCAACGTCTGCCCATCCGGCCGCTTTCATGGGGGGGGAGAGTCCGACAAAGGGGGGCATTCCGCGCGTGACCGGCCCCTCCAGTTTCGAGACGCATGCACCAAACGACGGCCAACCACCGGCGGGTTGTTGAGTCACCTTGCGACCGGTCATACACTGAAATGAAGCGTGACGCCCTTCAGAACCGACCAGTGTCTTGATCGGCACCAGACGATCCATATTCCGGGCCATCTGCGGAAGATGTTCGCAGATATCGATCCCCGGAACCGACGTCTGTATGGGAGAAAACTCGCCACGAATTTCGACCGGCGCTTCCATTTTCAGGTCGAACATGTCTTGATGAGGCGGCCCCCCCGACAAAAAAATCATGATGACCGATTTTTGAGAGCCTCCTACACCGGCTTGTGATTCAAGCCGCAGCAGGTCGGCCAACGACAATCCCCCCATCGCCAATCCGCCGACTTTTAGAAACGATCGGCGCGAAAGTCCGTCACAATGCTGATAGCGATTGCCGGCGATGGATATCATGCCAACTTCTCTCTTTCGGGTAACTGAGATGCCGGGCATCCTCAATATCGATCAAATCCATGCTTGTTAATATATTAAAATCATGCCGTTACCGTCAATGAGTAATCGACGGCCGCGGTTTTACTTTGTCAATGCCCTTCTCTTTTCTGTGGCCGATTTTTTATTGTCCATTCTGCCCGCCGGTATTGGTGTTTCCGGTATTCAAAAAACTAAACGTGAAAATATCGGTGACCGAGCTGAAATTCGGCGACACCGATATCCGAACATATCGACGATCTCCTGAAATGACGGCCATGGCGTTCATCGCGGCCCCTTCCGCCAGCGTGCTGATGATCGGTTGGTATCCGACATTAAACGCATTAAGGGGAGCGAGTTGCAGACGCGATTCCTGAAACCGGCGTTTGGCCTCGCGCGAATCTCTATCGTGACCGACGAGTTGAATCGACGATCGTCCGCCGTGATGATTTCCTTGACGATTATCAACGGGTTCGGCCAGTTCGGTCGATTCCTGTCGACGTCCGTCCGGGACTTCGATGCGGTATATCTGGTCGCTGTTCGACAAATCGACGGTGTACTTTTTTGTTTGTTCCCGTTCGGTCCCCTGGTTGAGAACGACCGTCAGCACGGCCCGTTTTCCAACGATCTCTCCCGAAAAATAGCGGACGCGAATGCGGTACGTTCCCGGCCACGCATACATACAGATGTAATCTTCGTGGCAGTTCGATTGCACGGGTCCGTATCCGTCGTGCGCAAGAACGCCGCCGCCGCTGGTCGGAGTATGATCGAACGAGCAAATCGTGCCGTGGGGTTCTTCGACGAGCAGATCGATGTCGCCTTTTCCGTTCCACGTCAGATTGACGACGAGATCGCGTTGTTTCGCCAGCAGCATGGCCGATTTCAACGATTTCGCGCGGTCGATGTCGTTCGCTTTTTCCAGTTCCCGTACCGCCAGTGCCGATACATCTTCGGCCTCCTGCATCAGCGTTTTGAAGTTCGACTGCACCCAGGCCGTACGCATGATACCGGTCGCGGCCCATTCGACAGATTCCCAGTCCTTTGTTTCGTGAGCGAGTTTCAGTCCGAGGATGTACGGTTCGGAAAGAGAGGGATTGAGCTGCGCCGACTGTTGATACATCTTCATCGCTTGTCGCTTCGCCCCCAACCGATTGAGATACGCGGCGGAGTATAACATGCTGGGGATATCGGCAGCGGTGAAGTCGATTTGCGAGAGCAAGACCCGTTCGATCTCTTCACTGGGTCGCCCTGAGATTTCCATCGACAGCGCCAACGCTTCGTACATCCACGGCTGCGACTGATCGTTCAGTATCGCGGCTTCGATGGCGGCAATGACATGTTCATGATGTTTCGCTTCATGCAACTTGTAGATCACCGCGCACACTTCCCGGTCATCGGTCTTGTGCTTCGAAAAATAATCGAACCAGATTTCGGAAGGAGATTTGGCAGAATCGTCCAGTGACGGGAGTTCGACGTCCTGTTCGATGTCGATGTCGCTTGTCGAATTCGCTTTTTTCGGCTTCGACTTATTTTTCGTCGACGTTTTGCCTGAGGAATTCCCCGACGACGAAACAGAAGCAGCGGAGGCGGAAGTTTCCTTCCGACCCCGCTGCTTGAAAGCGGCATTCAGTTGTCGAGACGAATCGCGCGACGACGTGTCGTCGGTTTCCGTCTGTTCATCACTTACCTGGCGAGACGAAGTTTTTTTTTAGGCGACACCGAGAGGTCGTCATTTATCTGCGCCATGGCTTGTCCAGACGTCACCTGCGTTTGCGACGTCTCCCGTTTTTCGATGCGATTGAGTAATTGCTTCAAATCCTGGTCACGAACTTGAATTGGGGGATTCTTGGCATTTTTGTCAACGGGACGGTTATTGCGGAGAGCACGATTCTGCGCATCGCGTTCGACCGGCGATGGAACGCTGAACATACCGCCGCCCATGCCGCCCATGCCCATGCCACCTCCCATGCCACCCATGCCCATGCCGCCCATGCCGCCGCCCATGCCACCCATGCCGCCGCCCATGCCGCCGCCGCCCATGCCGAGGCCGCCACCGCCGCCGCCGAATCCACTCCCTAACTGAATGATGGGAATCACAAGATCGCCCACGGGATAGACGCGGGTACTGAGCGTTTCATCCGCTATAATTTCCGTCGTGATTTTCATCACTTCGTCTTCGATGATGTACGACAATGTTAACGGCTTCAAAATGATGCGCAATGCGCTCCGCAGACTGACACCATTGAGCGAGCGGGTAATCGGATCGTCGGAGGCGAGCCCCTCTTCTTCGAGCGCATCGGTATCGACAATGATTGTAATCCCGTGCTGTTCGCCGATGAACGTCATCACGTCGGTCAGCGGAATTTCATTGAAGTCGATTTCCGTCGGGGCATCGAGTGCCTCGAATATCCGCTCTTCGGCGGCGCTGAACTTCTTCAGATCGACCGACTGCCACTTGCGTCGGCGTTCGGTCAGAGCACGCCAGACTTCTGCAGGTGGCCACAACACTGGTGGCTCATCCGGAAACGGTACGTGAGAAAGCTCGGCCTGATACAATGTCGCCAACCATTTATCCGCTCGCAGTGAACGCATACGATTCGACTTGTCGAGTTGCCCGGCCGCTTCGGAGTTGAACAGGGCCGCCGCCGACACGCCATCGGCGGGTCGATCGTCTTGTGCGACGCGCGAGACGGCCTCGGCTTCTTCGAACGCATTCGGATTGCCGTGATACCCTTCGTTAAGCAACGCGCGGACGCGGTCGATCAGTTGTTCCAGTCGTTCTTCATCGACGTGAAGTTCGCGGACCAGATTATTCTGAGCTTCCAACTGAGCCTGGCGTTCATTTCGATGAATTTGTTCCTGCTCGTTGATGAGCATCCGGTTATCGATGTCTACCGCCAGGTTATTCAGGCGTTTGACCAGTTGCTCGCGCATCACCGGTTCGATATCGGTTGACGTCACGACGACTCCCAGTGTCCGTTTGACAAGATCTCTTGCCGCTTCGGGCTGGTCGTTCAATAACCGTCGGGCATCATCAATGGTATTTCCGACTTCGACCCGCAAACGTTCGGTCTTAATTTCGATCATTTCCATTTGCCGTTGAATCAGGTCATCGTCGCCGGCCGGAGTAGGAGGCGTCGGTGCTTCATCATCAGCAGTCTCTTCCGAGGCGTCGTTTTGAGCCAGCTGCTTGACCAACTTCAACTGCAGCTTGTCCCGATTCTGGCGAAGTTTCTCGACCCCTTTGTTCGTCGGGTCGAGTTCATTGAGAACCAGACCGATTTCGTCGGCCGCCTGGAAATCGCGAGCGTCAAGTGCCTGACCTCCCAATGCAACCAACTGTTGTACGTGATGTTGGAAGTCGCTTTGAGCGATTTCCAAGAGTGAAGTGCCGGCAAAAGGAACGTTGAGCCCTTCAGAAAACTGCGCTCGTTTCCACAGAGGTGCGAGGAATTTGTTGTCTGAAGATGCAGCACCGGCGTCGACGACAAACTGCTGCGTTGCGTCCCCTTGCATGTGAACCTTAACGTGTGAGGGAATGGCCCCCTGTCCGATATAGATCGTCTCGCGGTCGGAACGCAACGGCAATGCACTTTTGGGGAAGATGCGTGCCGTCGAATCGCCGAAATCGATCGATGCCGGATATTCCACCGGGATGTCGACGGCCTGAATGAACTGCGTGGCGATCAGTTTCGAATCTTCGGATGTCTGCACCGCCCCGTCGACCATCACCGTTCCACCGGAAAACTGAGCCAACGACCCCAACAGCTGCAGATCGGTTTTGGGACCGACGGCAAAGCTGTGCACGGGTGTCTGTGTCTTTTGCAATCGCTGAACCAGATCGCGCATTTCGTCAGGAGGAATAATGCCGGCAGCACTCATTCCGTCGCCGAAGTAAACAATCGAGCGAGTCGACTGCGGAGCGAGAGCATCCATCGCAACCGAAAGCCCCTGATACAGATCGGAGGCTCCCAGCGGAATGCGGCGCTGCAGCGTGGAATAGGCCGATTCAATGTCGAGGCTGTCCGCCGCAGCAAAGTCGTCGTTAAGGGGTGTCGCCTGCACATCGATCGCGAAAATCTGCACCTGATGGCGATCCGACATCTGGGAGAGTGTCTGACGAAGGACATCGAGCGTCCGCTTACGATGTTCTCCCTTTTGACTGGCAGAGGTGTCGACGAGAATCACCACATGGTGGTTCCCCTCAATTTGTTTGTTGATGCGTTGTCCCCGCAGGGCGACGGCAAAATAGTCCTGCTCGCCGGTTGCCTGATACTGCCAGGTGATCGCGGAATCGGTACCCGGTCTGGAAGAATCGGCAGATGCCGTCCAACCTCCCCAGAGCACACAGACGGTTCCCAATAGAATTTTGAATTGCATGTGATAGGTCCGACTCATTTCATTCTCCGAATGTCTGCCGGTGCGAAAACGCCCAGTTGCCCGCATTGGTGCGAGAAGGTGGTGTTGCGAAGTGCGCGATCTCAGAATTCGCCGCGCGCTCCTGCAGCCTTGATTGTATATTCACCTTCGGACAAGGTAGAACAAAATTCCTGAAAAAAACCAAGTTTTTATACAATTTAAGAAGGGATCATACGTTATCGCCGACACCCTCCGAGAATTCAGAGGAGTCGACGAATCGTCGTAGAGATCCTGACGGACATACCCGTCGGCCAGACTCTGCGGTTCATTGCGGCGGAACGAGAAGTGCCGGGTTTTTCAGCACCAGATAATGCCCATGATCGGCAGTCACGACCAAAACCGATTCGTCCCAGTTGCTATAGGTTTCTACCCAATCGGTAATCGTTTTCACGGCGGCATCGCCGCTGAGAACCGCTCCGATGGAATTATCGAGGTTGTTGTCGTGATTGGCCCAATCGACATCTCCTGCCTCGACCATCAACCAGATCCCGCTGTGTCGCGACCTCAACACGTCTAATGCCGCAGCGGTCATTTCTGACAATGTCGGGTTCTCGAGCAAATCGGCCTCAGAGTACGTTTCGGCAATCCGGGCACGCCCCACGGTGGGACGATAATCGCCATCGGCGGTCTGGTACGGTAAATGACTTCCCATTCCCGCACCGTAAAACCCGAACAGCCGATGTCCTTGTTCTGCGGCCTGTTCGGCGGACTGTTTGAGACGCTCTCCTCCATCGATTCCCGATTCGCGAATCGCAGTGACGTATTTTCCTCCCCGCTCGACGCGGATGGCTTCCAGATCTTCGGGAGCCAAATATTGCTCGCCCGAAACGAAATTTTCTCCCTGACCGGCATCGGTCTGACGCAAGAGCCCATACCCCGTACCGATCAATACATCGACACCACGAAGAGGTTCTTCGGGATGTGAGACCGACGGCCGACCCAGCAGATCTCGCGTTAAATCCTGATAGTCCCCCCGACTGACATTGTGAGAGTACGTGGCAGCGGGCGTCGCATGACTGATCGGCACACTGGAAACAACGCCGATCGCGTATCCCCTTTCCTGCGCCTGATGAGCAATCGTGTTCAATCGGTTACCCCGGTGGTCGACGTTGATGGCATTATTATAAGTTTTGAAGCCGGTGTTCATCGATGTCGCCGTCGCTGCCGAATCGGGATAGGCGTGCTCACCGATGCTGCCCCCTTCTTCCTTACCGATGAGGTACCACTTGTCCGACTCGACCGACCAGGGAAACGCCCCCCCCTTATCGGCGTTGTAGCCACCAGGCTGTGTCGTCGGGACAGGAGTCACCGCCTGCGAGTTCACATCGACTTTCACATCATCAAGGTAAGGCGTCGTGACCACAAAACCATATTGCGTCGTCCCCGCAGCGTCGTAGTCGAGCATATGCAGTCCGGTTCCACGCCCCTCGGTGTACCCGACGTTCTTCTGAGCATAAACGGCCGCTGCGTAGGTCGTCTGCCAATCCATACCGTCGAAGACCACAAGAAAAATATGCTTTTTACCGGTGGTCAGGGCGGCCAGTTGAATGTCATACACATTCGTCTGGTCGCCGTATTCCGCATTGGATTTGAGCGTATGGCTTGGCACGGTGTCGAAAAGTTTTTTCAACTTGTCTTCATTGCGGAAAGCACTGTTTTCGCCGAGGTAACTCGACAAATCGATCCCGTCACCCGCGCCGGCGGTTCCAAACGTATAGACGGGTATCAACCGGTTGGAATGGGATCCCCACATGGTGTAATTGGCGGGGTCATTTCCCCAATGCGCGGCCGGAGATTTTTGAGTCTGTATCGCCATTGTCTGCAACTCGCGGAGGTAATCACTCCCACGACTCGACGTGACAAAAATGTTCATGACCAAAAAAACGACGAATGCCCATTTCAACATCAAAAACCTCGCGTGTCAGAGTCTGTCGCCGGAGTAACACAGCGACCGCCACCGGTCGAATCTGTTCGCAGACCATCATAGCAACATGCTTCAGATCAACCCAAGCGAACGGCCTCCCCAATTCTCTTTGCGGATCAGGTCGAGGCTGCCTGAATAATACGGCACTCAAGACGTGAACGGATGCCAAGACGTGCGTTCATCTTGCGATCAGTAAGAAACGCATCGATTTCAGCACAGGGGCTGCGGCTTGAACCCGATGGTCGAGACGGCTTGCGCGATTTCACGTTCGGTTAACAAACCGACGAGCTGCGGAATGAAATCGGCCGACAGATACCACCGCCCCAGCACGTCGAACATCAGATTGAGCCGATCATCGTCGAGATGAAATTGCGCCTTCATATCCTGTGCCTGATCCGGCTTGAGGTCAGTCAATTGGCTGATGAACAGGAAATCTCCCTCATTAGCCAGACGCAGGTGCATGTTGCGCAGTTCTTCGGCGAGATAATGATCAACCGGCACGTCGATTTCGAGCGGCCCCCCTTTAAGGTACTGAGCCACGATCTCGGGATGGTTCTCGGCAATGCGGGCCGCCGTTTCGCACACGGCGTACACAACGCTCTCATCCACCAGATCGGCTGGAATCGATTCGTCGGCGAGATGTTTCGCCCACGTCGTCGCCAGCAAATCGAGCTGGATATGAGCCGGAACGCCCGTGTAAAAAGGAACTTCGGTGAGATACCCGGCACTCGGATACAAATCTCCCCCCACCTGGCGGGCAAGGGTGATCCGCTCCAGCGTCTCCATAAAGGAAATGCGGAATGCGAGGTAACTCAAACAGGTCTGCGGCAGGATGTCGGTCGAAATGGTCAGCATGTCGCCATCGTGCCAAAGCCGGGGTGTGAGAACAACATGAAAATGTTGAAAAATCTTCTTTTCGTTGCGAATGCGAAACGGCCCAGCGATTCGTTCGTTATGACGCAAAGGGCGTGCAGATCGCTAAAACATTGTCGAACTGCTCCGATCGGCACAATTCGTCATCTGTCTCACGTTCGACTCGTTCCACTTCGCAATCCTATAACCGATATAACGTGTATCAACGGGTTTCGGCACCCGACTCTGGACTCGCGATAAGCAGCGGCTTACACTCACACGATTGAAACTCCGGTAATCAATTTCACGAATCGCAAAAGGAGACTCGTCGTGCGTTTGGGGACAATGGACATCAATGGCCACCATCGGATTGTGGGAGTCGTCGGCGACGGACAGGAACTGAAACATGTCGATCTGGCCCAGATCGATCAGTCACTGGCGATCTCGATGATCGACCTGCTCTCACAAAATGACGGTCTGGCGAAAGCTGCGATGGCTCTCGCGGCAGGTCAAACCAAAGGACCGTTCGTCAGCGGCCGGCTGCTCGCCCCCGTTCCCAATCCCGGCAAGGTACTCTGCATCGGCCTCAACTATCGCGACCATGCGATCGAATCGAACGCCCCGATACCGACCGAGCCGATCTGTTTCAGCAAATTCACGAGCGCTGTAATCGGTCCCGATGAAGCCGTCCGCCTGCCGAAGTCGGCTCATCAGGTCGACTACGAAGCCGAACTGGTCGTCATCATCGGCCGCGAAGCGAAATACGTCGCCGCCGAAAAGGCGATGGAGTACGTTGCCGGTTACGCGGTCGGCAACGACATTTCGGCTCGCGACTGGCAAATCGGTCGGCCGGGCAATCAATGGCTTTTGGGCAAAACGCCCGATACTTTCGCCCCGTTCGGCCCGTATCTGGTCACCGCCGACGAGATCGCCGATCCGCACGAATTGAAAATCCAACTCCGTCTCAATGGCGAAACAATGCAGAATTCGAGTACGAAAGAACTCATCTTTCACATCGAGCAGGTCATCGCCCATGTGACCCAACTCTTCACACTCTCCCCCGGCGACATCATCTTCACCGGCACTCCCCCCGGCGTCGGCATGGCCAGAAAGCCGCCGGTGTTCTTGAAAGCGGGAGACCAGATGGAAGTCGAAATCGAAGGATTGGGGGTACTGAGAAATTCGGTTGTGCAGGAGTGATTCGACGTCAATCGTCATCACGTCGACTTGCAAATAGAAACTATTCTCTTAACAGGTAACGTACTCATGCGATTTGTCTCTGCCCTCGTTTTACTGGCCGCGATGACGTCACCTCTCGCTATGGCCCACGAGGGCCCCGATCCTCTCGCTCGCTGGCACATGACCTCTTCGCGCATGGTCGATGGCAAGCTCAATGCCGTTCTCGGGCCACACGGTGTGTTGACGAAGCACTGCAACGCCGGGCGCGACGCAGAGGGCGAGTTTATCAACTTTCTCGGCATGGAAACCGGTTGCGTTGTCGGCGAGTCATTCCAGAAAGTGGCTCAATTTCTGCCGCGACGCGAATTCACCATTGAAGCCGTCGTCTCTATCCAGAAGCCGGTCCAATACGGCGGAATCGTCGGAACGCTGCAGGATAATGGCGATGTCGAAAACGGATGGTTGCTGGGTTACAACAAATCGTCGTTTACAATCGCATTGGCAACAGTCGGCGCCGACGACGGCGATGGAAAGATCACGTACCTCGCGGGAAAAACAAACTATGTTCCCGGTCAGTTTTATCACGTCGTGGCGGTTTACGACGGTGAACTCCTGGAACTGTATGTCAACGGCAAGCTGGATGCTTCCACAACCGAACAAACGGGCGACATTTTCTATCCCCTGCAAGCACCGTTTGTGATCGGAGGATATAAAGACGACAATGAGGACTACCCCTTCAAAGGAAGTCTCCGCGAAATTTCTATTTACAACATGGCTGCGCGTGCAAAATGGGTCGAACATGCGTTCGACCATGTCCGTTCAGCCGTCGAGTTGCCTCCCGTTTCTGTCGATGAGAGTCTGGCGTTCATCGTCGATCCTTACCTTCAGTTCGGAACAACCACCGGCATGACGGTCATGTGGCAGACCACCAAACCAGGCATCGGCACGTTGCATTATGGAGAGACGGCCGAATGCAATCTCATGGTCGAAAGTCCTCCGGAGGCGTCGGCAATGCATGAAATCCGTATCGAAGGCCTCGAACCCGATACACAGTATTTCTATCGCACATTGACGACAACCGATGACGGAAACGAATCGCTCGGCAGTGACGTCATGACGTTTCAAACTGCCGTCGAACCCGGTGGACCGTTCGCCTTCGCTGTGATGTGCGACACGCAAGGCAACCCCACGGTTTCCGGAATTCTCGCCAACTATGCCTGGGACCAACGCCCGCATTTCGTGTTGCACGGCGGCGATCTCGTGGGATCGGGAAAAGTGAACGAGCATTGGACCGACCACTTCTTCCCCGGCATGCGGCCGCTGATTTCGCGTGTGCCGTTCTATTCGGTGCTCGGTAATCACGAAGAAGACGCCGGGCAATACTACAAATATGTTTCCGTTCCCGCCCCCGAATATTATTACACGTTTCACTACGGCGACGCTCAGTTCTTTATGATCGACAGCAACAAAAACGTCGATGCCGAGTCAGAGCAGTATAAATGGCTCGAAGAGCAACTTGCAGCATCATCCGCAATCTGGAAGTTCGTGTGCCATCATCATCCGCCATTCTCGTCCGACGAAAACGATTACGGCGAGCTCTGGAAGACCAACCAAGGGACGTTCGGCGACGCACGGGTTCGCGAACTCGTTCCGCTGTATGAGAAATACAACGTCGACATTGTCTGGTCGGGGCACATTCATTCGTACGAACGGACCTGGCCCATTCGCGAAGGCAAAGCCGTTCAAAAAGACGGCCCCATCTACATGATCACCGGCGGCGCCGGAGGCGGCCTCGAAACGGCCGGCCCGAAACGCCCCTATTTCCAAAACAACGTTCGCCACGGCCACCACTACGCGATGGTCTACATCAACCACGGCAAGTTGGAATTCAAGGCGTTCGACCTTGAAGGTAAGTTATTTGACGTACTGATGATTGAAAAACCTTAATCGTTCTCCTGCCGGAATCACTCCCGGACTGCGGCACGTTGCAGCCGGTCGTTGAGTGCCCGACCGAGTCCTTTGTCAGGAAAACGAGCGGCATAGATTTCATCCAGCGCCTGTGCATCGAGCCGGCGTAATGCGGCGTAGAAGTTGGCCGTTGCTTCGACGAGATCTCCCTGTTCCGACAATGTTTCTACGATCACAAATCCCTGTCGCGTTACCGAATCAACCTCTCGCCAGGTCATCAGACCCGATCGCCGGGGTGGTGATGCCGGTATTTCGTCGACGATTGTCAGCCGTGTACGCGGGGCGTAATGTTTCGAGAGCATTCCGGGCCCGGCGGGGGGAGAGGTCGAGCTCGCGGCGGCATGGTTTGTGTGCGTGCGCACCGGGCCGATGATCGCCTCGATCTCTTCCACCGGCAAGCCACCAAAACGGAGCAACACCGGTCCCTCGTCGGTCCACTGCAAGACTGTCGATTCGACGCCGATGCGGCAAGGACCGCCGTCGAGTACGAGTTCGATATCGTCACCCAGTTGATCAACCACATGCTGGGCCGTCGTCGGACTAATGCAACCGAACCGATTCGCACTCGGAGCGGCGATAGGGAGATCGGCCGATCGAATCAGTTCGCGAGCACGGTCATCACCGGGAATGCGCACAGCGACGGTGTCGAGCCCCGACGTCACCAGATCGGGAATCCAGTCACTTTTGGGGAGAACCAGCGTTAACGGGCCAGGCCAGTATTCCTGTGCCAGCCGATCGAGTTCGGAGGGAAACGTGCGAACCGCTTGCTTCAATTGCGCTAACTCGGCGAAATGGACGATCAGCGGATCGAAATAGGGACGCTGTTTCGCGGCGAACACACGGGCAACCGCATTTTCATCCCGGGCATTCGCCCCGAGCCCGTAAACCGTTTCGGTGGGAAACGCAACCAGTTTTCCATCGCGCAACATACGAGCGGCGAGTATCAGGTCTTGCGTGACGGGACAAATCATAAGTACAAACTCTAGAGCCTGTTATGCACTTTGGATGGCGATTTTCGAGAGTAGGAGTCCGAGGAAGGCAAGCCAGTG
>JAQCEJ010000078.1 GCA_027618475.1 Planctomycetota bacterium | reverse complement strand
GGTGGTTTCGCGTTCGCTCAACCACCGGCTAATGGCTACGATCCCTCCGGGATCGGGAACCATCAGAATTTCACCACAACTTCTGCGCTTGCCGGAAGGGGACCCTTCGACTTCTGCCTTTCCTCATGAAAATCTTCAAAAACAACTTCGCGATTGAAATTTATGCTTCGGATAGGCAGAATGACGTTGGTTGATAGACAGAATTACAAACCTGGATAGGCAGAATGATTTACTGGCTATCCCTTAGTTCTGCGGCACATCTTCTATGCGTTACATACCATTGCTACTTTCTGTCGTATTCCTAATTGGCTGCTCAGACTACACCGATCAAGAGACCGCCATGGACGACTCTATCGAAAAGGCGCTTGACGACTTCAAGAATCGCAAGACCTATTCATCGCTTGATGTTGAAACACTTCGTGCGATTCCCGACGAGGATCTCGAACAAGCGATCGTCGACTACGTGATACACAAACTGAAGTCCGGTTCTGACGAAGATGCCGTGCTCGGATCACTGTCCGAAGGAAACCGCGCCTTGTGGTTGACATGGATCGTTGAAGGTGAAGTGAATAACGGCGGCTTCAACCAGTACTATTGGAATACTGACGGTCGGCATAGCGCTAAAGCTGTTACGTCATTCAAATTCTTTGCTGCATCCCAGCACGCTGATCTGATGCGCGAAGCAAACGCACTTCGCGAACAGGAAGCCGCCGCGATCAAAGAATCTGAAGACAAGAATACGTTGGAAGCGTTTTCCGAGTCGTACGAAGCAAGTAAGCTCGGGCCTCTCGACGATCGATTCTATGCTCTCACGGAAAACCTCAGCGCACTCCGTGTTGCTAAGATTCGGCAGTCCCCCGAATTGTTCACCGGTAACTGAGAAAACCGCAGAACCATCGCATGCACGGGAGCGGCGGTGGCCAGCCGATTTTGAAATCAACGTCAACTCCCGCCGCCCCGTGATGCGGGACGTTATCGCTTTCAATTCCAGGCGACATTCCTGATGGTCGAATCAAGTGTCAACTATTCACTCGAGAACTCAAGCCGCTTCGGGATGCTCCAACGGGTGTTTGACGCACTCCGCGATGCTAAGAACGATGACGCAATCGATGCTGACGACGAATTGTGGCGATCGTATTTCGACGAAGATGCTCTATCACACTTTTGGAACCCGACTCCCGAAGAACTGGCCGACTGGAATCGACGTTGGCAGGCTACGCCTGTAGAGAAGCGTTTCACCGATCCGACGCTAAAGACGCCGTGGGATTTTGGATCAATGATCGAAGCGTTCCACAATGGAGAATACAATTTGTTGCAGGTGACTCGCACGTCAGAGAACACTGGAGCACTGCAATTCGAGGCCCTCGCGTGTCCTTATGGCGGGACGGGCTGCATGCGTGCTTTGATTGAATGCTTCGGCGGAATCGTCACTGAAGAGATCGACACCTGACCAACTCGCGATAACAAAGCGTTAAACGGTAGCCGCCGATGACGCCGGTCTTGAAATCATAGTTTTTTGGCGGCGGCCCGGTTACGGCCGTCGTTAGGCGACAAGAATCACATCAATATGTCCGCCGCTTAAATCCATTCAACAGTCCGCCGGTCACCGCTGACAGCGCCATTCAGTCCTGACCCCAATTTCTTCCCCTGGATCACTCACTCGACCACTTGCCGCGCGAGGCTTTGCGTTCGGAACGCTGTTTCTTCTCGGTGAGGCGGCGTTCTTTTGAGCCCTTCGTCGGGCGGGTCGGCTTACGGCGTTTCGGGGGATGCAATACGGCCAGGATCAGCGATTGTAATTTTTCAAGACAATCGCTTTTGTTACGCAACTGGTCGCGGTACTTCTGGCTGCTGATGATCAATTCGCCGTCGTTGTTAATGCGCGAGGCATATTTCGATTGAAACCGCTCTCGCACGTCCTCCGGCAAATGGGGAGTCGAAACCACCGTCCAACTCAGCCGGACCTTCGAATTGACCTTGTTGACGTTTTGTCCCCCCGGTCCGCTGGCGCGCACGTATTCCCACGCGAATTCCGCTTGAGGAATCGCAATGCTGCGGTTGATTTTTAAGTCGCCGTCGGTGGACATGATATTGGTTTTCGTGCGGGACTTCTCGAAACGTACGGTGGAATCCTCCCCGTCACCCGTGGAATGCCTCCTGACACCATGATACACTGTCGGGTTCAGAGATTCTTCAGATTCCGATGGTCTTTTCTACAAATTTATGTCGTGCGGAGTTTTCGTATGTCATTTCCCCGTATGTTGCGAATTCGTCAAACGTTCGACACTCCTCGTGTGGATGATATCCCCGGTGAAGTCGATCGTCAGTTGGCAAAATTGAATCTCGGCCAGAAGATTAAACCGGGGGAGACGGTCGCCATTACCGCCGGCAGCCGGGGCGTCGCCAATATCGCCATCATTATCAAGGCGGCGGTGGAACACTTCAAAGCATTGGGAGCCGTACCGTTCATTGTGCCGGCGATGGGAAGTCACGGCGGGGGAACGGCGGAAGGACAACTTGGCATTCTGCACGGCTACAACATCACTCCCGAATTCTGCGGCTGCGAAATTCGGGCGTCGATGGAAACGGTGATTGTCGATCGCACGCCGCAGGGGATTCCGGTCCACTTCGACAAACAGGCTTCGCAGGCCGATCACGTGCTCGTCTGCGGTCGGGTTAAGCCACACACCGGATTCGTCGGCCCGATCGAATCGGGACTGCACAAGATGATGCTCATCGGCCTCGGCAAACACGAAGGGGCAAAAATCTATCACCGGGCGATTATGAATTACAGTTTTCTCGAAATCATTCGTGCCGTCGGCGACGTCGTTTTGAAGAAGTGTAAAGTCATCGCGGGACTGGGGATCGTCGAAAATGCGTACGACGAGACCGGATTGATCGAAGCGGTTCCTCCCGAACAATTCTTCGATCGCGAGGTGGAACTCTTGAAACTCGCGGTCAAATGGCTTCCTCGATTGCCGTTTCGAAAAGTCGATTTACTGATCGTCGATCGCATCGGCAAGAACATCAGCGGGACGGGGATGGACACCAACGTCATCGGCCGCAAGTACAACGATCACGTCGCCACCGAAAACGATGACACCGCGTGCAAGCGCGTCTTCGTTCGCGGCCTGACCGAAGAGACGCATGGCAACGCCTGCGGCATCGGGATGGCCGAATTCACCAATCAGCGGACGATCGATTCGGTCGATCGCAAAATTACGGCAATCAACGCGCTGACGGGGGGGCATCCCACGGCGGCGATGTTGCCGATTGCCTTTCCGACCGATCGCGAGGTGATCGCCGCGGCGCTCGATACGTGTGGATTGATTGAGCCGCCGGATCTCAAAGTGATCCAAATTGGTGATACGCTGCATATGCGAGAAGTAATGGTCAGCGAGGCGTACATCCCGCAACTCCGCGAACGGAGCGATCTGGAAATTCTCGGCGAACCGGCCGACATGGCATTTGATGCCGACGGAAATCTCATTTCGCTCGCTCACTAGGTCACGAAAGACGCGTGCACGAATGTCTGAAACGTCGGCGAGACATGCCTCCGATGAAAGTTCTCTGTTCGTTGAAAAACCGACGTCTGTACGGCATTGCGTTGTCGGTATCGCGACATCGATGTCGGTGCTGCTGTATCTCGATCGGTTTTGCGTCTCGTTTGCCGAACGATACATCCGCGAAGAACTCAATCTGTCGAACGGGCAGATGGGCTTGTTTCTGAGCATGTTTTTCTGGACGTATGCGATCGCACAAGTGCCGGCGGGTTGGCTCAGCGACAAATTTGGACCGCGCGCGATGCTTTGCCTGTATATTCTGAGTTGGTCGCTGTTTACCGCAGGCATGGGGCTCGTCAACGGTTTTGCGATGCTGCTCGTGATGCGCGCGGGTTGCGGGCTGGCTCAAGCGGGCGCGTATCCCTCAAGCGGGACGTTGCTCAGCCGTTGGAGCCCGCTTGCCAGCCGGGCCAAAGCAAGTAGTCTGGTGGCGCTCGGCGGACGCATCGGCGGCGCGATCGCTCCGTTACTGACCGCCTTTTTGATGGTGTTGTTTGTTCCCGTCAGCCGTTCGTCGTTGTTCACCGATACCGAGTTGCTCAAGCCGATTACACTCTCACACCATCTCGTCGAAGCGGCGACGGGTGACATCGAGCATCCCGAATGGATTTATGTCGCGAGTTTGCTCTCTGCCGATGAAAGGGCGATTGTCGAAGGCATCGCCCAGATTCCGATTCCGGAGAGTCCCGCGAACGCCAGCCGTGTGGTCGAGTCGATCAGCGATGAGCAGCAATCGTCATTATTATCGCTGATGAACGATCTGATTCAACGCGACGATTTTTATAATAAGGCCGCCTATCGAGAGTTAACGTTTTCGCGTGAAGCGAATTACCTGATCGAGAATAAGAGCGGCCGCACGCTGACCGGCGAAGAACTGACCCGTCGCAATCGGCTCGTCGCCGAAGCGGTCTTTCCCGATTCGCTCGGCAAATTGTACGTTCACGGCTGGCGTCCCGTCATGATCACCTACGGGCTCGTGGGGGTGCTTGTCGCTGGAGCCGTGTGGTTCGTCTACCGCGATAATCCCGACCAACATCCATCGTGCAACGACGCCGAACGCCGATTGATCAAAGGCGTTATCCCCGGGAATGAAACGCTGGCTGCTTCTAGCGAGACACCGCGAAAAAAAACGACGGCAATTCCCTGGCGATATCTGCTGCGCAGCACGAGCATCTGGTGCAGTTCGCTCAGCCAGTTTATGATCAACGTCGGCTGGTTATTCATTGTCACCTGGTTTCCGCGATATCTCGCCGAGGTACATCACGTTCCCATCGAACAGCGGTCGCTGATGTCGAGCCTGCCGATGTGGTGCGGCATGGCGGGGTTGTTCCTCGGCGGTCTGTGGACCGATTCTCTCACGCGAAAAATCGGGCTGCGCTGGGGTCGGGGGATTCCGATCACCGTCAACAAGATTTTCGCGACGGTGGCGTTTCTCTCGTGCATCTGGCTCGATTCCCCCTGGGCCGTCACCATCGCGATGGCCTGTGTTGCGTTCTCGACCGACCTCGGCATCGCCGGTATCTGGGCCTTCTGTCAGGACGTCGGCGGCCGGCATGTCGGTTCGGTGCTCGGGTTCGGCAATATGTGGGGCAATTTCGGGGCGGCGGTTTCTCCCATGCTGCTCAACGCCATCGTCGAACATTTCAGCTGGAACGGCCTGTTCATCGTCTGCGCTGCGGCGTATGCGATTTCCGGCGTTGCTTCGCTCGGAATCGACTGTACGAAACCGATCGTTCCCGACGAGTCGAACGACTGAAGCATGCGTCCAACGCTCCCCCAAAGAGCGGCGGGGTTCACCCCCGCCGTCTGCATCGACTCGCCTCGCCTGTAGAAGACGGCGGGGATAAACCCCGCCGCTCAGATCTGTTGCCGCCTGTCATTTCGTTTGAGTTCTTGGTTGCGGCGAATTTCTCGCTTCGTTATCGTGCGTAGCGGCATGGCAACAGCATAAAAATCATCGTTCAAGGAGAAAGAACGTGACGGAAAAAGTAATCATCATCGGCTCGGGCCCCTCGGGATGGGCCGCTGCCATTTATACGGCGCGTGCCGATTTGAAACCGCTTGTGTTCGAAGGTGCGATTACGGAAGACAACCGCTTAAAGGGGACGTTACCGCTCGGGCAGTTGGCGCTTACGACCGAAGTCGAAAACTATCCCGGTTTTCCCGCCGGCAATATGGCCACGTATCTCGATAATTCGATCGATAAATCCCGCCGCGGTTACATGAACGACCACTCCGGCCACGGCGTCAGCGGTCCCGAACTGATGGAATTGATGCGGCAACAGGCCGTGAATTTCGGCACGCGGATCAACACCGACGACATCGTCGACGTCGATTGCTCGAAGCAACCGTTCGTGCTGACGACGTTGTCGGGCGAAAAGTATGAAGCCCACTCCGTAATCGTCGCAACCGGCGCACGGGCTAACTATCTGGGACTTCCCTCCGAAGAGACTTACAAGAACGCCGGCGTCTCGGCCTGTGCGGTCTGCGACGGTGCTCTGCCTCGATTTCGTAATCAGCCGCTCGCCGTCATCGGCGGCGGTGATAGTGCGATGGAAGAGGCGACGTTCCTCACCAAGTTCGCCTCGAAGGTTTTCATCATCCATCGTCGAGAGGAATTTCGTGCCAGCAAGATCATGGCCGAGCGGGCACTGGCGAATCCCAAGATCGAAGTCAAATGGAATTCGGTCGTCGATGAAGTGCTCGGCAACGACGAAAAAGGGGTCACCGGCGTGCGGATTCAACACGTCGACGATGCTTCGAAAAAAGAAGAGTTGCCGATCACCGGTTACTTCGCGGCGATCGGACATACGCCGAACACCGATTTTCTCAAAGGGCAGCTTGAAACCAACTCGAAGGGTTATCTCGTCTGGACGACGCCACAGCGAACCTACACCAGCGTTGAGGGGATTTTCGCCGCGGGAGACGTCGCCGACGATTATTACCGTCAGGCGATCACCGCAGCTGGCACAGGTTGCATGGCGGCCCTCGATGCCGAACGCTGGCTGGCGTCGAAGGGACTGGAGTAACAGTTGGATTTTACCTCTCCCTTTTGGAATAGGTCGGCTGCGCAGCAGAGGGTTGAGGGGTGGATCATGTGTGAATGGTAATGGACTCAAAAACCGATGTTCGATGTCTGGTTCATTATTTCCTGCGATCGAACGTCAATGGTGGCCCCTCACCCGGCCGCAAGGCGGCCACCCTCTCCCGGTGGGAGAGGGTAAAACAGGAACTGTGAGGAATACAACATGCTCACGCAAGCCGGATGTCAGGCACGACGGGCGCGATTGTGGCAGGCGCTACCCGATGCGATCGAATGGGTGCTGGTGACCGATCCGCGGCATGTCCATTACTTCGCGAATTTCTGGATTCCCCCATACAACTTCTCGGATAAAGAACGGGCCTGGCTGTTGCTGGAACGCGACGGCCAGACAACGCTGCTCGGCGATAATTTCTCGCTGAAGTCGACATCGGTCGGCGATCCGTTCGTCGACAGCGTGATCAATAAGACGTGGTACGACCATCGCCACGCCGTGAAAAATCGCGACCACGTGTTGTTCGATGCGCTGAAAGTCGCTGTCGAACGAGTCGATGTTTCGCATTGTTTTCTCGAAGCCGAATCGACGTCGTTATTGGCATCAGAATTGTTGAACGGCGCACAATCAACAGCGAGATGTTCGACTGACGTGGACTCCGTCGAGATGACGCTCGGCACGCTCATCCGCCGGCTGCGCCGTCAAAAGGAACCCGATGAACTCGCACTACTCGACAAATGCATGAAGGCGACCGAGGCCGGGCATCGCCGGGCGCGCGAAGTGATTGCCGCCGGAATCAGCGAGTTCGACATCTTCGCGGCGGTACATCAAGCCGTGCTCGAAGCCGCACAACGTCCGGTTGTGATCTATGGAGACTTTCGTGCAAACTCGCCCGAGACTCCCAAGCAAGGTGGTCTGCCGACAAAGCATGTGCTGCGGGAAGGAGAACTCTTCGTTCTCGATTACTCCGTCGTGATGGACGGCTACCGCAGCGATTTCACCAACACATACGCCGTCGGCAATCCCTCCGATGCACAGCGGAAATTGTTTTCGCTGTGTGCCGCAGGATTGGAAACCGGCGAACGAGCGCTGCGCGCGGGGATCACCGCGAAAGAAGCCTGGCAAGCGGCGTCGAAACCACTGATGGAGGGGGGGTATCCCAACGGCATCCCGCATCACGCCGGCCACGGCATCGGTTTAGGGCATCCCGAAGATCCGATTCTCGTCCGTGATAACGACGACATTCTACTCGAAAACGACGTCGTCACGCTCGAACCAGGAAGTTACATCGAAGGAATCGGCGGCGTCCGCGTCGAACACAATTTTCGTATCACCGCCACAGGTTGCGAACGGATGAGTCATCACGAAATTCGGTTATAATGTGTCACACAAATCGAGTGGCTGGGGCGCCTATTAACGTTGCAACCATCAAAAAATTATCTATAAGCATTGGACGACCATCCCGGAGTACGCGTCGATGGCCCCAGTTGAAGGAGCCATCGATGTCCCCCTATTTTGACTGGGGCCGTGAACGTTGACTGTTAACATTCGTCTTTAGTGACTTGAGGGTTGTTCCATGATCGAAAGGGCAACATGCGCCCCAGCCACCCGCCGAAGGAGCCATCGATGTCCCCTCATTACGACTGGGGCCATGGGCGTTTTTTGTTAGCATTCGTTTTTTGTGACTTCAGCGTTGTTCCATAATCGAACGGCCAACAGACGCCCCAGCCACCCGATCGATTTGCGTAAGGGTATTCGTCATGACGGAATCTCAAATCAACTCGCTCCCCGCCTGCGATCAAAAGCCGCTCTCGTTCGACCACGGCGAGGCGATCGGGATCAGCCATCGCTGGTACAAAGGGCAGTATTGTGCCATCATAACTAAGGTCGGGCTGGTCGGGTGCGGCATCTACGACATTCCCACTGCCGGCAAGTTCGGGCAGGCGATTGCCATCGCGCGGGGAACACCGTCACACCCGCTGGTTACCCCCGAAGATTTGTACGAAGCCAAAATTGTCGACGTTACGCCGCAGGCGAAGTCGCTCGGCATCGAACCCGGCATGACCGGAAGAGAGGCGGTGGAAACGATGTTACAACAGGAGCAAACGATGCGTCATCTGGCCGCCCCGATTCGTGTGCAGAATCTCGATCACGTCACGCTGGTTGTCAAGGATATCGAAGAGACCCGCAAATTTTACCTCGATTTGCTGGGCCTCGAAGAAGTTCCTCGACCGAATTTTTCGTTTCCAGGAGCATGGTTTCAGGCTGGGGGTCAGCAGATTCATATCATCGTCGAAAACGATGATTCCGGCCCAGCCGGACAGCCGAAGCCCGAAGGCCGGGTCGGCAACCGTACGCATCACTTTGCCTTTGAAGTCGCCGATGCCCACGAGGTGGCGACCATACTTCGCGACCGAGGCTATGAAATCATCTCGGGCCCGAAAGAGCGTCCCGATGGGGCGGTGCAGGTTTTCATCTGCGACCCCGACAACTACGTTGTTGAACTTTGTTCGGTTCCCAGAACGTAATCGACGGTTCGCCGCGAACAGATCACTCGAACCGTGGGTCACAAACTTTCCTTAAAGTCGCTACAGTCGGCAAGACTTCGGCTGTTCAACTCAACAGAAGACGTATTATACTTATTATCAAATGTAAGACGTCGATCTGTAGGTTCAAGCCTCCGAATTCGGTGTTGAGTTCATTCGATGTTGCGGATATGCTGGCAATCTGGCGTGACACTACGTCCCGTTGAGAGTTCGTCAATCAGCTTCATGATCTGATCGACGATGAAAGAGGCGCAGAATGGCCGTGGAATACGTGCTGTTCCGAGGATTTGAATACGTCTTGTAGAAAGAATGGGGAGAACTGACGCGATGGCGCTGGCACCAAAACAAATGATTTTCGGCTCGATGGTAGCCGCCGGAGTTGTAGCAGCTGCCAGCGTTCTCGACATGGCCTTCGGCATCCCTTTTTCGGGCCAGATGGTGATGGACATCATGTTCCTGCTCTCCGCCGCGATGGTGTTTTACCTCGGGTTTGATGCGATGAAAGAGCAGACGTAGAGTACGAGTATCCGAAACGGTCATGGAGTGACATTCGCGATTGCGAACCCCGACTCACACATCCAGATCATCCGCCTGGTTGGCTTCTTCCATGATGATGCGGTAGCGTTCGCTGGCGTCTTTGCCGAGTAGCTGCGTGAAGGTCTGGTCGGCGATGATCTGGCTGTCGATGTCGACTCTCAACAGCGTGCGGACAGTTGGGTCGAGCGTCGTTTCTTTGAGCTGCTTGGCATCCATCTCGCCTAAGCCTTTGAACCGAAAAATTTCGACCTTGCGGTTCGCCGGCAGGCTCGCGAGGATTTCCTCTTTGTGGATGTCGTCCTGTGCGTAGTACGTCTCTTTCCCGACGGCGATGCGGTACAGCGGGGGCTGGCCGAGAAAGAGTTTTCCCTGGCGGATCATTTCCAGCATGTGCCGGAAGAAAAATGCCAAGAGCAGCGTGCTGATATGGTAGCCGTCGCTGTCGGCGTCCATCAGCAGAATCACGCGGCCGTAACGGAGCTTGTGGATGTCGAAGTTGCTGCCGATATCGGTGCCGAGCGTATCGACGAGGTCTTTGATTTCCTGATTCTGCAACGCTTTCGAGGTCGTCAGCGATTCGGTATTGAGAATTTTTCCCTTGAGTGGCAGGACCGCTTGAAATTTGCTGTTGCGCCCCATCGCTGCGGTCCCCCCGGCCGATTCTCCTTCGACGATAAAGAGTTCGGTTTCGTCGGGTTTGTTCGAACGGCAATCGAGCAGCTTTCCGGGAAGATTGCTTTTTCGCGACGTTGGCGATTTGCGGCGGACATCGCTGGCTGCTTCACGGCTCGCCTGCCGGGCACGCGAGGCCATTACGATACGGCCGATAATCGCATCCGCGATGCTTGGGTTATTATTGAGCCAGGTTTCGAGGCCGGGACGGACGAAACCGTCGACCATTGCCGTCATCTCGGGGTTGTTGAGCCTGTCCTTAGTCTGCCCCTGAAACATCGGATCGTTATGGAAGACCGAGACGATGGCGACGATTCCTTCACGGATGTCATCCGTCGTAATCGTCACCCCCTTGGGTTTGATGTTGTGGACCTCCATGTAATTCTTGACGGCTTTCGACAGGCCGCTTTTGAACCCGTTTTCATGGGTGCCCCCTGCATACGTGCGGATTCCGTTGACATAGCTGCGAACGTTTTCATCGGTGGCGTCGGTCCATCGGAAGACGGCTTCGACGCGAATTTTTCCTTCGTCTTTCGACAGCGCACACAGCTGCTCGTGCGATTGCTTCTTCTGCTGTTCGAGCGTGATTTTTTCGAGAAACGCGACGATTCCGTCAGGATGCTTGAGGTCGTGCGTTTCGTGTTTGACTTCGTCTTTATAAATGATGTGCAGCCCCGCGTGGATGTACGAGACATCTTCGAGGTGCTGGCGAATTGTGTCGGTGTTGAAGTTGATACGTCGAAAAATCTCTTCGTCAGGACGGAAGAAGATCGAGGTTCCGTGAAGCCGGGTCGGTTTTTGCTTTTGAACCGGTGTGGTCGCTCGTCCCCGCTTGTAACGCTGCGTCCATTCGAATCCGTCCCGGTGGACGGTGGCGACAAGCTCGCTTGAAAGGGCATTCACCACCGACGAACCGACCCCGTGAAGTCCTCCGCTACGGACGTAGTTTTTCTCTGAGAATTTGCCGCCGGCATGCAACGTGGTGAGAATGACTTCGAGAGCGGAGGTTTTCGTTTTAGGGTGTTTATCGACGGGAATGCCACGGCCGTTATCGGAGACGGTCATCGAGCAGCCATCTTTATGAAGAGTGACCACAATCTTGTCGGCCTCGCCGGCAAGAAACTCGTCGACCGAGTTATCGACGATCTCCCAGATGAGGTGATGCAACCCGCGGGTATCGACACCTCCGATGTACATCGAGGGGCGTTTACGAACCGGGTCGAGTCCTTCAAGAACTTCAATGTCTCGCGCCGTGTATTTTTTAGTGTCAGCCGTGGCCATGGGGTGCGTGTTTCGTCTCAATGTGATGGTTCGCAAGATATTGTAATTGTCGAATGTCGAAATCCGAATGTCGAATCAAATCCGAATGACCAAATGACGAATGTCGAAACGTCTTCTTGGGCGTGACGACGAGAGCATTGCGAAGCCATTTAAGCATTCGGACTTCGTCATTGATTCGACATTCGGATTTCGACATTCGTCATTCATGTTTTTTCTGGTCTCTCGACTCTTGACTACGTCCCCTCCTCTATGGCAGTCCAGTCGACGAGTTGGATCTCGGGACGAATGAGTTCTTCAAAGGTGCTGCGATGACTGGTTTTGACTCCCTTTCCGCCGCGAGAGGTCATGCCATATTTCAGTTGGCCGAATGTCAATGTTTTGTCACCGCTGGTGCGGACGCGAAGGCAATCGCTGGGCCGACTCATGAGGGAGAACCCGAGAAGTTCGTCATCCGTCGCGAGTTTGATCCCACGGAGCCCCTTTCCCACTCCGGAGAGTATGGGAATATCGTCGAGTGAGCAATGCAGAATTCGGGCGTGATGCGATGCCAGAAAAATCGATGTGGCATCCGAGATCATCTCGACTCCCACGACCTTGTCTCCGGTCGAGAGGCGGCAGAATTTGCGACCCGCTTTGGTTGACGCCACGCGAAACGGACTGAACGAAATTCGCATCGCCTGTCCGCGAGCCGTGGCGACAAGCAAAAACGGTAGGGGAACAGGGAGCGACTTTTTTGTTTTGTCTTCGGGAGTAAATCGGGGATCGGTGGAGATGGCCGCTACAATCGAAGCACCGTCACCCAGACGAAAATGCTTGGAGAGCGGCTCTCCGTAACCGGAGGAGGGGGGAACCTGATCCATCCGTAAGGTATAAGCGATGCCGTCGCTACTGAAGAAAACGACATGATCGAGCGTACTGCCAGGAACGACTTCGAGAACCTTGTCTCCTTCGCGGACTCGGGTCGTTTCTACATTTTGTAATCGTCCGACACGTTTGATCCAGCCGTCCGTCGTGATGACAACGTTCGTGTTTTCGCGGACAATATACGCTTCGGGGTCGTATTCGGCGATCTCATCCGATGATCCGACGCTGGTACGGCGTTTGTCGCCGAATTTCTCGGCGATTTCTTCGAGTTCGGATTTCACGACACTCCAGAGTTTCTTGTCGGAGGCGAGTATCGTTTGAATTTTCTTGGCCTCGGCCCGCTTTTCTTCCAGCTCTTCGATGATATTATCGATCTCAAGCTGCGAAATTTTGTAGAGGGCCATATCGAGAATCGCGAACGTCTGCTCTTCATCGAGCGGGAAGACTTTCATCAACTTCTCGGCGGCATCCCTGCGGCCATCGCTGGCGCGGATGATGCGCAGCGCTTTGTCGAGTCCTTCGAAGACGATGGCGAAGCCTTCGAGAATATGAATGCGCTTGAGCAGAATCTTCAACTGGTATTCAAACCGTCGCCGAACGGTTTCAAAGCGAAATTTGAGGAAATGCTGCAGCATTTCGACGAGGCTGAGCCGCGCGGGGACAATCTCGCCGTGTTCGCCGGTGATCAGGCTCGTGAGATTCATCGGGATGTTCTGTTCGAGCGGCGTATGCTTGTAGAGATAAGCCATGACCGCTTCGGGATCGGCTCCCGGCTTGATTTCGAGGACAATGCGCAAGCCATTTTTCTCGTCGGTCTCATCCGCAACATCGAGAAGTTGTGGGAGTTTTCGTGACACGACGATTTCACCGATCGTCGAGAGCAGCGGACCGGTCTCTACTCCGTAGGGAACGCTGAATATGATGACGCGGTTGTTGATCTCACCTCGGCGATCGCGGTCGAATTTCCATTCGCCGCGGAGTTTGATTGAACCCTTGCCTTCCTCATACGATTTTCTCAAACTTTTCCGATCGGAGACAATGCGGCCCCCCAGCGGAAAATCGGGGCCTTTGACGTACTTCATCACCTGAGCAACGGTGGAGTCGGGACTCGCGATCAGGTGCACGCACGCCTTGATCACTTCGGTAAGATTGTGAGGCGGAATACTGGTCGCCATACCAACGGCGATCCCTTGACTGCCATTGACCAGCAAATTGGGATAGCGGGCCGGCAACACGACCGGTTCTTCGCGCGTGGCGTCGTAATTTGGACGCATGTCGACAGTCTGGTACCGCAGTTCCTCCATGAGCTGTTCGGCGATCGCCGTCAATTTGGCTTCGGTATAACGTTCGGCGGCCTGCGGAAGCCCCATCACCGAACCGAAGTTTCCCTGTCCATATACCACGGGATAACGAAGGGTAAAATCCTGGGCCATACGAACGAGGGCTTCGTAAACGGCGACCTGTCCGTGCGGGTGATAGTTTCCGGTGGTATCACCGGTAATCTTTGCGCATTTTCTCGTCTTGCTGTTGAACATCAGGCCGAGTTCCTGATGCATCACATACAGAATGCGTCGCTGCACCGGCTTGAGACCATCGCGGACATCGGGGAGTGCTCGGGACGAAATGACTGAGAGTGCGTAATTGAGATATCGCCGACGCGTCTCCTGATCGATCGAAACGTATTCGATGTGATCGTCACCGGCGCCTGTTTGATCCTTCTTCGCCATGGCGTGAAATCAGCTTCCTTGTGGTGTCACAATATTCCGAATGTACTGGTCCTGCTCGATACTCCGAGCGTGCGTATTGTAGATGTTGTAGCGGTTAATGCAATTGCATGGCCAGTCATAAACCGTGTTTGTCAAAGAGATTCGGAAAAATTCTGCGAATCGTTATTTCACGCATATCACGACTCATGAGAACGATTGATATTGGCCGAATTCTTGTACTGCCTCACGTTACATTGTCACGGAAGTCAACCCGGAAAAGGATGTTCCCGGTGTCACACTCCACCGGTGAGAAACCGATTTCCAAGGAGGGAGATTATGACCCAAACGGTCTTCAAAATAGTCTGGTGTACTTTACTTGTCTCGGCCACCTGGTCGTCGGCATTTGCTCAGGATCAGTTTCGATCTGTGCGCCCGCAGGCGTTTCCCACGCCGAATGCCAAACCGATGCGCATGGTCCGTCAGCCGGTACGAACGATTTCGCGCACAACGGAGCCTCAGGCTTCGTCTGAAAACAACACTCCGGTAAATGCACAACCTGCGAATGGTGGGGCCTATCCTGTCTTGAGTGCCCCGTTGTATCCCAGCCCGATTCCTAACGTACCGCCGCAAATCGGTGGTACATTGATTACGAATCCCGCGCTGGCACCGCACGAAACATTGTACCCGCACAAATACAAAGCGATGTATCCACCGTTCTACTTCAAGGTTCGTGGATCGTGGCTCTGGACACCTTGGGGCGTCCGCTCACACGACGTGTGGGAACTGCGGGGAACAGAGGTTTCGGTGCAGTACAAAACGAAATACCCCTGGCGCCAACCGTTCGTTCCCCCCGCGATTCGGTAATCGCGCGGGACGGCGGCTTAAGCCAATACGATCCCTTTGGTAATCGATCCCCAGTCGATTCTTGCGTCGCGTTGCGAATGAATTCGTCTGGGAGGATGCAAGCGATCTGGCTCGGTACGACGTCAACAGTCAGATGACGGTATTCGAGGCAATCGCAGCTTCGAATGCCATCATCGGCAGACGGCCTTCCCCTTTATGGGAGGCTCGCCGATCAGGATACGCTGTACGACCTTGTACCTGGAGCCTCATCGACCGAGGCGCACCGGGAAAAACCAAACATTCAACTTTCCGTTCAGGACAATATCATGACCCATATTCATTATCACAAGATGGCATTCGCCGCGACCTGGATCGCGTGTGTTGCCTTAGGTTCGACCGCTCGGGCCGATGATGCAGCCGGTGTGGTCCGAATTTCAGACAGGTCAGAGAAATCACACGTTGTTATTCGTGCGAACGATGACTCCATTGGCGATGTCAACTCCACGAGCATCAGCGAATCGACAATCACCGACTGCAGCGACAGTAACGTTGCCAGCGGAAATTGTGCAGGGCACAGTCGAATGTCGCAATGGTGGGACGATCAGTTGTCGTTGCACTATTCTCGTCGCTTAACCAACGAAGAGGGTATCGAATATGCTCGTTACCGTCGTCAATGCTGGTGGGCAAACCAGAATGCCGCCTATCGTAATCGCAACATGTTTCTGAACTGCCAGATTCGGGATCACATGCGTTGCAAATTCGGGTATTTCATTCCGACAGGATGTTGCGGATCGGGCTGCCCGATTGCTGGACGATATCGCATGGTGTATGCCGTCGATCCCAATTATGCCGATCCTCGCGACGGTGGGGTCTTCTCGGCCCAGGGATCGGGAACGCCGATGGCAGTCCCTTTGGCCCCGAACGTCGGGCACACGTACAACTACAGTTGGGGATTACCTTCCAGCCGTCTGACGCCGATTTCGCATATGGGACCGATTCCTTCCCATTAATCGAATATCCGTGGGCGAAGTGTAGAGACTGTTGGTGCGAATGACACGACACAAGACTGGTGATGTCCACACCGGCAATAATAATCTACGAATGTAATGTCAGCATTCACCAACGTATTGCTTGCGATGGACTTCGTGTGCTTGACACCTGACAGAGTATTGAAACAAGAAATATCTGGCTGTTGAAACTCGATCGACGGTTCACGTCTTCAAATCAAGACGCCGGTAAATAGAGTCGTTTGAGCGATAACAGAAAACGTGAAATACCATTGGGATGGTCAATCAAGGACGAAATTGACGATCTCTCACAATCTCATCGATATGAGGAATACCATTATGGAACTCAGGCGATATCAAATAACCATGAGCTGGGCGCTAGCCGCCTCGCTCGTCGCGCTCGCAAGCGCTCAGGCCGGCGATCTGCAGGCTCCCGGAATCGCTCGCATTCGCAGCCAAGCCCCCTTGAACACCATTCAGCAGACGCGTTTTCACGACGATGCCGTCGCGGATCCTGGTCATCAAGATACCGCAGATAAAGTGGATGTCGTCGAATCCGAAATCGTCGAATGTGACGATGCCTGTCGCGGACGCCGCCTTCGACACGGTTGCGGACACTGCGGGGGAATGGGATGTGGTTTCTGCAATACACAACCGTGGTGGTTTGGCAGCCGTCAGGTCGGTCCGTTTCGCTGGTTGTTGTGCAACGGATATTGCACAGTTTCACCCGATCATGGCTGGGCTCGCCCCTATAAAGTGCCCGTCCGCCGAATGCCGATTGGATATACCCGATTTTATGGAGACACCGGATCGGGCGCTGCTGCAAACGGTTCATCGGCTCCCGCCAACTATCCAATTATTTACACGGCGACCGATACGACTCAACTTGGCTATACCTATCAGCACGTTCCACAGTGGAGAGATCAGCCGCATCTGTATCCCCCCACACCGTGGCCTGGAAATTTCCACTACCGTTATTGTCCGCAAGGCCAAAATTGCGGTACGACGGGATTCGGCATGAATCATCAGATCGAAACCATCGAACCTGTTGAGGGGCAACCCTCCGTAACGCCTGATTCACCTGCCGCAAAGACCGCTGGAAATGCGATTCAAAGTTTCTAGAACTGGTTTCATAACCCGGTTGGCGACGGAATGATCGTTCAAATGACGACGAGAACTCCGCCGTCCAGAGGGTAATGAAACGGCTTGTAGAAGGCATCGCTGACTTTCGAAGAATTGTATCCTTTGTGCGTCGATGATGCGCAACGATGAAATGAATCTTCCGATAGAAATGGTGTTTTGAAACCTGGCCGGCGGCGGAAAGACGTCCACATCTTTTCCAACGGATTGTCGGCTCATTGGCGATGAACCTGTTTGTCGCGGATTCTCCACTGCTGATGAAACTGCCTTGACTGTTTGTGTTCTCTCTGACGTGTGACTTGAGTGCTGACGGGTACTTGTTCCTGATGGGGCAAGTACCCGTTTTTTTTGGTATTGATTTCATGATTCGGCGAATAGCGAAAATGCGTTCGGCCTGGCTTCGCGACTCTCTTCGTAACAGACGTTTAGGCGAATGACGTCTCCACAATTCGGAGGTATTATTAGGATTGCAAAGGAAACTGATTGAGCCCCACTGACGAATGGGATATCATCAAGTTGGTTCGACAATCAAGTTCTTCATCTTTCCACCGTCATTGAATTGAATGTATCCATTCAGGCTTGAGCGATTGTTCGAGTCCGCGAACTCTACTTACGGAATGTCTAATGAGTGACGTGATAACCGTTTCCTGCCCGGAGTGTGAGACCAAGCTGCGACTCAAAGACCGACGGGCTGTTGGAAAACGAATCAAATGCCCGAAGTGCGAAGTCCCGTTTCTGGTTGAAGTTCCCAGCAATGCGGTTGAAGACGATCCTCTCGATTTTCTGGATGATTTCGATGCCGCACCAAGCTCTCGTTCTCGTTCGCGGAACGACGATGCACTTGACGATGATGTTCCCGCGAAGTCGAAGAAGAAAAAGTCATCGTCGAACAAAAAAAAGAAACGCAGAAAATCCTCGGTCGATTGGCAACAGCCGGTCATGATTGGCGGAGGAATTTTATTGTTGCTCCTGCTCCTCGGGGGAGGCGCCTATCTTTTTACCGGAACGTCGAGTGCGAGTAACAGAGTCGACCTGTCGTACCTTCCTGCCGACATGGATACGCTGGTGAAAATCAATGTGGCGGAGATTGCGCAAGCCCCGATTTTGAGTCCCATGATGCAGCATGAAAAGGTAAAAGAAGGCCTCGATGAATTCTCCAAGACGCTTGGTATCGATCTTGCAGATGTGGAGAGCATCACGATGGGGGTCCGCAGCGACGACGGAGGCGTGAATAATGGATTTCCAGGAATGCCCACAGGGATGGGAGGAATGAATTCACTGATAGGGAGCGGTGCCTCGAATTTCACAAACGGTATCGGCGTGGTCCGCCTTACAAGAACGATCGATCCCCAGTCTTTGATAAACGCTGATGATCAGCAAGCGACGCTGATGCGGCACAACGGACGCAGTTTGTTACGTCGTCCCGTGTCGCCAGGACAGACAGAAATGATCGCAGCGCTGTTTGCTACCGACACCTTGGTCATCATCGGGCCGGAAGAAACTGTGAAATCGGCGTACGACGCCGGCCCTGTTCAAGTGCGTCGACCGGAGTTCGATTTTATAAATCCGGACATGCAACTTCTGTTCGCAACGGTGCCGCGAGATCGACAGGTCTTCAAAAACCAGGCGGCAACAGCACCGTTACCTGATGGAGTCGACAAGAACATCCTGGAGTTTACGATTGGTATGGGAGGGGGTATTGACTTCAACTCCGACGTGGATCTTGAAATCTGGTACTCGCTCGAAAGCCGATCGGCGGCATCTTCGGCACAGCGTGGTTTGGAGGCTGAGAGAAAACAAGCACACGATCAGATCACGCAACTCAAAACAATGCTCAATGAGCAAAGTGCCATGCTGGCGATGATGGCTCCCAACATTAAGCCTAGCGCCGAGAAACTGATCTCCATTGCCGAACAGACAATTGACAGCATGAGCGGATCAAAAAGTGGCAGTTACTATACGATGGAAATGACAATTCCCGGGTCGATTGGTCCGACCATTCAGGAACTTGTGGCGAACATGCCTGATATGAGTGGCATGGGTGGCCTGAGCGGCATGGGACTGCCATCGAGTACCCCCAGTGGTCCGGGGGCTGGATATCCAGCAGGAGCAGGCGCTGCGGGGGCTTTTCCTGGGAGTGCTGGTACCGGACAGATGCCCGCCGGAGTACCTGGAGTCCCCGGTGCAGCCGGCACAAATCCGGCTCAAGTTCCTGGTGGATTTCCGGGGCCAGCCGGAGCGATGCCGCCCGGTCCAGCTGGAGCAATTCCGCCCGGGGCTGCCGGGGTGCCGCCTGGCGTACCAGGTGCCAGTCCGGCTGCAGTTCCGCCTGGACCGGCTGGAGCCATTCCCGGCCAACCCGGAGGAGTTCCCGCAGGGGCTGGAGCCGTTCCACCGGGACCGGCCGGTGTTCCCGGTGCTACTCCCGCAGCTTTGCCGGCGGGGGCTGCTCCGCCAGGAGCGGCCGGTGCGATTCCACCCAATGTTCCGGCGAAATGAGAGTTCTAGAACGGGTTGCATACCCCGGTCGGCGACGGAATAATCGCTCAAATGACAGCGAGAACTCCGCCATCCCGAGGGTTATGAAACGGCTTGTCGTGAGTTACGATTAGAAATCGTACCACAAGCCAAATCCAATCAGTCGATCGTGCGTACGGAAGAATGAGAGTTGGCTGCTTTTGCCATTGTAATATTGCACGCCGGCGCGAATAAGATGGTCGGTTCGTGTTCCGTGCCATGCCCAGCCCGTCAAGATATTGATTGCTCCGCCAAAATTGTTTTCTTCACGAAAAATCGTGTTGCAGGCAAAAAACGGTGCGCCGCCGGATCCAAGTACCACAGGAATGTAATCGGTTCCGAATTGAAACTGCCATTCCTCTGCCCCGCCGCTGCGTGAGAATGCGTAATCTGCTTCTCCATAGACCCGGAAGTGATCGGTGAGAAAATACCCCAGCCCGAAGACCATCGAATTTTTAACATAATTCGACGGCGTCAAACCGGGATTGAGAAACATGTAATCATCGCCATAATGCGAGCTGATGTGCGAGTAGGCGAACTTCGCCTGGTATGGTCCCTTGGACCACGTTAACGGTATGGCGAACTTGACGTCAGCCGATTGCAGATCGAAATTGTGATCGGCGTTGAAGCGGGGAAAGGCCGCCCCTTCAAGATCGAGTTGCCAACCCTCGGCGGGAAGATCGTCGACCGAGCCGTATCGGATGAGCCCCACACGACCACCGAGCGTTGTATCCATCACCCAGCGGTCCATCGATCCGTCGTAAACCAATGCCGTCCCGAGCCGCGACTCCTTTGGTCCCGCCATGTACGACTTATACAAAAGCGAATCCGGCATGAGTTGCCACATCCAACCCTCATCGATGACTTCTTGACATGAGTCACAGTAAGTCCCGTCGAGTGAATCGCCGGTAAAATATTCCTGGTCGTCGTAATACGATCCTGGTTGTTCGTACGAATCAGCAAACGAATTGTTGCTGGATGAATTCAAAAACGGATCGACGTCGTACTGATATTTTCTGGGGACATGTTCCGATCTCTGCCGTGCGCTCGGGCGTTGTCGCTTCTGTCGCTGTTCACTTAAATTTCGTGGTCGTCGTCCCTGAAGCAGACGGCGTTTTCCGGCGTCGTACGAATCGAAGCGGGGATCAGGTCCGTGAGACGAATGGTATTCCGAGGGATAATAAGCCGGGTGCTGGGGAGCATACGAATTCACAGATGCAGGTGGTGGAGGATCGGCCAAATGCGTTGAAGAGCCGTTGGGATGCGAGACCCATCGATGGTCGGAGTCTTCAAAAAATTCATCGGTTTCTGACATTTCCTGTTCGGGAAAACCTGGTCCCGACGGATGCGTATCATCGACAAATTGAGGGCGAGTCACCGAATTTATAGGCTTCCACTCCTGTGCCAAGACGGTACTGAAATCCGAGAATTCATCCCAGCTGCCGACCAGAAGCAACATCGAGGCTAATAGTGAGGACCCGAGATTCCCGAAATGGTTACGACGTACCGATCCCCTGTTTCGATACGAGAACAGACCGGCGTTCGAGCCGATTTCGCGGCATGTTTTTGATTCGTGTATCATGCGGTGGAATCGCTGGAATTGGGGAGGAGGCGATGAGATTGAACTCGACACGACGGGACGAGTCATTCAGCGTGCAATAATGTGAAAATCAGGGCAGGTTTGGGGAGGCATGATTGAAGGCAGACGAAGTCTGACATCGCGTCGAAAAATACGAGCCTGAGAAGGAAAGAGGTAGGAATTTCGAGAGGTGAATGAAAGCAAGGGGGACGAACTGTAGCGAATTTCGCACGACAGGGGAAGATGAATCTGCGACCGACTCAAAGGAGTCACGGATTTGGATTCTTACAGACTGGCATCGTGGGAATTAATCCGACCCACCAGGGGGTTCGGTGTCGAAATCAAACCATTTCATCGCTCGATCCATCGGTTCAATACGAAGCACAACGATGCCATCCTGAAAAATACGCACCGTCCCTGTCGATTCGGAAATCGCGACAGCGATACAGTTTGCGACTTTAGAGATGGCTGCAGCCGCCCAATGCCGAGCCCCAAGACCCTTAGAAAGTGTCAATCCGGTCGCGGGAGCATCCAAGATCCGCCCTGCAGCCTGCACGTAACCGTCAGCAGTAATGATAAAGGCTCCATCGATTTGAGCAAGCTCTTTAATGCTCTCGCGTACACGGGGACTTCGGAGCAAACGCTCTTTTTTTCCATATCCTCGAAACGGGTCATGCACCTGTTCGTGTGAAAGTTGCATGATCTTGCGATGGTTTCCCACCACGAATAGAGCGCCGACCGGCTTGCCTTCGCGTCCTTCTCGGCCGATTTCAACTGCGAGATCGACGACCGTTCGAAGCGTATCGAGTGGCACCTGAGTTTCAAGGCGCTGCAGATCACGGGCGGTCAGACGGGCCAGATGTTCCGCAAGATTAATGACGCTGATCGTGTCGATGCGATCACGTTCGTATAGGGTGTAGATGGCAACTATGCAGTCGCCGCTGCGAAGCAAGTCGTCGGCGATCGCTTCAAGTAATGCCAGGCTGAGTTGCAGTTGACGGGTTTCGGGTTCATTGAGCAGCGGAACCAGATCGACGTTGTCTTCTTTAACGGCATTCTGCACGTCGGGCTTGTCTGTTGCCACGACCAGACGAACTTTTTTCAGTTGTCGTTGCATTTCTGCAAAATCAAACGGCGCATCAGCCAAAAGCAATACCGCCTGAGCACGCACATCTTCGGCGACAGTCCGCGCGGCTGCCAACATTCCGATCAATTGAGGAGTCAGCTCAGCGCGTTTCATGAGTTTCGTGATGAGTTTCTATGGTACGAATCAGAACCGGGAATCGACAGTACGCCGCCATCGGGATTCGGTCGGCTCATCGACTGCAGCCGAATCGTTCCCGGAAAAGATACCCCCCTCATCAGATCGAACGACAATTCATGAACCATCTGATGGGAATGCCTGCGAATTGGCGGGGGCTGAAATACGAATGCAGCAGCGTCAATGCCGACTCATCGATACTGCTACGCTACGTAGTGTAAAGAAAAAGTCAATCAGGTCAATTGAGGAAATCTTGGAATTGCAGAGAATCGAGAAGGAATCACCTTCCGTAGCTATCAGACCTATGGCTTCGCCCTGGTACATCGATCACCCGTCGCGCGAGCGGGTATCTACGGCTTGGGAGAATAGTCGCGAAGCATCGGTTCGAGTTCTTCGACGAAATCGTTGACGTCTTTGAACTCACGGTAGACCGAGGCAAAACGCACGAACGCCACCTGATCGACCTCCCGCAACATGTTGAAGACCTTTTCTCCGATATAGCGAGACGGAACTTCACGCTCGAACGTCTCATAAATCTCAGCTTCTACGGCGGCAACGATCTCTTCAATCTGAGCTTGACTGATTGGTCGTTTATAACATGCCTTCGACAACCCCGCCGTGATTCGGTCACGATCGAAAGGAACGCGGGTACCGTCCTTTTTGATGACCTTAACCGGAGACTCTTCGATTTTCTCATAGGTTGTAAAGCGGCGCTCACATTGCAGGCATTCGCGGCGGCGGCGAATGACATAGCTCTCGCTGAGCCGTGTATCGATAACTTTAGTCTCTTCAAACCGGCAAAATGGACACTTCATTTCAGGCTACTCCGCCCATCGCACGCCCACTCGAGACCGATACAACTATCGATCGAATGAGTAGCGCTACCATGATAATTTATCTGATTCCGCAAAACTTGACCAGACTATCCTGTCTCGATTCACCTATTCTTTATACATTTCAATCAGAGGGAATGCTGACTTCAATACGATTTGAGAATGACTTTTTTCATCGCGCCGAAATAAGGAAACTGACTGATGTTGAAACATACGATCCGAAACTACTCGGGTCTGCGCTGCCATATTCTCGATGCCGACCATGAGGTTCCCCCCCCCCGCCAGGTCGTCGTACTCTGTCATGGTTTTGGAGCTCCCGGTACCGATCTTGTTCCGCTGGCAGGTGAATTATTCGCAGCCGACCCCGAATGGGGAAGCGGGACACAATTCGTTTTTCCAGAGGCGCCTCTCGAACTCGACGCATGGGGAATGCCAGGCAGTCGGGCCTGGTGGTTGATAGACATGATGCGTCTGGCAAAATTGAATTCAAGGGAAGCGTTGCAGGAATTCGTGCGTGAATGCCCCGATGGCATGGATACCGCCGCGAATTCGCTTTCCAACGCCGTTGCTGACATCCTTTCGGATGCCGGTCTCCCAGCGTCGCGGTGCGTTCTGGGAGGTTTTTCTCAAGGGGCAATGATCTCGACGCAAATTGCTCTCCATTGGCCCGTCTCACCAGCAGGACTCTGTATCCTCTCCGGCAGCCTGATCAACGCCGACGACTGGGAGGCCAACATGGCATCACGGCCCGGCTTTCCGGTGTTCCAAAGCCATGGTTCCCAAGACCCGATTTTACCCTATCAGGGGGCCGAATGGTTGCGAGAGAAGTTTCAAAACGCCGGCACGACCGTTGACTTTCACGCTTTTTCAGGTGGTCATACCATTACTGGGACTGTGCTTGAAAACTTATCTCACTTCCTGAGACGCGTTTTATGATCATTTGAAGTGACGGAATTGAACGGACGAACCACGTTCCCGAGAGGATCGCGGGCGCGGCGGACCAAACTCGCATTCCGCGTTTTTTGCTCGTTTGGTACAGTTCCCGTCCGGATTTCCCGGCGAAATTCCCCTTTGTGAGTCGTTATGACCAGTTCTCGACGCCGATCAACCGACACGATTCGAACGTTGCTTCGATGCGACTTGGGGGAGGGTGTGGTCGCGCGGATGTTCATCAGCTGTGTTGTTCTTCAAGGGTCCGTGTGTGGTTGCAGTTGGATGAGCAGTTTTTCACATCGGCAGGTCATGGAATCGAGATCGCTGGCGCAGCAGGCTCGTTCGGCTGAACAATCAGGAAACCATCGTCAGGCCGAACATATGCTCCTCGAAGCCATTCAGAAAAACCCGGATGACGGCGATCTCCGCCTGCAACTCGCAAAAAGTTATCTTTCGAACGGCGAAAAAGAATTGGGAATTGCAGCCTTACAGTCGGCAGCGGAAGATCTGCCGGAAAACCATCACATCTACAAATTGTGGGCTCAGACGCTGATAGACGATGGTCGATATGATGAGGCTCTTGTACCGCTTCAACTCGGGTTGAATCAGGATCCGACATTCATTGAGCTGTGGATGCTGAAGGGAAGTTGTGAAGTGCAAACCGAGCGTTATCAGCAGGCCTTTGATTCCTATCAGCGCGTGGTACAGATTGCACCCGACCATTCTTCCGCTCGACTGCGGATGGCTCAAATTCAGATTCAATGGGGCAGGCCGAGTCTCGCCGCTCCCTTGCTGCGTGCTGCTCTGCAGGATTCTAATCTTTCTGACGACCGGCGCAGCGAAGCATGGTGGTTGCTCGGAGTGGTGTACGGGCAGGAAAAACGCTGGCACGATGCCGTTCTCGCCCTCAAAAAAGGTTTGCAGGACGCAGACGAAACCAATCTCGAAAAAACCTATCGACTGGCCTATGCCGAGTTTCAGGCAGGCGATTATGACGCTGCTGGGAGAGAGGCTGACAAGGTCTTGGCGAGTGATCCCGATCACCAATCGGCAAAACTCTTGAAGCAGGTGTTGCTGATGAATGATCCCGATTCGACCGCATCGGAAGACACGATTATTCAGGCGACATTCTCCAGCGATCTCGTCCCACCCCACGGATGGTGATGGGTGCGGGATAGCGATTTAAGTTGCGGGATTGGAGTTCGAGGCGGCCCGTGCTTCGGCCTCTCGATAGAGTTGAATGACGATGCCGTCGAGAAACGTCGCCAGTTTTTCGGCCGACTTCGTGGCCGATTCGCGAAGGTGCCACATATCCTTGACGCTCTCGGGACGTTTCCAGATGGCACCGATTGCGGCACCTAATCGCCGAGTTCCCGTACTTGCCACGACTGAATTCACTTCGACCGGCAGGTCCGACGACAGATCATCGCTGATAACCCGCACGGCGAGGCAAGGAATCTTATCTGCCCGACAAACCTGTGCGACGGCCAGACTCTCCAGATCAACAGCGAGGCCTTGGTGTCTCTCCGCCAATTGTTTTTTTTCTTCAACGGTGCGAACGATCGCGTCCGCGGTCACCAGTCGCCCGACGTGCAAGCCTTGTGCAGGGTCAGCCGGCATCTGCATATCAATTTTTAATTCCTGGCCGTGGGTGTCGACGAGCGACGTACCGACGACGATGTCGCCGATTTTCATCTGCGGCTGTAGCGCTCCGGAAAACCCTGCTGAGATAATCCATGATGGTCGATGTGCATCGATCATCGCCTGCGTCGCTTGCCGGGCTTTAGCGAATCCGACTCCCGACTGCACGATTGCAACTCGAATTCCGTCGTAGATGCCGCCGCGAAACACGAAATTGCCGCCGGTATATTTGCGGGGTCGCTCGCAACGGTTGAGAAACGGATTGATTTCAATCGCCAGTGCGCAGACGATCCCGATGTCGGCCTGAGAGGCGTCGCTATGCACATGAGGATCGTGGGAAGTACTTGTCACACTGCCGCCTGTCACGCGGTGAAAGAACTAAAGTGATGCCCATGTATATTATAAGCATAACGGCCAATTATCGATACCATGGGATGCAACGGGATCAGTCGACGAGTGCATCCGTTAAATGGTGGTCCCCCTGTTTTCCGGCCCAAAGGGCCAGAACTTTGCCCAGCCCG